>JAURDB010000007.1 GCA_030828175.1 Flavobacteriales bacterium
AATGTAGTGCTGGCTGTTGCTTGTGCGCCATGGACTATTTTGCCGATGTGATGGAGCAATGGCATGGGTGGACCTTGATCGTTCTGGTCCTGTTGATTGGCGAGGCCTTTGTACCGGGATTGGTTCTCGGTTCTTTGGCGGTCGGCGCCGTGGCGGGCGGGTTGGCCAGCTTGATCACGGAAAGCTGGGAATACCAATTCATCGCAGCGTCTGCAGGTTCTGTCCTGTCGCTTGTCTTCCTTCGTCCCCTGGCCATGCGCAAGTGGTTCAGTGGTGATTCCGTCGCAACCGGCGTGGATGCCCTTCCGGGAAGGGAGGTGCGCATCACGGAGGCTTTCGATGTGAAGACCGGGCGGGGACGGGGACGCATCGATGGAGACGATTGGCTCATTGAATTTCCTGAAGACTGGTCCGGCCGTCGGGATGAAGGCCAGACCGCATTGAATTCGCCCGATCAATTCGCCGTGGGTGACCGTTTGGAAATCCTGCGAGTGGAATCCAACGTGCTCATCGTCATACCGATCAACTGATATTTCCTCAACCCTATGGAAGGCTTTTCTTTTATCTCCGTTACCCTCCTTATCCTCGCCATGGTTGTCGTGGTGCGGGGACTGCGCATCATCAAACAAAGCGAGGCGATGGTCATCGAGCGTCTCGGCCGATACCGCACCACCCTCACGGCGGGCATCAACATCATCATCCCCTTCATCGACCGGCCCCGTTCCAGCATCTGGCGTTACGTGAAGGAGGATGCCATGGGTGAGCGGATGATTGCCTACAAAATGTTGGATCGCATTGACCTGCGGGAAACGGTGTTCGACTTTCCCCGCCAGAGTGTGATCACGCGGGACAATGTGGTCACGGAGATCAATGCCCTCATTTATTTTCAGGTGGTCGATCCGGTCAAGAGCGTCTATGAGATCAACAACCTGCCCAATGCCATTGAGAAGCTGACCCAGACAACGCTGCGGAACGTGCTCGGCGAGTTGGATCTGGATGAATGCCTGTCCAGCAGGGACACCATCAACACCAAGCTGAGGGCCATCCTGGACGAGGCGACCAACAAGTGGGGCGTCAAGGTGAACCGCGTGGAGTTGCAGGACATCAATCCTCCGCAGGACATCAAGGAGGCGATGGAAAAGCAGATGCGTGCCGAACGGAGCCGCCGTGCACAGATCATCGAAGCCGAGGGAACCAAGACGGCGGCCATTCTGGAGGCAGAAGGCCGGAAAGGCGCCGATATCAACCAGGCCGAGGGCGAGCGTCAAGCGGCCATCTTGGAAGCCGAGGGGCGTGCAGTGGCCCGCCTGAAGGTGGCCGAGGCGGAGGCGGAGGCCATTCGGAAGGTGGCGGAGGCGGTGGCCAAGACCAAGGCCGACCCCACCCAGTATCTCATCGCGGTGCGTTATGTGGAAGCACTGGAGAAGATGATGGATACTTCCAACGACAAGTCGCGTGTGGTCTTCATGCCCTATGAGGCGAGTGGCATGCTGGGCAGCGTTGGCAGCATCAAGGAATTGCTGAAGGATTGAGCAACGCAGATCTCACAGCGGCCTTTGAGGCCTTGCAGGCGGCCCATCGCAATCGCCCTGCGTCCAGCCTGCGCGAGCGGAGGGCGCTGTTGGCCCAGATGTTGGACGGACTGCGGGAATTCGAGCAGCCCTTGCTGGATGCTTTGAAGCAGGACTTGAGCAAGTCAGAACCTGAGGCCCGTCTGACCGAGTTCTTTCCCATCCGCAAGGAAATTTCCTTCATGCGGAAGCACCTGGGGGAATGGATGCGCCCTGAGCGCTGCTCCACACCCTTGCAGTTGTTCGGTACCGTTTCCGAGATCATCAACCAGCCCAAGGGTGTGGTCTTGGTCATTGCTCCTTGGAATTTCCCCCTCCTGCTGACCATGAAGCCCGTGATTGCGGCATTGGCAGCGGGGAATCGGGTTGTGGTGAAGCCACCGGAGCAGGCGCCGGCCACGTCTCGGGTCATGGCGGATTGGATGCGGAAGGTGTTTTCCGAGGACCTCGTGAAGGTCGTGTTGGGCGGGCCTGAGGAGGCCGCGCATTTGACCTCGCTTCCCTTTGACCACATCTTTTTCACGGGAGGAACGGTCACGGGACAAAAAGTCATCCGTGCAGCGGCCGAGCATTTGACTCCCCTCACCCTGGAATTGGGAGGCAAGAGCCCTGCCATCATTGATGCCTCCGCCAATATGTCCGAAGTTGCCCAGCGAATGGCGTGGGGCAAGACGTTGAATTCCGGGCAAGTATGTATAGCTCCGGACTATTTGTTGCTGGAGCGCGGCTTGCAGGACCGCATGGTGGAAGCCCTTGTCTCGGTTTGGGACCGTTGGTTCGGAAAAGACAAGGCGTCATCGCTCGATTATGGTCGGATTGTCAATGCAGATCAATTCGACCGTTTGGTGGAAACTTTGGAGGATGCCAGGGCAAAGGGGGCGAAGGTGTTATGTGGTGGAGGTCACGACCGGTCGGCCCTCTTTATGGAGCCCACCATCCTCGTGGATGTCACTTCGGATATGCGCATTCTGCGGGAGGAGATTTTCGGCCCCATCCTTCCCATTCTGACGTGGGATGACCCCACTGAAGTGCCCGGCATCATTGCTTCCATCCGGGACCAACCCCTGGCCTTGTACATATTCACCAAGTCGAGGAAACGCGCCCGCATGTGGTTGTCCACCACCCGTTCGGGAACCGTGGGAATCGGCGAAGCAGTCGTGCAAATTGCCAATCCCCGACTGCCATTTGGGGGTGTGCAGGCCAGTGGCAATGGAAGGTCCAATGGAAGGGCTTCCTTTGATGAGTTCTCCAACCGTCGCAGTGTTTTGAGGAAAACGCTGCCTTTGACGGCGGTCCCCCTCTCCTTTCCCCCCTTTGGACCATTCAAGCAGGGTTTGGCGCGGTGGATTTCGAGAAAGCTCTGACGATGACGGATTGATCGTCGGAGCCGGGTTCCACCTTGCCTTGGCTTATCTTGCGAACCGTGCTCGTACAGACCCATTTCCCCAGAAAACTCGCCCCCGGCAGGTACGACCAGTACCTTGCTTCCGGTTGGTTTCGGGGCAGCGTCATGTTGTACAAGGTGGACCTGCTCTGCATAGAGTCGGGCATCTACGGAGTGGTCAACATCCGCATGAACCTGGATCGTTTCTCATTGCGGAAGAGCCAGCGGAAGCGCTTGGGGCGCGGTGACAGGAAATTCACGGTCAGCATAGGAACCGCAAAGCCCGATGCGGAAAAGGAAGCGTTGTATGCGCTGCACAAGGATCGCTTCAAGGGTTTCATCCACCCCACGTTGAATGAGTATTTGACAAGTGGATTTCACCGCACGGTATTCGATACGAGAGAGGTGTGTGTCTACGACGGTGACAAATTGGTGGCAGTCAGTTATTTCGACATGGGTGAGAAGTCCATGGCGAGCCTGATTGGCTTGCAGCATCCGGATTATCGTTCCTACGGATTGGGTATCTACACCATGCTGAAGGAAATCGAGTTTGGACGTTCTGCTGGTTTCAAATGGTACTACCCCGGATATGTTTTGGATTTGCCCTCTGACTTTGACTACAAGCTGGAATTGGGTGATTTCGAATTCTACACCCCTACGAAGCGATGGGGAACCTTCAAGAATTTTGATCCCTCCAAAACCACAGGCAATCGGGTGCGTGAGGCGATGGGGCGCTTGAAATCGGGTTTGGAGGCATTGGGCATTTCCAGCAACGAACGTTACTACCCCTATTTCTCTTTGGGTTACATGGCTCCATGGCAGCTCGAGTTTTTGACGTTGCCACATTTCATGGAGCTTGCGGAAGTAGAGGGGCGTCGATTGATTGTGGGGTATGAGCCCGTGCAAAGGGACTACCGGTTGTTGGATGTAGGCCCTACCGAGGACTTCAATCATTTGGTCAGGATGGACCACAGCGCCGGTTTGTCGACAGAGGGTGCGCATTTCATGGAAATGCTGCAGGTACGCAGGGTGCTTCATCAATCGGATGATGTCGATTTGCTTCTCGCGCAATTGGTGGCCCGGGGTTGGGCACGCCCGGACGGGATGGCCTGAATCCGGTTTCACTTTGCGAGCTTGCGTCCATGAAATTGGGAACGTGGAATGTGAACGGCATCCGGGCCGTGGCCAAGAAGGATTTTGCGGGATGGCTCGGTCAGAGCGGATTGGATGTACTGGGATTGCAGGAAACCAAGGCCCAGGATGACCAGGTAAGGGAGGCTTTGTTTGATCTCGGAGGGGATTGGCACATTCACTCTTCCAGCGCCATCAAGAAGGGATACAGCGGTACGGCCATTTTGTCCCGCGTGGAGCCCCAAGCGGTCACGCATGGAATCGGTGTGGACGGCTTGGATGATGAGGGCCGGGTCACTTCCGCTGATTTTGGGTCATTCCATTTCGTCACGGTCTACACGCCGAACAGCTCTTCAGGCTTGAAGCGACTGCCATTCAGAAAGCAATGGGACGTTGCTTTCCTTTCATACCTCCAGGGATTGGCGGCGGAGAAGCCTGTGATTTGCTGTGGTGACTTGAATGTGGCGCACCAACCCATCGATTTGGCTCGGCCCGATGCGAACTACAACAAGACGCCGGGATACACTCAGGATGAAATCGATGGCATGACCGCGTTGTTGGAAGGGGGATTTTGCGACGTCTGGCGTCAGCAGAATCCGGACCGTGTGGAATACTCATGGTGGAGCTACCGCGGAGGAGCCCGAGAGAAGAATGTCGGTTGGCGGTTGGATTACTTCTTGGCCTCAGAAGAGGCACTCGGACATTGCGGTCCCGCTGCGATCTTGGGAGATGTGCACGGTTCGGACCACTGTCCGGTGGTGCTCGACTTCAAGGGTTGATCATTGGCGCACGAGGCGCAATGAGCCTGCATCAGATTTGAACAGGTAAGTACCTGAGGTTGGCAAGGCCAGCCGAAGCTCTTTGTTTGGACAGAGCCCTTCTTCTATGGATCTACCGGTCCCGTCGAAAACTGCGTAGGATCCGATTTGCCTTTCTGCCTTCACCCGAAGCAGGCCGTTTTCGCTGGGATTGGGAAAGGCAAACAAGGTGCTTCCCGCGGTCTCCTCGAGGACGTCGCTGATGGTCTCTGTCCATTCGAGAGATGCGATTCTTTCGGGCGTGGGAACGAATTCCGCATACAAGGTTCTGAAGCCCTCTATGAGGCTGTCCCCTTCCAATTCCAGCATAGGAGCTGCCCATTTGGGTGGGAGGCTTTGGTACCAAACGGTACAGGTGAACTGAAGTTCGGTGGTTTCATTCCACCCCTCCGGCATCACATAGGTGACCTGGTCTGTCCCTGTTCCCTCCCCTTCCTCGCTGCTGAAATTGAAGTTGGGGTCGTTCAATGCACCGCCGACGACTTCGGTGGTGTCGTACACGATGTGAGCGGTCGAGAATCCACGGGGGACGAGGCGGTTGTCTTTCAGATGGTCGTGTGCCCTTTCCAGCAAGGTGGTAGGGTCACCGTTCACATCGCCCAAGACCAATTCGTAAATGACGACGTCTTCTTCATTTGTGATGATGTCATGGTGCGGTTCCCAAGCGACGTCTTCCTGTCCCAGGATGTGCCCTGTGGAAGGGTTCCAGGCACCCGAGTGAAACAAGCTTTGTCCATCGGCATCGGTTACATGGAGTTCAATCCAAGCCCGACGGGCCGGGTATCCAGAGGGGAATTTGTGGCCTGCCTTGTTGAGCAGGTTCACGACTACGTGCATTTCCCCGGCTTCGATGTATGTGGAAGCGGTGAGGTCCAGCGTCTGTTCTTCCAGCATTTTCAAGGTGCGATCGAGGGTGCTGTCAAACTGGGCTTCCGTGGCGTTCAACCCCAATGAGTCCACGTTGTTCCTCAGCATGCGGAGCATGTGGGTATTGGCGCCGACGAAGTAATGCAGGGAGAAAGGAGAACGGGGCTGCAACCAGGCATACCCGCTGGCAATGCCAACCGGATCATCGATTTGGGGCATGTGGCATCCTTGGCATTCCTGCTGTTCTGGTCCCTCTGAATACACGGAATTGACCCATTCGTGATAGGTCGCCTGCTCTATGACGGAAACGCCGGTGTATTCTCCTTCGAGGTCCACGCTGTTGGTAATCAAGCTGTGGCAAGCGGCACAGCTCTCAGAGCGCGTCATGTGCTCTCCATACAGCGGCATGAAGCCGATGAAGCTTTGCATGGGTTGGTATTGGACCGGGTACTCGTCCTTTCCGCCTCCGTAGGGGCCGTAAATCGTGTCTTCGACGAAGGTCATCTCTCCGCTGAAGCGGGTACCGATTCCTGCGGCATCTTGCTGGTGACAAACCGCGCAATTCACACCGTCAAGGGCAAGGCTGTCCGTCAAAGCTTCCAGCAGCGAGTAGTACTCTGCCCCCTCGTGGTGGGCGGCAAAATGTCCGACCGGTGCATGGCAGCTTGTGCACTTGTCCTCCAGTTCCGCGGCATGTCCCGGATTGGTGATGACCTCATGGCGGACTTTGGCCCTCCAGAAGGGATCCTTGGTACTGTTGGCCATGATGGAACTGCGCCAATCGTCCACCACATTCACGTCCCATCCGTCGGGCATGGGGTCCATGGGAAAGCTCTGGCCCGCAATGGAGGCGAGATCGTTTGGGTCTTCTCCATGGCAACCTGCACATTTTCCAGAGCCGTAGAACAATGCGTTGATCGTGTCGGGCAGGCCTCCCAGGTTGTCGTTTCTGAAATAGGCCTCCAGCCCTTCATGGGCGGCCATCACCGGCCGGGGAGAAAATGCCCCCAATTGCCAAGCGGCACTCGTCGTGACGAGCAGTGTCGCTAGAACTGCAAAACCAATGGCCTTACGCATACTTAAAGATGCAAAGGACCCCGCCCGGATACCGGACGAGGTCCATGGATGCTGTGTTTTCTTATCGCAGGACGATCCGCGCCGTGGCGGAGTTCTCTGCCCCTGTGAGCTTCAGGATGTGCACACCTCGTGGCAATTCGTTCAAGTCCAGGACACCGAGTTCCGCGGCTCCATTGGCCTGCACGCTGTACAGAATGCGGCCAGACATGTCGATGACTTCACAGGTCACGGCCCCGAAGCCGAACTCGGACCAATCCAGACGCACGATGCCTTCGGAGGGATTGGGATGCACGCGCAAAGCGCCCTCCAAAACGGTGATGTCGTCCACTCCGGAGACTTCGACGGTGACCGTGACCGGCACCCGGTCGGAAGCACAGGCCACGCCTTGGGTGGTCACTGTCCAATCGTAGAAGAAGTAGTAGTAACTCGTGGCGTTGTTGGGGTTGCTCACGCTGGTCGATGTGATGGTCGCGAGATCTCCTATGGCATACGGGAAGTCGAGGTCGCTCCCCTGGCCATCTCTCCACAGCTGGGGATTTCCTCCATTGCTGCGAAGTCCCATGCCGGTGCCGGCAGGCGCTTCGAGTTCCAGGGTCACGGTGCTTTCGCCGTCGGGGATGTTCACGGTGACTTCATCCAGGATGTTTCCGGCATCGTCAATGACGGCGATGCTGCGGTCGCCCTCGCCGTTGGCAAAGACCTTCACGGATTGGATGATGATGGGCTCGTAGGCATCGAAACGCAGCCAGTAGTTGCTGTTGTTGTGGTACTGCCCTTCGGATTGTTGCGAGGACCCGCCCATGGCGGTCTCCAATCCGTGGTTGATGACATCCTCCACCCAGAACGTGGTGGTTTCATTCAGGACAGGGGTTTCGAAGTTGTTGCCGATGAACACCGGATTGGTTGCGGTTTCGCTGTCGTACCAATGCAGTTCATTGCCGCTGAAGTCGAGGGTCGTGCTCGCAGGAGTAGGAATGGAGCTGTCTTCTACTTCTGGGGTGACGGGGGATTCGAATACTTCGATCACAATGTCTTCAGACGCGGTGGGTTCAGCGCACTCGCCTTCCACCGATACGGAGTAGGTGCCGGGTTCGGTGACCAGGATGGCCTGGTCCGTTGCGCCCGTGCTCCAGGTGTAGGATGGCGCAGCACTGCAGATGAGCGTGACGCTTTCGCCCTCGCACAACTTGAGCTCACCGTCGATGGTGATGGAAGGCACTTCAGGCTGGTAGACCTCGATGGCGATGGGATTGGAAATGCCAGCACATCCGTCGGCGTCGTACACCAGCACGGTGTAGTTGCCGGTTTCTCCCACTGTGACAGCCTCACCTTCTGTTCCGTTGCTCCAGCTGTAGCTGCTGAATCCACCGGGGGCAGTGAGCGTGGCGGTCTCTCCCGGACACAGAACAGCGGCTCCCTCCAGCGCGAGGTCGAATGCGCCGATTTGGCACGGCGCTTCGATGACGTTGTGGTAGGTGTCGATGGCGGGGTTCTCCAAGGTGACGGTGAATCCACTGGGGAAACTCACGACAGCACTGTCGATGGCATCTGCGGCACCCAGTCCGAAGTGGGGGTGGGTGGAGCAGGTGATGCCGTAGCTCTCCCCTGCCCTCACATCGCGGAGCTGTACTCCCCATGGTCCGTAGACGGCCACTTGGGCGCCCACGGCGTCCGCGTTGGACTCAATGCCTTGAAGGTCGAAGCAGACCCAATGGTTCTCGTTTCCATCGTTGATGTAGAGTTGGTCGGGGTTGTTGTTGTCGGGGCTCACGTACACGCCACCGTGGCTGGCGATGATGTCGATCTGACCGTCGCGTCCCACGTCGCCGGTGGCGAAACTCAGCATGGCGTCTCCGTAAGAGAAGGGCCATTCGAGCTGTTCAAAGGTGCCGTCGCCGTTGCCCTTGAAGTAATAGTTGGAGCTGTTGTCTCCTGAGGTCATGAAGTCCAGGAAGCCGTCGTTGTCGAAATCCTCGAGCTTGCTCTGCAGGAAAAATCCACTCACTTCCATCCCGCTTCCGGCGGTGATGTCGGTGTAGTGGCCGGTGCCGTCGTTTTCCAACAGCATCAACGTCGTGCTGTGGTTGGTCACGGCGAGGTCCATGTCTCCGTCGTTGTCGATGTCCCCGAAATCAGCCGTCCAGCTCTGCTCGTAGAACACGAGGCCGCGCTCGAGGGCTTCCTCGGTCCATCCGCCTTGACCGTCGTTCACCCAAAGCTGGTTGATGCGGCGGGGGTCATTGGGATCGTTGACGAACTGGCGGCACTTGGCGATGTACAGGTCCACGTCGCCGTCGCTGTCAAAGTCGGAGAAGACCGTTCCGTAGTTGCCGCTGTGGTCGGTGTTGGGGTAATCGCTGTAGTCGTAGTCCATCAGCGGCATCAGGGACGCGTCGTTCAAGGGAAGACCGGCTTCATCGCCTTTCCACATGCGGCTGAGCGCGTCGTCGTGGCAACCGAATGCGTCGAGCACTCCATCATTGTCCAGATCGGCCATGTTGCAGGCCTGCATGAACATGGCGCCATTGTCGAGGTCATCGAGCTGGTAGTTGCCGCCGGTGCCGATGCGCATCAGGTGTACACCGTCATAGCTTCCGCCTGCGAAAATGTCTTTGATGCCGTCGTTGTCCATGTCGCCGATGCAGGCGCCCCACTGGTTGGCTCCGCTCACCGGGCCGTAATGGACCTGGTTGAAGCCGGTTTGGGTTTGGTACAGCACGTGGACATCCTCTCCCTGGTCGAAGAGGACGATGTCGTCCAAGCCATCGTTGTCGACATCAATGAAGCCGATGGGACCTCCGCTGTTGAAGGTTCCTCCGAGCTGATCGGTAGCCAGGGTAAAGGTTTGCGCAAAAGCAAGGGAGCTGAACAGGGTCATTGCCGTCAGCAGGGAAAGGTGGGTTTGGTTCATCCTTAGAGGTTTGCAGGAGGGCAAGATACACTTCAGTGAATGGTCTTGTCCGTTGGGGTCATAACCCGCAACGGGAGCTGATGGTTGCCCATTAATTTCGCGGCATGGCAAACCATGGTCGAGTGGCCTTTGAAACGCTCGGGTGCAAGCTGAATTTTTCGGAAAGCAGCGCCTTGGCCCGCAACCTCAGTGAGGCGGGATATGCCCGCGTGGCCATGGAGGACCGACCGGATGTGGTGGTGGTGAATACCTGCTCGGTCACCGACCATGCCGATGCGAAATGCCGCAACATCGTCAGGCGTGCCAAGGCCGCCAATCCGGAATCTTTCGTGGCGGTCATTGGATGCTACGCACAATTGAAGCCTCGTGAAATCGCCGAGATCGAGGGCGTGGACATGGTGCTCGGCGCCCAGGAGAAGTTCAATTTGGCCGAGCATTTGGAACGGGGACGTGATCGAAGGAATGCCGGTTCCGTGGATGCCGTGGTCGAGCGCGGAGAAATAAGGGACGTGCACGTTTTTCATCCCGCTGTCAGCTCCGGGGATCGGACGCGCAGTTTCCTCAAGGTCCAGGATGGCTGCGATTATTTCTGCGCCTTCTGTACCATCCCTTTGGCGCGGGGACGATCGCGTAGCGCGGACATAGCAACCACGCTGGTTGAGGCGCGGAAGGCGGCGGAAGCCGGTGCGCGGGAAATCGTGCTGACAGGGGTCAACATCGGCGACTTCGGAAAGGCCCAGGGCCAAAGCCTCCTAGAATTGTGCCGCGCATTGGAGGCAGATCAGGCGCTGTCATCCGTGGAGCGATACCGCATCAGCAGCATTGAACCGAATTTGCTGGACGGTCCGCTCATAGATTTCGTGGCCGATTCCGCCAAGTTCCAGCCGCACTTTCATATCCCGCTCCAAAGTGGCAGTGATGCGGTGCTTTCGGCCATGCGCCGTCGGTACCGAACCGATTTGTACCGGGATCGCTTGGCCCACATTGTGGACCGCATGCCCGACGCAGGCATTGGCATAGACGTGATTGTGGGCTTCCCGGGAGAAACCGAAGAGAGGTTCGCCGAAACCCGGGACTTCCTGCTGGATATGCCGGCGTCTTACCTGCATGTATTCACGTACAGTGAACGGCCGAAGACCACGGCCCTTCGCATGGATGAAGTCGTTCCGGTGTCCGAACGCAAGGCCCGCAACAAGCAGTTGCAACAAGTCAGCTTGAAAAAGCAATGGGCACATGCGCAGAAATTCCACGGGCAGACGCGGCCGGTGTTGCTTGAGGCGGATGTCGATGAAGCCGGCCGCCGCAGCGGATACACCCCTGAATATGTTCGGGTGGCAGTGGAGGATGGCGCGTCACAAGAACCCGGCCATGTGGTTGAAGTGGTCCTGGGAGAAATGCGCGAAGGAAAACTACAGGGCCGAACAGTGACCGTGTAACTTGCCGACAGATTCGCATCCGTGTATCCCAATCTCTACTTCCTCTTCCAGGACCTGCTCGGCATTGAGATCCCGGCTTTGAAGCTGGTGAACTCTTTTGGATTGATGGTGGCCATTGCTTTTGTCGTGGCGAGCGGGTTGCTGAAGCGTGAGCTGAAGCGAAAGGAACAAGAAGGCCTGATTGCCCCCACAGAAACGACAACGGTGGTGGGTAAGCTGGCTGGGCCTTTTGCCTGGGCGTCCAGTGCTTTCCTCGGGCTCATTCTGGGGTGGAAGGTGCTTTGGTTGCTATGGAATGCCGGCACATTGTTCAGCGGTGGCGGACCTCCCCAACAGCATTTGTTCAGCGGTGAGGGTTACCCCCTTCTGGGCGCGTTGGGTGCGGCGGTCATGGGGTATCTCCGGTACCGTGAGGACAAGGCCCAGCAGTTGGATCAACCCAAAGAAAAAAAGGTCGTCGTTCACCCCTGGGAACGCACGGGCAACATCACCTTGATGGCCGCTTTGGGGGGAGTGGTCGGTGCCAAGTTCTTCCATTTGTTGGAGTACCCGGAGGAGATGGTGGCCTTCTTTACGGAGCCTTCCCTTCAGGGATTTCTCGGCGGATTGACCATCTATGGGGGGTTGATTGTGGGAGGCATTGCCGTGGCACTGTACGGCCGTCGGCATGGCATCCGTTTTCTTCATTTGGCAGATGCGACGGCGCCGGGCTTGATGCTGGCCTATGGCATCGGTCGTGTAGGTTGCCAGGTCAGCGGAGACGGCGATTGGGGCATTCCGAATCCCCACCCCAAGCCCGACTGGCTATCCTGGGCGCCGGATTGGGTATGGAGCTACCCGTTCCCCAACAATGTGAATGCGGTTTTTGGACCGAGGCCCGCTGGCTACACCGGCAAGTTGATCACGGAGAACGACCCTTGGCCCATTTTTGAGGGCTTCGGCACCTACCTCGATCCAGGGGTCTACCCGACTTCCCTGTATGAAACGGTCATGGCCACGGCCATCTTCGCCTTTCTCTGGTCCATGCGCAAGCGCTGGAAGGTGCCGGGCACCCTTTTTTCCGTCTACCTCATGTTCAATGGGATGGAGCGTTTCTGGATCGAGAAGATCCGTGTAAACGCGCCCATGGAGCTGTTGGGGATGACCATGACGCAGGCGGAGCTCATTGCCACCTTGACGTTTGTCTCCGGGTGCGCCCTGCTTGTCTTGGTCCAAAACACCTCCTGGCTGAAAGGGTCAAGTGAGGGTGATTCATGACCGTGCCAGTCTGATCTGATGCCGATGGCCCCCCATCAACCATCCCATTCTTTTGACTTGGCGTCCCTCTTGTCCAAGGCGGTGGAAGTCATTCGTCCGGTGGGGGGATTTCTGATGGCCCAACGGGTGAGCGAGGCACAGGTTGAGACCAAGAGCCTCAACTCGCTGGTCAGCCACGTTGACAAGCAAGCGGAATCCCAGCTTGTGGAAGGGTTGTCGCGCATCTTGCCGGAAGCTGGATTCCTCGCCGAAGAAGGATCGGGCGCAGGCGTGGAAGGGAGCCGATACCGTTGGGTGGTGGATCCACTGGATGGGACCACCAATCTGATCCACGGCCTGCCGGTTTTCTGCGTGTCGGTGGCACTGGTCGATGGAGATCAGCCGATACTCGCCGTGGTCTTTGACCCGAACCGCGATGAGTGCTTTACCGCAACGCGCGGTGGGGGTGCTCATTTGAATGGGAGGCCCATGCGCTGCGCGTCCCGTGAGCGCCTGGCGGACGCTTTGGTGGCGACGGGCGTGCCCCACTGGGATTTCACCCAAATGGAGGCCTACCTCGCAGCGCTGACAGCGTATGCCCAAGGATCGCGTGGCCTGCGCCGCATGGGGTCTGCCGCGATTGATTTGGCGTACGTGGCCTGTGGCCGTTTCGATGCCTTCTTCGAATACAGCTTGCAGCCCTGGGACATTGCTGCCGGCTTGTTGCTGGTTCAGGAAGCCGGGGGCGTCACCTCTGATTTTCGTGGCGGCACGAATCCCGCTGCTTTGCTGTCGGGAAAGGAGACCTTTGCATCCGCTCCCGGCATTTTGGACGAAGCTTTTTCCGTGGTTCGATCGGCCTTCGGTTAAACGGTCCCGTATTCCACTCGTTCCTTTGGGGAACGTGCACATCTCGACGGACCCCTCTGCCCCACCCGATTTCGCATCCTGGATGCGGGAGAATTACCGTTTGGTGTTTTCTCAGTGTCGTCGGATGCTGGGGGTGACTGAGGATGCGCAGGATGTCTCCCAGACCGTCTTCGTGAAGGCCTGGCAAGCATGGGAAGGATTTGAAGGAAATGAGGGGCAGCGCCGGGCATGGTTGATGCGGATCACCCGCAATGCCACTTTGGATGCCGCCCGAAAGCGAAACCTGCGCCGGATGGCATCATTGGATGTCATGTTGGAGGAAAGGACGGCAGAGGTGTTGTCTTCGCCCGATTTCGAGGGCGATGCGATTCTCGCGCGACTGCACGCCGCCCTGGCCACCTTGCCTCCCAAGCAGCGCTGGGTATTTCAAGCGCGGTATTTCGACGACCGCTCATACGCAGCATTGTCGGCAGAAACCGGCACTTCGGAAGGGGCGCTGAAAGCTTCCTATCATCACGCCCGCAAGAAAATCGAATCCATTCTGGTGCAGGAGGCCCAGACTTTGTTCCATTAAACCCCGTCGGAATCAGTCCGTTTACAACATGATGCCTTCTTCTTCCACAGCCCCAAAGGGTCCGCGCGATGATGGTTTCCGGGTTTCGGATGCCACCATAGATGCCGCCATTGCGGGGGTCATGGCCCAGCCCCGGAAGCGTCCTTTGCGCCTCCGTTTCATGGTGCTGTCCACTGCGGCGGCCGTTGCACTCGTTTTGGGAATGGGTGTGGCCTTGACTGACGTCTTGAAGACCGAGCCCTGTATGACTTTTGCCTGCCAGCTCGAGACATTGTCGGACGAGGAGCTCGCAGAAATGATGAACTTGATGGATGAGGAAGCTTCTTTCGGCAGGGAGGAAGCGGACTGGCCCACCCTGTATTGAATGAGATGACCATGCATATTTCACGTTACACACCGATTGCCCCCCTTTTCGTGGCACTGTGGTTTTCACTGCAGGTTTCTGCCCAACCCAACCGCCCGGGGACGGGCCCCGACCGTGAGGCCCTCCGGGAGCGGATGGATGCCATGGCGGTGGGTTTTCTGACCGAGAAACTCGAACTGGATGCAGAAACTGCCCAGGTGTTCTGGCCGATTTTCAATGCGCACAAGGAAAAGAAGGAGGCCGTCGAAAAGAAGGAGCGCGATGCCGAGAAGGCCCTGGCTGCCTGGGAAAATGGCGACAATGAGGCATTCAATGCGCTTTTGAAGGACCTTGAAAATGCCGAAATCGAGGCGGCTCGGTTGCGCGGAGGGTTTTTGAGGGAAATCGCTGAGGCATTTGATCCGGCGTTCGCCATCCGTTGCGTGCAGGCGCAAAGGGAGTTTGGCCGCATGGTTCGGGAGCGGTTCCAAGAGCGCATGTCTTCTGAGGACAGAAGAGCGCCTGGGAAGATGGGGCGAGGTCCCGGGCGCCAGCGACCGCGTTGATGCCGGTTATTCCTCTGGCCGGAAGTCCAGACAGACTCCATTGACGCAATGCCGCATCCCGGTTTCGGTGGGGCCATCGGGAAAGACGTGGCCCAGGTGTGAATCGCAGGTGGCGCATCGGATTTCCACGCGGATCATGCCGTGGCTTGTATCCCGGATGCGGGCCACCTTGTCGGTGTCCGCTTCGGCATCGAAGCTGGGCCAACCGCAGCCTGAGTCAAATTTGGCGCTTCCCTTGTAAAGCAGCGTATTGCACACCTTGCAGTGGTAGCTTCCTTGTCTTCGCTCTTCGTTGAGCGGACTGGTGAAAGGAGCTTCGGTCCCATTGCGGCGCAGGACCCGAAATTCTTCTGGGCTCAACCGACCGAGGAGGTCAGTCTCATCAAATCCCGTGTCGCTCATGGTTCAGTTTCCAGAAGGAGAACCGCCTTCCCTGGAAGGATTTTGTGGCCCTCCTCCGCTTTGTCCACCGTTTCCACGGCGGCGGTTCTTGTTGCGTCGGCGTTTGTTGTTTCCGCCTCCTTGGCCACCTTCATTCCGCTGAGCTTGGGGACCGTCACTTCCCGAACCGCGGTCGGGGCCAATTCCTGGGCTGTTGTCGCCCCTTCGGCGGTCGCCTCGGCCGCGTCCTTTGCCACCGCCAGGGCCTCCACCGCGTCGTTCTCCTCCGTGACCTCTTCGGTCGTGCCCGCCCCCTCGGCCTCCGCGGCCTCCGCTGCCTCCTCTTCCGCCCCGCCCGGATGGTGCATTGGGGTCGTACTGCGGACCTTCTCCAAGTTCTTCGGGCAGGGGTTCCTTGCGGACTTCCATGCCGATGAGCTTTTCGATGCGCGAGAAAGAGCGCATTTCTCCCGGGGTGATCAATGTGATTCCGACGCCTCCCCTTCCTGCGCGTGCCGTGCGGCCGATTCGGTGCACATAATCTTCTTCGTTGGGAGGCACATCGTAGTTGATGACCATCTCGATGTTGTCGATGTCGATGCCGCGGCTGACCACATCGGTGGCGACCAAGACGTGGATTTTGCGGTTCCGGAAATTGCGCATGACCTCTTCCCTGTCTTTCTGTTCCAGGTCGGAGCTGATGGAACCAACGTTGAGTCCCGCTTTCGAGAGCGAACGGGCGATGATGGAAATGCTCCGTTTCCGGCTGGAGAACACGATGACGGACTCCAGTCCACGGTCCTTGAGCAGGCTTACCAGAAGTTTGGGCTTTTGGTCGTCGTGTACCGGATAAGCAGCCTGCATCACCTTCTCGGCCGGACGCGACAGCGCGATTTGCACCGTTACGGGGTCCTTGAGCATCGATTGCGCCAACTTGCCGATTCGCTCCGGCATGGTGGCGCTGAAAAGCAGGGTCTGCCGGTCGGGGTTGCATTGCTCGGCAATGCGGTTGATGTCGCCGAGGAAGCCCATGTCGAGCATGCGGTCCGCTTCATCCAGGATCAAAACATGCAGCTTGGAAAGGTCCACGTAGCCGAGGTTCATGTGGCTGATCATGCGGCCGGGCGTAACGATGGCAATGTCCACCCCTGTTGTGAGGGCGTTCTTCTCGCGGTCGAAGTCGCTTCCACTTCCACCTCCATAAATGGAGACACTGGACGTGCCCGAAAAGTAGCCGAAGCCTTCACAAGCCTGGTCGATTTGCAAGGCCAACTCCCTGGTGGGCGTAATGATGAGACATTTGATGTGGTCTCCTCCCCCCGATTCATGGATGTTGTGCATCGTGGGCAACAAGAAGGCCGCGGTCTTGCCCGTTCCGGTTTGCGCGATGCCAATGAGGTCCCGGCCTTCGGTGATGGGGGGAATGGCCATGGCCTGGATGGGTGTGGCGACTTCGAAGCCCATGGCGTCGAGGCCCTCTTGCACGGCATCGCAGAGCGGCAGTTCCTTGAAGGGGATCTTGGGAGGTTCTTCCGGAGGCGTCTCGGCTTCTGGAGTTTCAATTTCGGCGTCCCGGGTCAGCGCTTCCTGCGCCTCGGCTTCTTTCTGGCCCTGTTCGGGCTGGGACGCATCCTGGGGTGCCAACGGTTCGTCGGCAGAGTGCGTGTCAATCATGTAATGCTATCCGCTCTTGAAGCAGATGATGTAAAGGTCGGTGATCGCGTTCATACCTCGACGCAGGTGAAGAATGTTGTCAAGAACGCAACCTTCCCCCCTTCCAACAGTTAAATTCAATGCCGGCTGTGTCGCCTATGTGTCGCAAATTCTTTCTCTCAACCCTCGCCCTGTTGGCAATGTCCATGACATTGCATGCGACGCACATTGTGGGGGGAGAGATCAGTTATGAGGATTTGGGAGGAGGTACCTATCGAATTCGGCTTGTGGTCTATCGGGATTGCGGCCCCGCGAATGCCAATGGGACAGGTTTTGATGATGCGGCTTCCGTCGGCATCTTCAACGCCGCCGGACAATTGATCGATGTGGTCAACATCCCCATCTCCTTTCAAAACGTAAGTCAGGTGCCCGTGGTGTTGGAAAATCCCTGTGGGACTCCTCCGCCTTCGGTATGTGTGGAACAGGCAGTGTATCAGCAAGTTGTGGAGATCGGTGAGTCCCCGAATGGTTTCACTTTGAGCTATCAACGTTGTTGTCGGAACCCATCCATCATCAATTTGACCAATCCCGATGATGCCGGAGCCACTTTCACCACCCAGATTCCGGGTACGAATGTCACGGAAGATGACAACAGCAGTCCCGTATGGAACAGCTTGCCCCCCGTGGCCTTGTGTGCTGGGTTTGATTTTTTCTTTGACCACAGCGCTGCGGATGCAGATGGAGACAGCCTGGCCTATTCCCTTTGCTCCCCCATGTTTGGCGGGACCCCCAATGAACCGGCACCCAATCCGCCGAATGGTCCTCCTTACACCGATGTGAATTGGGCACCCGGTTATTCGGCCACCAATCCCATAGATGGAGACCCTTCGTTTGAGATTGATCCGGTGACGGGCTTTTTGACAGGCATGCCGACACAGGCCGGGCAGTATGTCATTGGCATCTGTGTTGAGGAGTGGCGCGATGGGCAATTGTTGAGCAATTCCAACCGCGATTTTCAATTCAATGTGACGGTCTGTGATCCGAACATCAGTTCCAATGTGGCAGTGCAGACCGGAAGCCAGCTGTGCATTGGGGAGACGATGGAGTTCCAACAGTTTTCCATCAACGCCACTTTTTTCCATTGGGATTTTGGTGTGCCGGGCATCGACTCTGACACCTCAAACTTGGCATTTCCGTCCTTCACGTTTCCTGAGCCGGGGACGTACACGGTGACCCTTGTGGCCAATCCGGGTTGGCCTTGTGCCGATACAAGCGAGGCTGTTTACGATGTCTTTTCACCTGTCGAACCGGTTCTGGAAGTCACGGGATTCGATTGCTCCTCCGGCACGCCCGTGTTTGACTTTGGCACGACGGAAACCTACAATGGTGCGGACTTCGCCTGGGAATTTGGTCCGCAGGCATCCAGCGCTGCAAGCAACTTGGCGGCCCCGGGCGGAATCGGCTTTCCCAGCATCGAGGATGTGGAAGCGGAGTTGACCATCGTTCAAAACGGATGCGTGGGCGCTGGCATCTTGGATTGGACGCCGCCACCTCCCCCCAATGCCGTCATTGCTCCGCAAGAGGATTTCTGCACGGGTTTCACGCTTGCATTCGACAACAACAGTGTGGGAGGTGCCTCTTTCATCTGGACTTTTGGTGAGCCGGGAAACGACGATGTGAGCTATGATGCTTTTCCCACTTGGACCTATGATGGCCCGGGTACCTACGAAGTCCAATTGGTCGCCTTGGCGGAATTTCAATGTCCGGATACCACCACGGAAGTCTTCGAGGTGGCGTGGTTGCTCGAGCCGTTTTTCGAGACACCCGAGCCGGAGTGCTTCGAGGAGCACAGTTTTGGATTTGAGGTGTTGGGGGTCACCGATCCCAATGCCACTTACTCATGGAATTATGCGCCCGGAACCGCAGCCATTGAGGCCGGCCCATTGCTGCAAGGGTTGTCCTTCCCCGAGCCCGGAGTCTATACCGTGGAAGTAGTGGTGACGGCGGAAGGATGCGAAAGGGATTATGAGACAGAGGTGGAGGTCCTGTCCGACCCTTCCATTGCTTTTGACGGAGGCCCGGTATCGGGCTGTCCTCCCCTGCCCGTGAGTTTTGCGAACTACTCCCAAACGGAGACTGCGGCGAGTTACACTTGGTATTTCGGCGATGGCTCTTCTTCCAATGCGGTGAACCCCACGCACATTTATGCATTGCCCGGTGACTACACCGTTACACTGGAGATGTCGACCTCGGGCTATTGCGTGCAGGAGTTGGCTTCGGTCCAGACGGCTTTCGTGCAAGTACTTCCGGTGCCGACGGCCGATTTTTTGATGGAACCCACCCTCGTGGACATCCTTGAACCGGTGGTTCAATACCAGGACTTGAGCAGCGGTGCGGTGCAGCATTACTACAACTTCGGTGATGGCGGATCCTCCACCGATGCGTCGGGTACATATGTATTTCAGGGCGCTGGCGTGTTTGACGTGACACAGACTGTAATCAACGAGTATGGCTGCGTCGCAACGGCACAAGGCGAAGTGGGCGTCAATGGAACGCTGTTCTATGCCCCCAACACCTTCACACCCAACAACGACGGGATCAATGACCGATGGATACCGACCACTACGGGCTTGTCGGCCTATCACTGCAAGGTCTACAACCGTTGGGGTGAGTTGGTATTTGAGACGGAGGATGCCGCGGAGGGTTGGTTGGGCAATGCCCGGAACGGTGATCATTATGCACCCGATGGCATCTACCTGTATGAGGTTTATCTGGAGGACCAGCTGAGGATTCCCTTCACCTATTCCGGCAGAATTCAACTGGTCCGGTGAGGCCGTTTGGGATTCTGCTTACCTTTTCCACACAAATCGGAGTTATGGAAGGCGATCGCAATCAATCGAGTTGGGGTAGAAATGACCGGCGTGAGGAGGACGTACATACCATTGCCGTCAAGGCAGGTAAGCGCACGTATTTCTTTGATATCCGAGCGACCCGGGCCAAGGACCTCTATCTGACAATCACGGAGAGCAAGCGGCAGACGCACGCCTCTGGAGAGGTTTCCTACACCAAGCACAAGCTTTTTCTGTACAAGGAAGACTTTGAGAAGTTCAGTGATGGCTTGCGCGATTCGTTGGACAAAATCTCGGAATTGCAGGGCACCGACGGCTTCCAATCCGGTGAACACAACGGTCCGCTTGACAGCGAACTGGACAGCAGCGGCGAAGACGTCGATTTCGACACGTTGTGAGTTTCCCTGGCCTCACTGCGGTGGGGTTTCGTGTGGATAAATCGCAGCCTCCAAGGGGGTGGCCCCCGGTTATATTTGAGGTTCCCACTCATGGACCTCACATTCCTTGGACATAGCTGTTTTCTCTTGGTTTCAGGGGACGTGCGCGTCGTGGTGGACCCTTTCATCTCATCCAATCCATTGGCGGAAGGTGTGAATTTGGATGCACTGGATCCCTCCCATGTTTTGCTCACGCACGGACATGAGGACCATGTGGCCGATGCGGAAGCCTTGTTGCGCTCCAGTGGGGCTGAGTTGATTGCGCCTTACGAAGTGGCTACCTGGTTTGGAGCCATGGGAATGGAACGCATTCGTCCAATCAATCCTGGGGCAGACTTTGAGATCCAGGAAGGCAGCTCCAGCTGCAGACTCCGGGTGGTGGGGGCTGTACATTCCTCAACCTTGCCGGACGGCACGCCAGGAGGTGTGGCTTGCGGGTACATTCTCGAAGGAAGTGGCGTTCGCGTCTACCATGCAGGCGATACGGACCTCTCCATGGAGATGGAGTTGATCGGAAGATTCTGGACGCCGGATTGGTCCATTCTCCCCATTGGTGGCACTTTCACCATGGGGTACGTGGATGTTCCCGCTGCCATGCAAATGTTGCAATGCCGAAATGTCGTCGGTATGCATTACGATACATTCCCTCCCATTTCCATAGACAAGGAAAAGGCTTTGCGCACCGTTGAGGAAGCAGGAGGAGCATTGTTGCTCCCCGAAGTGGGCAAGGGATTCAAAATGAAAAAATGACCATGGGCAAAATCATCGCCATAGCAAACCAAAAAGGCGGCGTGGGCAAGACCACGACTGCCATCAACCTCGGTGCGAGCCTGGGAGCATTGGAGTACAGGACCCTTCTGGTGGATGCGGATCCACAGGCCAACTCGAGCTCGGGTGTGGGTGTGGATCCGAAATCGGTGGAGACCGGAACCTACCAGTGCCTGGTGGAGGGAACGGAAGCCAAGGCTGCCATTGTGGAAACGGGCAACCCGAACCTTTGGCTCCTCCCCTCCCACATCGACCTCGTTGGCGCAGAAATCGAGTTGATCAGTGAACCTGAAAGGGAACGCAGAATGCGTGCGGCGTTGGAGCCGTTGCGCGAAGACTTTGACTTCATTCTGATTGACTGTTCTCCTTCTCTGGGTCTGATCACCTTGAATGCTTTGACTGCGGCGGACAGTGTGGTCATACCGGTACAGTGCGAGTATTTCGCCTTGGAGGGGTTGGGTAAGTTGCTCAACACCATCAAAATTGTGCAGGGCGGACTGAATCCGGAGCTGGGGATTGAGGGCATTCTGCTGACGATGTATGACACCCGGCTCAGGTTGTCGAATCAGGTGGTGGAAGAAGTGCGGATGCACTTCCGTGACATGGTGTTCGACACCTTGATTCACCGCAATACCCGCCTCGGTGAGGCGCCGAGTCATGGAGAAACCATCGTGATGCACGATGCCACCTGTAAGGGGGCCATCAACTACCTGAACCTGGCGCGGGAAATCCTTCAGAAGAACGACCTCACGAAATTGCCCAATGCCGAGAAGTTCATCGATGCCGATGCTGGAATCGCTGCAGCGGGAACCGCGGAAGGTGCGGTAGGATTGAACTGAGGGGAAGGACGTGATGTCGAAGAATTCAAAAAAGCCCGCTTTGGGACGAGGTTTGGGCGCTTTGCTGGATGCCCAGCAGGCCGGACGCTCGGGCAAGTCTGTGCCTTTTGAGGAAGGCAGGGAAGCGCCTCCGACCTCGGCAGCAGGTGAACCAGCCATAGACATGGCAGGAAGGGTGGCACTGTTGCCCATTTCCGCCATTGAGGCCAACCCGGATCAGCCAAGGCGCACTTTTGAGCCTTTTGCGCTCGAGGAATTGGCGGACAGCATCCGGACGTTGGGCATCATCCAACCGCTGACGGTGCGCAGAAAGAGTGCGGCCAAATACCAATTGATTTCGGGTGAACGGCGATTCCGGGCATCCCAGATTGCAGGATTGGACCAGGTTCCCGCCTATGTTCGGGAGGCCAACGACCAGGAAATGCTGGAAATGGCCTTGGTCGAGAACATACAGCGGGAGGATTTGGATGCGATCGAGGTCGCCATCAGTTTTCGGCGTCTCATGGAGGAGTGTTCGCTGACGCAGGAAGAGCTGGCGGCTCGGGTCGGAAAGCAACGTTCGACGGTGGCGAATTACATCCGATTGTTGGGTTTGCCTGCCGATGTTCAGCAGTCGGTGGCAACGGGACACCTCAGCTTCGGTCACGCGCGTGTATTGGCAGGTTTGCAGGAGCCGAAGAACCAAAAGGCATTGTTCCGTCGCATTCTCGAGAAGGGGCTCAATGTGCGACAAACCGAACGAGAGGCCAGTGAGATGCTGGGGCGGAAGCCATCACGCAAAACGGTGCGTGCAGCGGCCTTGAGTTTGCAGATGCAAACCATGCGGGCCCATTTGCGGAGTCGTTTTGGGGGTCGTTCTCTCGAAGTGAAGGCCCGGGAAGATGGAGCGGGTCGGATTGAGTTGTATTTCGAGGACGCGGAGGACTTGCAGCAGCTGATGGACGAACTCGGGGCCCGTTGATGGACTTCCGGTGTTGCCTTTTGTTGCTGTTGGGTGGGTTGTCTGCAGGGCCATGTCAGGCGCAGAGCCTGGAAACGATGGAAGGCCGCAGGGAACGCATCGCGCGTACCACAAGACACAGCGCTCTCATCCCGGGTTGGGGCCAGATTGACAACGGAAAATGGTGGAAAGTACCCATCGTCTACGGTGCGCTGGGAGTGAGCGGATATTTCATTCAATGGGAGGGCGGTCAGTACAAGGAGTATCGGGACGGATACAGAGCCATGACCGATGACGATCCCGAGACGGTCTATGTGACCCAGTTCAATGCCCAGCAGGTATTGGATCGCCGGGACTTCCACCGCTCCAATCTGGAGCAGTCCATTCTCACTTTTGCCCTTCTCTGGGGTGCGCAGGTGGTAGATGCTCATGTGGACGCCCACCTGTTCGGTTTTGATGTTTCTGAGGACCTGGGCTTTGTTCCCGGGACGGGCCCTGTGATGGGCTTGCGCCTGACACGTTTCCTGGATTGCAACCGAGGGTCGGGGTCCTGCATCCAGCCAAAGACAAAGCGATGAGATTGTTGGTGATTGGAGACGGTCGAATGGGGCGGGCTGTCATGGCTGCTGCGGAAGAGATGGGCCATGAGGTGGTAGGCTGTCTCGGAAGAGAAGGGTTCTCCCAGGCCCAATGGCCGGATGCAGATGTGGCCATTGAATTCACGGCTCCGGAGAGCGCCCTGGATGTGTTTGCGGCTTGCAGGAAAAGAGGGGTCCCCTTGGTCAGTGGGACCACAGGTTGGGAAGCGCATTGGATGGAGGTAGAACGCGCTGCCGTGGCGTCCCGTCATCGGATGGTGTGGTCTTCGAATTTTTCCGTGGGAGTATATCTCTTCCGGAAAGCATTGCGCCATGTCGCAGACGTCATGAAGGAGCAATCGGACTATGTGCCGTCCGTTCACGAGGTGCACCACACGGGAAAGAAGGATGCACCCAGCGGAACCGCCAAAACCCTCCAGGGCGATTTGGCGTCCATGGGGCTGGGCCAGGTTTCCGTGACCGCCGAGCGCATAGCGGGCGTGCCGGGGACGCACACTGTGGAGTGGCACGGGCCGATAGACGCGGTGCAGCTGACGCACCATGCCCGCGGACGCAGTGGTTTTGCCCGGGGAGCCGTGCAGGCAGCCGAATGGTTGATGAAGTTCCAGCCATCCGAGTGCACCATATTCGGCATGGATGACGTTTGGGGGTGATATTGCACGCTCTTTGAATCCTGAGTCCTTTTTCGCCCCATGAATCTTCCTTTGATTCTGTTGCTCGCTTTGCCGTTGGTACACATGGCCGTTTTGCCGCGCCTCTTTGCCCGCGCGGGATTGACCGCTTGGCATGGATATGTGCCCGGCTTGAATTACTGGACCTTGCTGACCATGCTCAAGCGGCCCAAGCATTGGATCGTCCCTTTGCTGTTTCCGGGCCCCAACCTGTTGATGGTTTCCATTCTTCACGTGGAAATGGGCATTGCGTTCGGCAAGAGGTCCACTGCGGAGCAATGGTGGTTCGGGGCCCTGCCCTGGCTGGCCCTGCCGCGATTGGTTTTTGCCGATGGTTCGGCTTTTGTCGGCCCCCGGGATTGGTCCAAGGTGAAAAAGGGAATGATGCGGGAATGGGGAGAAGCCATCCTGTGGGCAACGGTTGTCGCCTCTTTGATTCGAGGATATGTCTTTGAGGCTTTCACCATTCCTACCGCCTCGATGGAAGACAGCATGCTGGTGGGCGATTACCTCGTGGTGAGCAAGATGAGCTATGGTCCGAAGGTGCCGGAGACCCCCCTCTCCCTTCCCTTCGTGCACAATGCGATTCCAGGAACGAATCTGAACAAGAGTTACCTGGAATGGGTCAAGATTCCCTATTCCCGGCTTCCGGGATTCGGCGAGGTGGACCGCTACGATGCCGTGGTCTTCAATTTCCCGAACGGCGATTCCATTGTGGTGGACCCCTACCTCGCAGGGCACGATTACCACGCCTTGATTCGGCAGCGTGCGATTGGATTTGCCGGTGGGGATCCGGTTGCCTTTGAGGCGGATCGTGAGCGCTACAATGCGATGTCCCGGAAGGATTGGCAACGAACCCATGGAATCAAGGCTCGCCCCATCGACAAGAAGGAGCACTATGTAAAGCGCTGCGTTGGACTGCCAGGTGAGGATTTGGCCATCGTCGACCGGCAATTGATGATCGATGGAGTGGTGGTGGAATCTCCACCGGGGTTGCAATACAACTACCTCGTCCGTCTCAAGCGCGAGGCAGACCTCAGGGCCATTCGCGAGCGTTTGGGGCTGACAGACATCGACATCCAAGGCAAAGGCGGCGGCGGAACCTATTTCATGGCCTTGCGCGATGACGAAGTTCAATTGCTCGAGGAAGGTGGGCTTGTTGCGGACATTCAGCCCATGGACGTAACCTCCCGAAGGGGGACCCTGGACATGTATCCCAACACCAACAAGTTTGACTTTGCGAGTTGGGACCTGGACAATTACGGCCCCATCCACCTGCCCAAAGCCGGCGAGACGATCGCGCTGACTCCGCGGAACGTGGTGCTTTACCGAAGGGTGATCACGGCATACGAGGGACACGATCTGCGGGTGGACGGAGATGTGGTCATGCTCGATGGTTTGCCGGCCACCGAGTATACCTTTCAACAAGGTTATTACTGGCTGATGGGGGACAATCGGCACAGTTCTGCGGACAGCCGCTATTGGGGTTTTGTACCCGAGGACCATGTTGTGGGCCGCGCGTCCTTCACTTGGTTCAGCAAAATGAACGAAGCACAACATGGGGAGTCGGGCATTCGCTGGGACCGCATGTTCAAGGCGGTCAAGTGACAACTGGAGTCGTTCTTCTGCCCCTGTGTCCTTTTCCTCCCCTTCCATGGTGGTCCCTTGCCCTGATGGAAGAGGCCCGAGTGGATGCTTTTGAGCATTATCAAAAAAGAACCTTCCGAAACCGGGTCACGCTGATGACGTCGGTTGGAATTCAAACCTGGACGCTTCCTGTGGAGCGCCGAGGAGGCCTTCCTCGCTCCCAGGATGAGACGCTGCGGATCATGGATGGGTCAGGTCGGAAAGCATGGCAGGCCATGCGAACGGCATACGGAAGGGCGCCTTTTTTTGAAGAGATGGCCGAAGGGCTGGAGTCTGTCTTCCTGTCGAGGGCCGACACCCTCGGAGCTTGGAACCGCGAGACCCTTCGCTGGACAGCGGATTGGTTGGGCGTCTCGGTTCCAAAGGATGCAGAATGCGCATCGGCAGGTCGTTCAGAACATGCCTATGCACCATCCGAAGGAAGGCCCGCCTCCTTCAAGGTGGAAGGGTGGTCCCATGTGTGGGATGATCGGCACAAAGACATCCCCTATGCTTCGCTGAGCATGGTGGACGCCCTGCTTCATTTGGGACCGGAAGCAGCCCGAAGGATTACTCGGAATCCACGGAGTGGATTTCCGCGTCCAGAATGACGTCCAGGACGGAGATGCGCTGGTCCTCCACCAGATAGTAGATGCGGTGGTTGTGAGCGAGAACGCTTCGGATGTCCCCCGAAACCGAATCAAACCGCGCTTTTCGTGAATCTCCGGGCGCCGCGTTGCGTCCGAGGTCCCGGATGCGGGACAGCATTTCGTCCTTGGCCTTTTCAGCGCCAATGAGCGAAGCGCCTTGCAAGTGGCGAATGATCCTCTCCATGGCGTTCACTGCCCGGTCGGCGATGATGACGTTTCTGTTCACGTGCGAAAGATCGCCCGGCGTGCACAAAGGCGCACATAAATCAGCTGGGATGCAGATGAATTCGGGTCACGCCCCCCCTACTTTTGGTCCATGGAAGAAGCGACGAAGACGCTGGCCACCACGCCACTTCACTCTGTTCACCTGGCTTCAGGTGCCCGCATGGTTCCTTTCGCAGGATATGAAATGCCGGTCCAATATTCGGGCCTTCGGCAGGAGCACGAGGCCGTGCGATCGGCCGCAGGACTCTTCGATGTGAGCCACATGGGTGAGCTGTGGTTCTCAGGAGATGGTGCCAAGGCTTATCTGCAGCATCTGCTTGCGGGTGACATCGAGAAGGCGACGGAAGGTCGCGCCCTGTACACTTGCCTTCTGAATGACGCCGGTGGAATCGTCGAGGATTTGCTCGTTTACGGTTTTGGTTCGCGTTACATGTTGGTCGTCAATGCCGCCAATCGCGCCGAGGTGGTTTCATTGGTTCGCGGGACGCTGCCTGACCATGTTCATTTTGAAGATGCGAGTGACCAAACGGCGCTGATTGCATTGCAGGGCCCGGCTTCCGATGCGGTTGCCCAGGCCCTGGGTCATGACCTTTCTTCACTCAAGTATTACCACCACCGCACCCTTGGGTTCCAAGGCGTGGAGGTCGTGGTGGGGGCAACGGGGTATACGGGTGAACGCGGATTCGAGTGGTACGTCCCTTCGGAGCGAGCGGAAGCCTTGTGGACGGCATTGATGGAAGCTGGGCAGGATCAGGGATTGGTGCCTTGCGGGCTGGGAGCCCGCGACACCTTGCGCCTTGAAAAGGGGTTTTGCCTTCATGGAAATGACATAGGGCCGGATCGGAATCCGGTGGAGGCGGGATTGTCGTGGACGGTGGGCTGGAAAACGGATTTTCGGGGAAAGGCCCCTCTTGAAGAAACGAAGTCTTCGGGTCCCGCCCAGAAACTGGTAGGATTCAAGCTTCTGGAGCGGGGCATTCCCCGCAAGGACTATCCGATTGTGGATGATGGTGGTCAACCCATTGGGGTTGTTACCAGCGGCACACAATCCCCGTCGCTCGGTGAGGCGATCGGCTTGGGTTACGTGTCCGCGTCCCATGCTGTTAAGGGTGGCGAAATCGGCATTTCGATCCGAAACAAGACGATCCGGGCAACCGTCACTGGGATTCCTTTCCTTTGAGGCATGGCAGAAGTGTCCTTATCCGACAAGAGAAAAGAAGAACGTCCTGTGCGAAGGGTGGAAGTTTGCTTCTCGCCCAGGCAGTTCGATTTGTACAAGGACGAGTTCCATACCTGTGTCGTGATTGATGTGCTTCGGGCCACATCGGCCATTTGCACAGGGCTCGCCAACGGTGTGGACAGGATCATTCCGGTGCCCACGGTGGAGGAAGCGAGGGCCCTCAAGGCTGAAGGGTGCATTGCAGCCGCTGAGAGAAATGGCCAGATCGTGGAGGGTTTTGATTTCGGGAATTCTCCCAGGGCCTACATGTCGGGTGAGCTGAAAGGCAAAACCGTGGCGTTGACCACTACCAATGGGACCAAGGCCATCGACATGGCCAAGGAGATGCCGCAGGTAGCGATTGGAAGCATCAACAACCTCGATGCCATCTGCACATGGTTGATGCAGCAGCCGGGAGATGTGTTGCTCCTGTGCTCAGGTTGGAAGGATAAATTCAACCTGGAGGACACCATCTGTGCTGGTGCAATTGCGGACAACCTCATTGACATCGCCCGGTACAAAAGCGAAGAGGACAGTACCATCGCCGCCAAACACCTCTTCCTCGGGGTGCGGGGCAACATCTTTTCCTTTTTGAAGGCCTCCTCCCACCGGCGCCGCTTGCGCAACCTGAATTTGGGCGAGGACATCAAGTATTGTCTGACACCGAATACCGTGAATGTGGTTCCGGTCCTGCACGATGGCGCCCTGATCGACGCGCGGCGCATCAAGGAGGGCGTGGTCAAGGACCTCTCCCATTGAGTTTGCTCCACCGTTGTTCTCTTCTCTGCGTCCTGATTGCAGTGGGGTGGACATGGTCCGGTTGGGGTTTTCCCGTACATCGACACGTCAACCGATCGGCGGTTTCTGCTCTTCCAGAGCCGTTGCGGGGGTGGATGGCGGCAGAGGTGGATTGGCTTTCTGCCCATGCCACGGATGCAGACAAACGAAAGCATGCGGTGGAACGCGAGGCACCTCGGCACTATCTCGATTGGGATGCACCCGCCCTCTCTTGTTTGGACACGCTGGGCGTTGCGCCGTCATACTCAAGGGCATTGGGCGCTTGTACTGAAGACTCCCTCTGGGAATACGGTGTGATCCCTTGGCAATTGGAGTGGTCCCATCGAAAATTGGTGGAGGCTTTTGACTGCCAAGACCGCGAAGGCATTCTTCGCGCGGCTTCCGATCTCGGACACTATGTGGCGGATGCCCATGTCCCCTTGCACACGACACTCAACTACAACGGACAGTTGAGTGGTCAGGAAGGCATTCATTCGGTTTGGGAGACCCGATTGCCTGAGCTGTATGGCGGTGGTTACCGGCTGTTTGTTGAGGAGGTCGGGTATGTCGCTGATGTTCGGTTCTGGGCATGGGATGTGGTCAGGGAAAGTCACGCCCTGGTCGCTCCCCTCCTCGCGGCGGAGCGCATGATTTCAGAGGAACGGCCGGAGTTCGACCATGTCCGTGAAGAGCGCGGTGGGAGCATGCAGTTGTTGCGGTCGGAGCCTTGGTGTGCGGAATATCACCGGGCCCTGGAGGGAATGGTGGAAAGCAGGTGGCGCGCATCCATTCGCGGCGTGGCAGCGCTGTGGTATACCGCTTGGGTCGATGCGGGTTCCCCTGACTTGTCGGATGTGCTGGGGCCACCTCGCCGAGGCTTTCTTCGGTGCCGGTCGAATCGGGGGAAGAATCGCGGCCGGGACAAGGGCATTGGCCAGGCTCCGGTACCTTGAGGTCGTGCAACGCATCGCCATTGTCAATCCATATTCGGCGGGAAGCCACGCCCAATGGGCATCGGGGCTGGCCCTTTCCCTACCCGGGGCAGCAGCGTCTGCCGGGGTGGATTTGGAGGTGGAGGTGCACTCCTTGCCCGGTCGTCATTGGAAATGGCGGATGCATGCGGCTTCCCTGACGCTGGTGGAACGCATGGAATCGGATGGCGCTTTTTCCCGCGGCATTGACATTTTCATCGTGACAGACATGCTGGACGTGGGGCAGTTCAGGGCGGCATTGCCCCGTGGCCACAGGGACAAACCCATCGTCCTTTATTTCCACGAGAATCAGCTCACTTTTCCGTCCCATCCAGACAGCCCTCCCAAGGACTGGGATCGGCACTACGCTTTCATGAATGTCACGGGAGCCTTGTTGGCAGACCAAGTCTGGTTCAATTCGGAATACCACAGAAGGTTGTTCTTGGAGGCATTGCCGGCTTTCCTCTCGGTCTTCCCTTCCCCTCGTCCGGAAGGGGCAGATGAGAGAATCCGATCGAAGTCCACCGTCATCCCCATTGGAATCGAGAAGGATGTTCTGGATGCCGGGGCTCTTGGGAAGGGCAGCGTTTTTGGAGACGGTCCACCGGTCGTGGCATGGAACCACAGGTGGGAATACGACAAGGGGCCGGATGGATTCCTCCATTGTATTGATGCAGCTGTGGCCGCTGGCTGTGAATTCAGATTGGCCATGATGGGCCAGGCATTTGACCGGATACCCCCTGCTTTTGAAGCGCTGCGGAAGCGGCATGCGGACCGGATTGTCCTGTGGGGTTACTTGAAAACGCGAGAGGAATATGTGGAATCCCTGCGGTCTTGCGATATCGCATTGGTAACGGCGCATCACGATTTCTTTGGAATCAGCGTGTTGGAGGCGGCGGCTGCGGGGCTTCACTTGCTGGCCCCCCGGGCTTTGGCATATCCCGAGCATTTTGGTTCCGATCGGCTCCATCCCAGGGAGGAGTTGCAGTCGGCCTTCGTTGAAGTGTTGAAGTCGACACCGATCCGCTCTGGCTTTTCCGTGGCGCACCATGGTTGGTCTTTTGTTGCACAAAGGGCATGGAATGCGCTTCATTCGGCATGAGTGGGGATCGAACGGGGTGTTATGGGTGGATATGGGACACAGAATCTCGAAAAATTGCCATCCTGGAAAAGGAGGTTTTGGGCGTAGGGAACCGTGTTGAATTTGGACGAGTGGCTTTTTTGTTGTGCTGTATTGGGGGTTATCAACGCCGGGAATATTTTGGGTGGCGTGAAGGAGTATTCCGAGAATGGACTTTCGAAAAAGTCAAGGGCCTGTGGGCTTTTTTTTATCAAACGTTGCGGGAATATTTGCCTTCTCCTTGGAGGGAGTGCCGGGGTCCTTTCCCGGTGTTTGATTTATCTCTGTAAACCACATCCGAATGAACCTTCATCACGAAAGCGTCTGGGCGAATTGCCTCTCCTTCATAGAAGACAATGTCAGTGCGCAGGCTTTCAAGACTTGGTTCGTTCCGATCAAAGCGGTGAAGTTGGAGGAGGCCGTGCTGACCATTCAGGTGCCTTCTCAGTTTTTCTACGAATGGCTGGAGGAGCACTACATTGAATTGTTGCGCAAGGCGATTGGAAAGGAGTTGGGAAAGGAAGCCAGGCTCGAGTATTCCATCATCATGGAGCAGCACCCCGCTGGAACGTCTCCCTATACTGTGAAGGTTCCGACCTCGCATCACGCTGCGGTGCGCAACCGTTCTGTGAAGATGCCGATGGACACCATGGAGGCTCCGATCAAGAATCCTTTCGTGATTCCGGGTTTGAAGAAGCTCAACATCGACTCCAACCTGAATCCGAAGTACAGCTTTGAGAACTTCATCGAGGGTGAAAGCAATCGCCTGGCGCGAAGCGCTGGATTTGCTGTCGCTCAAAAGCCGGGTGGTACGGCATTCAATCCGCTTCTGATCTACAGCCCGGTCGGACTCGGAAAGACCCACCTCGCACACGCGATCGGAATCGAAATCAAGAACCGCTTTCCCGAAAAGACGGTCCTCTACGTCAACTCCGAAAAGTTCACGCACCAATTCATCGATGCGGTGCGGAACAACAGCGTCAATGACTTCTCCCACTTCTACCAACTCATGGATGTCCTCATCGTGGACGACGTGCAGTTCTTCAGTGGCAAGGAGAAGACCCAGGACGTGTTCTTCCACATCTTCAATCACCTGCACCAGACCGGCAAGCAGATTGTCCTGACCAGTGACAAGCCGCCTGTGGAGATGCAGGGCATGGAGCAGCGCCTCCTCTCCCGCTTCAAGTGGGGCTTGAGTGCGGACGTCCAGGTCCCCAGCCTGGAGACCCGGATGGCCATCCTCGAGAAGAAGATGTACGCCGATGGCATCGAGCTTCCCCGCGAGGTCATGGAGTACCTCGCCTACTCCATCAACACGAACATCCGCGAGCTGGAAGGTGCGCTCATCAGCTTGATTGCCCAAAGCAGCCTGAACCGCAAGGCGATTACCTTGGAGTTGGCCAAGCAGATGATTGACAAGTTTGTCAAGAACACCGCCCGCGAGGTCAGCATCGACTACATCCAGAAGGTGGTCTGCGATTACTTCGATTTGCCCATCGAGTTGCTCAAGTCCAAGACGCGCAAGCGCGAAATCGTGCAGGCGCGTCAAATCGCGATGTATTTCGCGAAGAAGATGACAAAGAGTTCGTTGGCCAACATTGGCCTGCACTGCGGAGGCAAGGACCACGCGACGGTGCTTCACGCCTGCCGCACGGTCAACAACCTGAGCGAGACCGACAAGCACTTCCGCAAGTACCTCGACGACCTCGAGAAAAAGTTGAATGTCAGCTGATCGGGTAGTCTGCCTGAAGTGAAGCAATACCTGGTCGTATGCCTCGGCAACATCTGCCGCTCTCCGATTGGAGAGGGTTGGTTGCGCCATGCCGCGATGGTTCGTGGGTGTCGGGTCAAGGTGGATTCAGCGGGCACTTCCGGCTACCATGCGGGGGAGGCTCCGGATCGGAGGAGCGTAGCTGCGATGCGGGCTGTGGGCATTGACATTTCGGGCCAGCGTTCCCGGAAGTTCGTCCGGGGCGATTTCGCCAAATTCGATCGGATTCTGGTGATGGATCGGGCGAACTTGAAGGATGTCCTCGACATGGCCCAAAGCGAAGAGGACGAGGCCAAGGTGGCCTTGTTTGATCCCTCGGGGGCGGAGGTGCCGGATCCCTACTATGGCGGTGAGGATGGTTTCTCTGCCGTGAGGGAACAGGTGCGCCAGGCTTCGGAAGCATGGCTCGATCGGGATTTCTCTTGATTCAGTAAGCTTCCACCGCAAATTGCACCGGTGTATGGGCGGGCAGCCCCCATTCCAGGTGGGCTTGGGACCCGAAGGCCCCGTCGGAAGTGGACCAGATGTGGGCTGAGGCCCCCGGTCCTGCCAGCGAAACGAAAGGCGCCAATGCGGGGACGACCTGGTCGGGTTCACCTTCGAAGAAGGCGATTTTCACGGTGTCACCGATCATGCTCCCATCCGGGCGAAGGGTGACGATGCTCAATCGAATGGGGTCACCCTGGGCAAAACGTTGGGCGGGAGGTTCAAAGAAATCTGGACTTGAGCGTTTCAATGCTTGCCACCACGAATGCTCTGCCGCCTCAGGTGAGGGGGACCGGCTGAGATGGACGGCTCCCATCCGGGCGATTTCATTTCGCCCAAGGCACCGCCACCTCACCGTGAGGCTGTCGACACCCTCCCAACGGAAGGCCTGTCGAATGCTCAGAGGGAGGTTCTCTGGATGCAGCCGAATGAGGTCGCCGCAGGACAAGGATGGAAGCCCCAGTAGTTCGCGCTGGGCGATTTGGGTGGCTGTATCCGATGCCCAAAGAATGTATGGCCAAACGGCACGGTCGGTCCCAGCCGAATCCTGAACCTCCGCGGCGATTCCTTTTCCTTGGGCCAGCGCCTCGCTGACGGAAGTGCTGCCGAGTTCCAACCATCTCCAAGGAGGTGCTTCCTTGCGCACGCAACCGACCAGGGTTCCGGTCAAAAGTGCGAGGATCACCCCGCGCTTCATGCCGGTCGGGTGTAGAGGTCGATCCGGATGGCTACGGCGATGACGGCTTCCTGAGGGATTTCCGGAGGGCGGCCGCTCATGCCCCAAGCTTGGGACGGCGGTATCAAGGCGCGCAAGCTGTCTCCCAGCATCGATTGACCTATCAGTTGGTGGAACCCCGCAGGTAAATCGGTGCCTTCCAGTTCGAAGGCCATCGGTCCGTCCTCTTGCCAGGTGGTGATGGTTTTGCCGTCGAGCAGCGCGAAGCGGTGATGCAATTCCAAGACCGTGCCCTTGGGGAGGCTGCTGACCGGTGCGGCGCTTTTTCGTTCCAGGATTTCATAGCGGATGCCGGTTCCCGTAGAGCCGACGGAATCCCAATCCGCGGTGTGGGCCACAATCAGACTGTCCAAGGCCAGGGCGCGCAAGCGATGGAACTCCATGAGGTCGGCCTGATCGGGAGCTGTCTTGGGCGGTGCATCAGGTATGCGCCTTTCTGCGCAACCGGTCCAGCATCCTTGCAGCAGGATGCAAAGCACTCCCAGAGCAGCCGAAGCCAAAACGGGTGTTCTGTTCCCGCTCCTTCGGTTCATTCTTGGTTTCCTTCGGATGCAGCGATGCCTGAGGCGATTTCGGGCAGAAGACCGCGAAGACGGGCCATGACCACGCCGATGGATTCCTCGGAGGCTCCGCCAGCGGCGTTGTTGTGTCCTCCACCGTCAAAATGCTTCTCGGCCAAATCGCGCACGCTGTAGTTGCCCGTGGAGCGGAAGCTCATCTTCACGCGGTCCGACGACTGCTTGGCAAAGACCGCCACCTTGACGCCGGCCACGCCGAGCGCCTTGTTGACCAGCCCCTCGGTGTAGCCCGGGCGGTAGTTGAACCGCTCCATGTCCTCGGCCGTGAGGTGGACAAAGGCGGTCTGGAATTCGGGGTATACCTCCATACGCTCCACAACGGCAAAAGCATGAAGTTTCATGCGGTCCATGGGCTGTTCGCCGAAGATGGCCTCGTGCACGGCGGTGTGGTCGAGCCCGCGGTCCTTCATCTCAGCAATGACACGGTGGGTCTCTCCGGTGACCGAACCAAAGCGGAAACTGCCCGTGTCGGTCATCATGCCTGCGTACAGCAGCGATGCCCCTTCAGCGTCTACGGCTTCTTTGCCGCCCAATCCTGCAATGACACCCCAGAGGAGTTCGGCAGTGGAGCTGCAGCGCGCGTCGTGGACCTTGGCTGCCGGGAAATCTTCCGGCCCCATGTGGTGGTCCACCATCAGCCAGGTTCCCGTGGCGGAACGCGCAGCATCGGCCATGGGGCCCAGGCGGCTCAAACCATTGTAGTCGAGTGCAAACAGAACGTCGGCGCGGTGCAGGGCATCCTGTGCTGCTCCCGGATCGCGGTCGAACAACACGATGTCTTGTACCCCCGGCATCCAATCCAAGGCCTCGTCCGGCGCGTCGGGCAGTACGCAGGTCACCTCTTTGCCCGTGGAGCGCAGGTAACGCGCCAAAGCGAGTGAGGTGCCCACAGCGTCGGCGTCGGGCGAGCGGTGGCTGGTGATGGTGACGGTGCTGGCTCCATCGAGATGGTCCCGGAAAGCGGCAAGGTCTGCGGCGTCCACCATGCTGTGGACGGATTGCGGTGCATTCATCTCTGGCGAAGATACCTTGCACCCATGTCAGAAGCAGACCCCTCTGCCCCACTTGCCCACCCCGATTTGTCCACGAAGGCCGACCGCGTGCAATGGGTGATGGACGAACTCGAGCGCTTGTACCCCGAAGTGCCGGTTCCACTGGACCACACCGACCCCTACACGCTGCTGGTGGCGGTGCTGCTCAGCGCCCAGTGCACCGACGAGCGGGTGAATCAAGTCACCCCTGCCCTCTTCGCCCGGGCGAACAACCCGAAGGACATGCGCCATGTGCCGGTGGACGAGGTCCGCGAGATCATCCGGCCGTGTGGACTCAGTCCGCAGAAATCGAAGGCCATCGTCCGCCTCAGCGAGATCCTGATGGACGAGCACGGCGGAACGGTCCCACAGGACATGGAGGCATTGGAACGCCTGCCGGGCGTGGGCCACAAGACCGCCTCGGTGGTCATGTCGCAAGCTTTCGGCGTCCCCGCCTTCCCGGTGGACACCCACATCCACCGCCTGATGTACCGCTGGAATTTCACCAACGGCAAAAACGTGGAGCAGACCGAGCGCGACGCCAAGCGCCTGTTCCCGGAAGAGAAGTGGAACAAACTCCACCTGCAGATCATCTTCTACGGCAGGGAATACTCTCCGGCCCGCAGCCCCAAGCGCGACCGCGACTTCATCACGCGGACCATCGGCCGCAAGTCCGAAATCGCCAAGCTGAAGTAACGCCGCGCCATGGGCCTCTTCTCCAACGACTACCCGGACCGCATGCCCTTCCTGGAACGCATGGGCAAGGAGCTGCGCTTCCGCAAAGCCGTTCGCCAGTCGGCCCAAAAACACGGCCAGCCGCAGTTCGTGCTGGTCCACCCCGATTGGCCCAGCAAGCGCGCCAGCATCATGGCCTACGCCGACGCCCTCGGTTGGGCCGTCACCAACCGCAAGGAAACGCCCGCCCGATACAATGGCGCAGTCCGCATCCAGCTCGCCTTTGACGACCGCACCGAAAAGCGGCAGGCCCAGCCCGGCATGTGGAACGGCCAGTGTCTGGACATCAGCAAGAGCACCCTCGATCGCCACCACCGTGACGTCTTCGGCTACGGCCTCGCTGTGGATCCGACCGCCCACGCCGGCCCGATGCTCGAAAAATCAGAAGGCAACGCCGTCCACGACGGCCGCGAACTACAAGGCCCCATTGACCCAATCAAGGTCCAGCCCGGCAAGGTCTACCAGCGCATCCTCGACAACCGCACCGATCAAGGACTCTACGAAGACCTCAGGGTGGTGGTCATCGACGGGCAGCTGCCGGTGGTCTATCGCAAGCGCAAGTCACAAGACGTCCGATACACCAACGAGACGGCAGAAGTCGATTTGGCGAAATCCCCCGAAAGCGTCCTTTCCGAGGCAGAAATCGCCCAAATTCTCGCGATTTCGGCCAGAATGTGCGCAGAATTCGCAGAATTGGACGTGCTCCGCGATCGCCAAGACGGGCGCATCCATTGCGTGGACCTCAACCCCACCCCCTACGGCCCTCCCGCCGGCCTTCCCGAGCCCGAAAAAAGCAGGGCCCTCCACCAAATCCGGGCCTTGCTCGGGCATTGAAGGACTTCCCTCACCCTTCGCCGAGCGTCCCGAGAGCATGACATGCACAACGCTTACAAATTGGATATATAATTTTTTTGATAAAAATGATAATAGAAGAATATTAAGTGCATGTAACCATTATTGTCATGCGTCAAACC
>JAURDB010000080.1 GCA_030828175.1 Flavobacteriales bacterium
CGAACTGATCCTGGCCACCGATGACGATGTTCACCACCTCGTGGTCCACATCCTCAATCTGCCGCTTGAAACGGACCTGCTTGAGGTTGAGCACCATTTCGGTGACATCCTCCACCACACCTTTGATGGTGCTGAATTCGTGTTCCACACCTTCGATGCGGAGCTGCGTGATGGCATAACCCTCCAGGCTGGAGAGCATGATGCGCCGGAGCGCATTGCCGATGGTCACACCGAAACCGGGCTCCAAAGGACGGAATTCAAACCGTCCGCTGAAGTCATCGGAGTCAAGCATGATGACCTTATCTGGCTGCTGAAAATCGAGAATCGCCATATCGGATGTGCTGGTTTTTGATTACTTGCTGTAGAGCTCGACGATGAGTGACTCCTTGATGTTTTCAGGAATCTGATCCCGGCTGGGAACTGCGATTACCGTGCCTGAGAGGGCATTGCCATCCCAATCAAGCCACTCGTGGCGCTGTCCACCTGAGGCGAGTGCTCCCGTGACGACCTCGAGGGACTTGGACTTCTCCCGAACGCCTACCACGTCTCCTGGACGAACCCGGTAAGAAGGGATGTTGACCACTTCCCCGTTGACGGTGACATGACGGTGACTGACCAACTGGCGGGCCCCACGACGGGTCGGGCTGAGGTTGAGTCGGAAAACGACGTTGTCCAAACGCAACTCGCAGAATTGGAGGAGCACCTCACCCGTGATGCCGGGCTTGGCCTGTGCGCGCTCGAACATGTTCCGGAACTGACGCTCGAGGATGCCATAGGTATACTTGGCCTTTTGCTTCTCTGCCAACTGAACGGAGTACTCGGACTCCTTCTTGCGGCGGCGGTTGGGGCCGTGCTGGCCGGGGCCATAAGGACGGCGCTCGAGCGCCTTGTCCGGGCCGAAGATGGCTTCCTTGAAGCGGCGGGTGATCTTGGACTTGGGTCCGCGGTAACGTGCCATGTTGTGTTGCTTGCTTGTTTCGGTTCCCTATGAATCAGACGCGGCGGTGCTTGGGAGGGCGGCACCCGTTGTGTGGCATGGGCGTGATGTCCACAATCTCCGTGACCTCAATTCCCATGTTGTGCAGGGAGCGAATGGCGCTCTCGCGTCCACTTCCGGGCCCCTTCACGAAGACCTTGACCTTTTTCAGGCCATACTCCATGGCTTCCTTGCCACAGTCCTCGGCGGCGCACTGCGCAGCATAAGGTGTGTTCTTCTTGGAACCGCGGAATCCCATCTTACCGGAACTGGACCAGGAAATGACCTGTCCGGTTGCATTGGTGAGGGAGATGATGATGTTGTTGAAAGAGGCATGGATGTGGGCTTGGCCCATGGCATCCACTTTTACCTTCTTCTTTGACTTCTTGGTGGTCTTGGCCATCGTATGGGGAGTTGATCGATTCTGCGTCCCGGGTCAGGGACAGGGAATTACTTCTTCTTGTTGGCTACGGTCTTCCGCTTGCCCTTCCGGGTGCGGGAGTTGTTTTTCGTACGCTGGCCGCGCAGGGGCAGACCGAGACGGTGACGGATGCCGCGCTGGCATCCGATGTCCATCAGACGCTTGATGTTCATCTGAACCTCCGAACGGAGCTCACCTTCTACGCGGATCTCAGAGATGATCTCGCGGATTTTGGTGATCTCGTCGTCGGACCAGTCCTGGACGCGCTTGTCCTCAGAGACCGAAGCCTGTGAGAGGATGTCCGCGGCGCGGGAGCGTCCAATGCCGTAGACATAAGTCAGGGCAATGACTCCACGCTTGTTCCTTGGGATATCTATTCCGGAAATACGGGCCATGGTGAATGCGTTTTAACACCGGGGATTAACCCTGGCGTTGCTTGAATTTGGGGTTCTTCTTATTGATGACGAAGAGTCGTCCCTTGCGGCGGACGATCTTACAATCCGCTGAGCGGACCTTGAGGGAAGCACGGGTCTTCATAATCGGTCTGTTTTCTTACTTGTATCGGAACGAAATGCGGCCTTTGCTCAGGTCGTATGGACTCATGTCCACGCGCACCCTGTCTCCAGGAAGAATCTTGATGTAGAACTTCCTCATCTTTCCGGAGATGTGCGCCGTGATGACGTGCCCATTCTCCAACTCCACGCGGAACATGGCGTTCCCCAGTGCCTCGGTGATGGTTCCGTCCTGCGTTATCGACGCTTGTTTGGCCATTTGATGTGTTTTCCGTTTCCTTTTTACTTGTGACGCCTCAACCCAACTTCACTGCCCCGAGGGCCTCCTCAATCCATTTGAATGTCGAAAGAACTTCTGCCTTGCCTTCCCGCACCACCACATCGTGTTCGAAGTGGGCACTGGGCAAGCCGTCCGCGGTCGCAATGGTCCAACCATCGCTCTCCTGCACCACCTCCTTGCGGCCGAGGTTGATCATCGGCTCGATGGCCAAAACCATACCTGCAACCAACTTCACTCCGTTACCGGGGCGCCCGTAATTGGGCACTTCCGGTGGCTCGTGAAGATTGGAGCCTACCCCGTGACCGACCAACTCGCGGACCACGCCATAGCCTTCGGCCTCGGCATGCTCCTGGACCGCCCATCCAATGTCTCCGATGCGGTTGCCCGCAACGGCTTCTTCGATGGCGTCCTCGAGGCATTCCTGCGTCACCTTCAACAGGCGCCGCACTTCCGGTTTGACTTCGCCCACCATGAAGGTGTAAGCGCTGTCTCCGTAATACCCCTCCTTGAGCACCCCGCAGTCAATGGAAACAATGTCTCCTTCCTGCAAAGGGTCGTCATTGGGGATTCCATGAACCACATGGTGATTCACGGAGGTGCAGAGCGTAGCGGGGAATCCGTTGTATCCTTTGAACCCAGGCTCAGCGCCATGGTCCCGGATGAAGGTTTCCGCTACCCGATCCAATTCCAAGGTGGTCACCCCGGGTTGAATCAGCTTGGCTACTTCAGCCAAGGTTCTTCCGACAAGCAAAGAACTCGTTCGGAGCAGCTCGATTTCGGATTCGGTTCGAACCTGTATCCGTCCTCTTGCCATTCCCATCAGCCTGCCATCCCGCTCACACTCGTCCCCTGACGGCCCCGGAGCTTTCCGGATTCCATGAGGGAGTCGTATTGACGGGACAACAGATAGCTTTCAATTTGCTGGAGGGTGTCGAGGATGACACCCACCATGATCAGCAGCGACGTGCCACCGAAGAAGATGCTGAACGCCTGAGCATGCGTCAGGTTCAGCGTGAATACGATGGCCGGCAGAATGGCGATCAATCCGAGGAAGATGGCACCGGGCAACGTGATCTTGGAGATCACATTGTCGAGGAACTCCATGGTCGGACGACCGGGCTTCACACCGGGTACGAAGTTGTTCTGACGCTTCAGGTCATCCGCCATCTGCTGGGGATTGACCGTGATGGCCGTGTAGAAGTACGTGAACGCCACGATCATCAGGAAGAACAACAGGTTGTACCAGAATCCATTGAAATCCCCCAGTGCGATGAGCACTTCGTTGTCAGCCAGGCTTTCGTTCTGCGTCAAGTAGAGCGGCACGAACATGATGGCCTGCGCGAAGATGATGGGCATCACACCGCTGGAGTTCACCTTCAGGGGGATGTAGCTGCGGGCAGCGGCTCCCTGGGGCAAGTAAGTAGCTCCAGCGTTCTGCTGCATGCGGGTCATTTCCACCGGGACACGGCGCACCGCCTGCACCAGGGCGACGGAAAGGCCGATGACGACCAACAGGGCTGCAATCTCCACAAGGAAGAAGTAGAAGTTGGTGGCGGGGTGATTGAACTCTTGGATGATCGCCTGCGGGAACGTGGCGATGATGCCAATCATGATCAGCAAGCTGATGCCATTGCCGACTCCGCGCTCCGTGATGCGCTCACCGAGGTACATGATCAGCAATGTGGACGAGGTCAGGATCAATACCGCACAGAACCACCAGAAGCCTGAGGGATCTGCCACCGCACCGGGTACGGAGACCACGGTAGATGCCAGGTAACCCGGAGCCTGTACCAAGGTGATGGCAATGGTCAGGAAGCGCGTCCACTGGTTGATTTTCTTCCTGCCGCTCTCTCCTTCTGCCTGCATCTTTTGGATGGTCGGCACAGCGAGCCCCATCAACTGCATGATGATGCTTGCGGAGATGTAGGGCATGATGCCCAGAGCGAAGATGGATGCACGTGAGAATGCACCTCCCGTGAAGAGCGAGAGAATGCTACCGAGTCCGCCCCCACCCAAGGCGCTCATCTGCTCAGCCAAAGCATCGCTGTCGACGCCGGGGATGACGATAAAGCTACCGATGCGGTACACCAGGATGAATCCAAAAGTGATACCGAGGCGCTTGCGCAACTCTTCGTGGGCCCAGATGTCCCGAAGTTTCTTGAAGAACCGACCCATGTTTACTGGATTGCTTCGATGCTGCCTCCGGCGGCCTCGATGGCCGACTGAGCGGAAGCGGAGAATTTGTGAGCTGTCACCTTGATGCCCGTCTTGAGCTCGCCGCGACCGAGGATCTTCACGAGGTCCTTCTTCTGAGCGAGTCCATTCTCAACGAGGAGAGCGGGGGTGACTTCCTTGAGGGACTTGCGCTCGATCAGCTCTTGGAGCGTGTCGAGGTTGATGCCCTTGTATTCAACCCGATTGGGGTTTTTGAAACCGAACTTGGGAACACGGCGCTGGAGCGGCATCTGACCGCCCTCAAATCCAATCTTGGACTTGTATCCAGAACGGGACTTGGCTCCCTTGTGACCGCGGGTAGAGGTTCCTCCATGTCCGGAGCCCTCACCACGACCAACTCGCTTGCGCTGCTTTACGGAACCCTTTGCCGGCTTGAGGCTATTGAGATTCATATTGTGCTGGTTGGGGATTATTCTTCAACCTTGACGAGGTGGCTCACTTTGCGCACCATACCCAAAATCTGGGGGGTGGCTTCGTGCTCCACAGGGTTGTGCAATTTCTTGATGCCCAAAGCCTGAAGCGTGAGCTTCTGTCGCTTTGGACGGTTGATGGCACTGCGTACCTGGGTGATCTTGATCTTGGCCATGGTGCTTATCCTTTGAAGACGCGGTCCACAGAGATGCCGCGCAAATCAGCCACATCGGAGGCACTGCGCATCATCGTGAGGGCCTTGAAGGTCGCCTTGACCACGTTTTGCGTATTGGACGAACCGAGGGACTTGGCAAGAACGTCCTTGATGCCTGCACTCTCGAGCACGGCGCGCATGGCACCACCGGCAATCACACCCGTTCCCGGGGTGGCTGGCTTGACCAACACGCGGGCACCGGCAAAGACGGCTTCCTGGGCGTGGGGGACCGTGCCATTGATGACGGGCACCTCCACCATGTTCTTCTTGGCATCCTCGATGCCCTTCTGGATGGCGGTCACGACTTCGCGGCTGCGGCCGGATCCATGTCCCACTTTGCCTTTCTCGTCACCTACCACGACAATGCCGGTGAAGGTGAAGGTCCGACCTCCCTTCGTGGTCTTGGTCGAACGGTTGATGGTGACCAAACGGTCCTTGATGTCGCTTTCGGGCTGGTTGTTGTCCCGATCGTTGCGCCGACGGTTGTTGTTGTCTCTCATAATGACTTCAGAATTTGAGACCGCCTTCGCGGGCGGCATCGGCGAGGTTCTTCACGCGGCCGTGGTAGAGGTAGCCATTGCGGTCAAATACCACTGCCTCGACGCCCGCCGCCTTGGCCGCCTCTGCGATCTTGGCACCGACCATCTTCGCCTGCTCAGTCTTGGCCACTCCCTGAGATTCGGGGATGGCGCGTGAACTGGCGCTCGCGAGGGTCTTCCCTGCGAGGTCATCCACGACCTGGGCGTAAATCTGCTTGTTCGAACGGAAAACGGACAGGCGAGGACGCTCTGCCGTTCCGCTGATTTTGCCACGGATGCGCGCCTTGATGCGCATGCGGGTCTTGAGTTTCTTGCTTGCTACGGACATATCGAATGCGATTACTTGGCCGCGGACTTACCAGCCTTGCGGCGGATGAACTCGTCGGTGTAGCGCACACCCTTGCCCTTGTAGGGCTCCGGTTTGCGCAATGAACGGATCTTGGCGGCTACGGTTCCGAGGAGCTGCTTGTCGTGCGACTCCAAGGTGACCTTGGGATTGGAACCCTTCTGTGTATCGGCCGTGATTTTGATTTCCTTGGGCAGCTCAATGACGATGGGGTGACTGTATCCCAAAGCGAGGGTCAACTGCTGACCTGCTGCCTGGGCACGGAATCCAACACCTACCAGCTCCAATTCCTTCTTGTATCCGTTGGTCACGCCTTCAATCATGCCGGCACAAAGCGAGCGGTACAAGCCGTGCTTGGCGCGGTGATCGGGGGCGTCGGTACTGCGGCTGAAAATCATCTCCTCACCACTGATTTCCACAGTGATGGCCTCGTCGTATACCTGCTCGAGCTCACCCTTTGGGCCCTTGACCTTGATCACACCGTCCGCCACCGAGACGGTAACGCCGGACGGGATGGCTACGGGTGCTTTTCCTATTCTGGACATGGTCGTTCTCTTTTCTTCGGATTAATACACGTAGCAGAGAACCTCACCTCCCACATTCATGTGCTTGGCTTCCTTGTCCGTCATGACACCCTTCGACGTACTCAGGATGGAAATTCCCAAACCATTCAAAATGCGGGGAAGGTCGTCGGCACTGCGGTATCTCCGAAGACCTGGCTTGCTCATTCGCTGCATCTCGGTGATGGCAGGACGGCGGGTCTTCGGGTGATACTTCAAGGCGACCTTGATGGTTCCCTGGGGACCATCCTCGACAAACTTGTAGGACAGGATGTATCCCTTGTCGAAGAGGATCTTGGTGATCTCCTTTTTGATATTGGACGCGGGAATCTCCACCACTTTGTGGCCGGCCATCTGGCCGTTGCGGATGCGCGTCAGGAAATCGGCGATAGGATCTGAATGCATGGCTTACCAGCTTGCTTTTTTCACTCCCGGGATTTTGCCCTCGAGTGCCATTTCACGGAAGGTCACACGGCTGATGCCAAACTGACGCATGTAGCCACGCGGGCGGCCAGTCAATTGACAACGGTTGTGCAAACGAACGGGGGAAGAGTTCTTCGGGAGCTTTTGCAGGGCGTCCCAATCGCCCTCCTCCTTCAACGCCTTGCGCTTGGCGGCGTATCGTGCGACGAGGCGCTCACGCTTGCGCTCGCGCGCTTTCATGGATTCCTTGGCCATATCGTATCAGTTCTTCTTGAATGGGAAACCGAAAGCCGAGAGGAGCTCTTTGGCTTCCTCATTGGTACGGGCATTCGTGACAATGGTGATGTGCATTCCATTGAGGTGCTTCACCTTGTCCAGGTCGATTTCCGGGAAAATGATTTGCTCCTGCACACCGAAGCTGAAGTTGCCGCGGCCGTCGAAGCCACTGGCCTTCACGCCTTGGAAGTCGCGGGTACGCGGCAGCGCCACATTGATCAGGCGGTCGAGGAACTCGTACATGCGCTCACGGCGCAATGTGATGCGAGCACCCACAGGCATGCCTTTACGCAACTTGAAGTTCGAGACGTCCTTCGTGGAGACAGTAGCCACCGCCTTTTGGCCAGTGATCTGCGCGATTTCCTCGAGGGCGCCATCCACAATCTTCCGATCGGCAATGGCCTTTCCCAATCCTTGATTCAGGCAGATCTTCTCGATCTTGGGAACCTGCATGGAACTCTTGTATTCGAAGCGCTCCTGCAGCTTGGGCACGACTTCGTCGTCGTACTGCTTCTTGAGTCGGGGTACGTAACTCATCAGTTCAGCGTTTGATCGGATTTCTTACTGTAGCGAACCAGCTTGCCGTCATCACCGCGGCGGCGACCGACACGGGTGGTGTTGCCAGCTGTATCCACCAACATCACATTGGAAATGTGGATGGGGGCTTCCTTCTTCTCGATGCCACCCTGTGGGTTGGTCGGACTGGGCTTGACGTGCTTCGTTACGATGTTCACGCTCTCCACCAGGACACGATCGTCCTTGCGAAGCACCTGCATCACCGTACCGGTTTTGCCCTTGTTGCCGCCCGCGATCACCTTCACGGTGTCGCCCTTCTTGATTTTGACACGCTTGTACATGGTCCTTTTCTTCAGAGCACCTCAGGTGCGAGCGAAACAATTTTCATGAAGTCCTTCTCACGAAGCTCACGGGCAACCGGCCCGAAAATTCGCGTGCCCCGGATTTCTCCAGTAGCATTGAGGAGGACGCAGGCGTTGTCGTCAAAACGGATATAGGATCCGTCCGGACGGCGCACGGCCTTCTTCGTGCGCACAATGACCGCTTTGCTGACGGTTCCCTTCTTTACACCGCCATTCGGTGCCGCATCCTTTACGGTTACGACCACCTTGTCGCCGATGCTGGCGTAGCGCCGGCGCGTACCACCGAGTACGCGGATACACAGCACTTCGCGTGCTCCGCTGTTGTCGGCGACCTGCATCCGGGATTCTTGCTGGATCATGGCTCTTCAGTTTTCTAATTGGACGAACCTGTGGATTACTTGGCCCTCTCGACCACCTCCACCAGGCGCCAGCACTTGTTCTTACTCAAAGGACGCGTCTCCATGATGCGCACCGTATCTCCAATACCGCAGGTCTCCTGCTCATCGTGTGCGGTGAACTTCTTGGTACGCTTTACGAACTTGGAGTACTGAGGATGCTTCTCCTTGGACTCGACCGTCACCGTGATGGTCTTCTGCATCTTGTTGGAGGTGACGATGCCCTGACGCACCTTCCGAAGGTTGCGCTTGTCCGTGGACTGCTCTGTTGCGGTTTGCTCGGCGGTCATGACTTCTGTTCTTCTGCTTTGGCGTTCTTCCGTGCGTTCAGTTCCGTCATCATCCTTGCGATGTCACGGCGCTTCTGGCGCAATTGAAATGGGCTTTCAAGGCCCGCAATGGTGTGATTGAAACGCAACTTCTGCAAGGCTTCCCGCTCTGCTGCGATGCGCTCCTTGAGGTCGAGGTCACTCAGACCGGTGATTTCGTTCATCTTCATGATTCCCCGATGATCAGTTGTCGTGACGGGCTACAAAACGGCAGCGCACGGAAAGCTTTTGGGCACCCAAACGCAGCGCCTCTTCGGCCACGGACTGGGGCACACCGTCCACTTCGAACAGCACACGGCCTGGCTTGACGGGAGCCACCCAGTGGCTCACGGCACCCTTACCCTTACCCATACGTACCTCGAGCGGCTTGGACGTGATTGGCTTGTCCGGGAAAATCCGGATCCAAACCTGGCCCTCACGCTTCATGTAGCGGTTGATGGCGATACGCGCAGACTCAATCTGGCGGGAAGTGATGAATCCCATGTCCGTCGTCTTGATGGCAAAAGTGCCATAAGCGATGGTACTACCGCGCTGAGCAAGGCCGCGTACACGGCCCTTCTGCATCTTCCTGTATTTCGTTCTTTTCGGCTGAAGCATGGTTTCCTGGCTTAGCTGCGTGGTTCACGGCGGCGGCGACGGCGCTCTGGGCGGTCACCACCGCGAGCTGGTCCGCGTCCTCCGCGCTTCTCTTCCTTGGTCGGGTCGGCAGGACTCAAATCCTGCTTTCCGTAAACTTCTCCGCGGAAAACCCAGACCTTGACGCCAATGCGGCCATAGGTCGTGTGGGCTTCCACCAATGCGTAATCAATGTCAGCACGGAAGGTGTGCAGCGGCACGCGTCCTTCCATGAAGGTCTCCGAACGCGCGATCTCCGCACCGTTCAAACGGCCAGCGATGCCAATCTTGATTCCCTCTGCCCCCATGCGCATGGAACTGGCAATGGACATTTTGATCGCACGGCGATAACTGATCCGCGCCTCGAGCTGACGGGCCACACTCTCAGCCACAAGACGGGCGTCGAGTTCGGGACGCTTGATCTCGAAGATGTTGATCTGGATTTCCTTCTTGGTGAGCTTTTTGAGCTCTTCGCGCAGCTTGTCGACCTCCTGTCCGCCCTTTCCGATGATGACACCGGGGCGCGCCGTGTGGATGGTCACCGTGACAAGCTTCATGGTGCGCTCGATGACCACGCGGGAAACGCTGGCCTTCACGAGACGGGCACGGAGGTACTTGCGGATTTTGTCGTCCTCGACAATCTTGTCGACGTAGCTCTTGCCGCCGTACCAATTGGAATCCCATCCCTTGATGAATCCAAGGCGGTTTCCGGTGGGGTGTGTCTTCTGTCCCATTACTTCTTCAGGCTATCAACGATCAACGTCACGTGATTGGAACGCTTGCGAATGCGGTGGGCACGGCCCTGCGGTGCAGGCTGAATGCGCTTGAGCATCCGCGCGCTGTCCACTTTGACTTCGCTCACGTACAAACCGGAATCCTCCGGACGTGAGCCCTCATTCTTTGCTTCCCAGTTGGCGATGGCCGAGCGCAACAACTTCTCGAGGCGACCGGAGGCCTCCTTCTGACTGAACTTCAAAATGTTCAGCGCGCTCACTACGTCTTTGCCGCGGATGGTATCCGCGACCAGACGCATCTTCCGGGGGGAAGTCGGGCAGTCGTTCAGCTTGGCAATGGCCGTCTGGTCCATCACCTCCTTGCGGGCTGCGGCTGCGTTTCTCTTACGTGCTCCCATGGTTACGATGATTGGCGGCCGTCAACGACGTCCCTTGTCTTTTTTGTTGTCAGCGTGACCGCGGAAGGTCCGGGTCGGGGAGAACTCGCCCAGCTTGTGACCCACCATGTTCTCGGTCACAAAAACCGGGATGAACTGGCGACCGTTGTGAACGGCGATGGTGAGGCCGACGAACTCGGGGGTGATCATGCTGGCGCGGCTCCAGGTCTTGATGACCGACTTCTTGCCGCTTTCCTGCATGGTCTCCACACGCTGCATCAGCTTATAGTGGACGAAGGGGGGTTTCTTGAGCGAACGTGCCATGGCTTACTTCTTACGGCGTTCGATGATGTACTTAGACGAATGCTTTTGCTTGTCGCGGGTCTTGTAACCCTTGGCAGGCATGCCGTTGCGGCTGCGTGGGTGGCCACCGGCATTGCGGCCCTCACCACCACCCATCGGGTGGTCAACCGGGTTCATGACAACACCACGAACGCGGGGGCGACGGCCCAACCAACGGCTGCGACCGGCCTTACCGGACACCTGCTGATTGTGCTCACTGTTGCCCACACTGCCGA
>JAURDB010000081.1 GCA_030828175.1 Flavobacteriales bacterium
TCTTCCCTTTTTTCTGCTTCTCGAGCAGCTTTCGCTTTCGGGTGATGTCCCCGCCGTAGCATTTGGCGGTGACATCCTTCCGCACTGGTTTGATGGTTTCGCGGGCGATGATTTTGGCTCCGATGGCCGCCTGAAGGGCGATCATGAACTGCTGCCTTGGGATGAGCTCCTTCAGCTTCGCACAGATTTTCTTGCCCAACTCGAAAGCGTTGGACCTGTGGACGAGGGCCGAAAGCGCGTCCACCTGCTCACCGTTGATGAGGATGTCCAATTTGACCAGATGTGAAGGCTCATACTGGTCGGGGAAGTAGTCGAAGGAAGCATAGCCACGGGAAACGCTCTTCAGCTTGTCGTAGAAGTCAAAGACGATTTCGCCAAGCGGCATGGAAAACGTCAGCTCCACGCGATCCGAGGTCAGGTAGACCTGATTCTGCAGCACACCTCGCTTGTCGATGCACAGCGTCATGATGGCGCCGACGTATTCCGACTTGGTGATGACCTGCGCCTTGATGAAGGGCTCCTCCACGTGGTCGAGCTTGCTGGGGTCGGGCAACTCGGACGGATTGTTGATCACGATGGGGTCGCCCTTCTTGGGGTGGCAGATGTAGCTCACGTTGGGGACCGTCGTGATCACCGTCATGTTGAACTCCCGCTCGAGGCGCTCCTGCACGATTTCCATGTGGAGCATTCCCAAGAAGCCGCAACGGAAACCGAAACCCAAGGCCGCCGAACTCTCCGGCTCGAACACCAGGGAGGCGTCATTGAGCTGCAACTTCTCCATGCTGTACCGCAGCTCCTCGTAGTCTTCGGTGTCCACGGGATAGATGCCCGCGAAGACCATGGGCTTGACGTCCTCAAATCCCTTCACTGCTTGCGCACAGGGAGCGGTCGCCAACGTCAGGGTGTCTCCCACCTTGACCTCCTTGGCGTTCTTTATTCCGGAAATGATGTAGCCCACATTGCCGGTCTTCACGGCGCTCTGGGGCATCAGGTCCATACCTAGCACTCCGACTTCATCGGCGTTGTACTCCTTCCCCGTATTGAAAAAGCGCACCCGGTCTCCCTTGCTGATCTCACCGTTCAAAACGCGGTAATAGGCGATGATGCCGCGAAATGAGTTGAAAACCGAATCGAAGACCATCGCTTGGAGCGGTGCTTGGGGGTCTCCTTTCGGTGCGGGGATCCGTTCCACGATGGCCTCCAGAATGCTGTCCACACCCAAGCCCGTTTTTCCGCTCGCGGGAAGGATGTCGCCCGGATCGCATCCGATGAGGTCCACAATCTGGTCGATGACCTCTTCGGGATCCGCGCTGGGCAGGTCCATCTTGTTGAGCACGGGAATGATCTCCAGGTCGTGCTCGATGGCGAGGTAGAGATTGCTGATGGTCTGTGCCTCGATGCCCTGGGTGGCATCCACGATGAGCAATGCCCCCTCACAGGCGGCAATCGAACGGCTCACCTCGTAACTGAAGTCGACGTGTCCGGGCGTATCGATGAGGTTGAGCACGTACTCCTGGCCATCCCTGGTGTAGCGCATTTGTATGGCGTGGCTCTTGATGGTGATGCCGCGCTCGCGCTCGAGGTCCATGTCATCCAGGGTTTGTTCCTGCAGCTGACGTTCGTCCACGGTGCCGGTCACCTGCAACAGGCGGTCAGCGAGTGTGCTCTTGCCGTGGTCGATGTGGGCAATGATGCAGAAGTTCCGGATGTTTTTCATTGGCGAGAACAAAAGTACGCCGTAGTGACCCCGCTTGATGCGCCTTACACGACCCCATTCACGCCCTTCCTTAGGTGCTGCAACCACTCGATGCAACGGAGGGTGCCAATTTCGCGCTGTTAAGGAAGCGGCGTGCGGTATATTGCGTCCCCGCGAGAACCAACACCATGAGATTTTCAACACTTCTCTTCGTCGCCTGTGCCCTGCCGTTTTCCTTCAATGCCCAGGAAGAACTGCCCGGCGAAATCGCTGATTTGTACAGCAAATACGGTGGTTTCGACTACGCCGTTATGATGATGGACCGGGATGAATGGGACGTTTACCGTGCATGGGAAGGGTACGATCAAGATGCCGTCATCGCGGTGATTGAGCGCCACCAAAGCACGCCGGAATACCTCGCGCGGAAAGAAGCGCGCAAGCAACAGCGCCTCATGCGTTCCGGCGAATGCGACTGCTGGATTGAGCCTACCGAGTCCTACACGGAGATCACCCCGGACATGCAGCAGTTCACTGGGGGTGCCGGAATTGATGTGGACTACTCACACGGACCGCTGTCCCTGCCGTTCACTTTCAACCTGTTCGGCCAGCAATACGACGAATTCTACATCAACTCCAAAGGACTCATTTCGTTTACCGAACCGGTCATTGACTGGACTCCTGAGGAATTGCCCGACTCTGAATACAACATCATTTCCGGATACTGGGGCGACGCGGATTACCGCATGACTGGCGACATTTACTATCGCATCACTCCGGACGCAGTTTACGTGAACTGGGTGGACGTGGGCTACTACAACAACCACGACGAACGCACGGTAAGTTATCAGGTGGTCTTTTCCGCAGACGGATCCATCGCCATTGGCGGCGGAAACAACGTTCAGATGTGCTACGAGACCATGGAGTGGGCGCACGGTGACGTAGGCGGGGAAGGTGGATGCTGTGGTCCCGACCCCGCGACTGTGGGCATCGACGTCCAGAACAACAGCGACAACTTCGTGCAATTCGGCCGCTTCAACTTCCAGGACGACAGTTACAACGGGCCTTACGGTGGAGACCCTGCCAATCAAGACGGTTGCGTTTGGTTGAACGGAAAGGATTTCTGTGTCAACGTCTCCGGTGCTGATCCCAACCAGGCTCCCATTCCTACAGCCACTCCGGGCAGCGGTTGCGCCGACACCCTTTACGTCTGTTTGAACGATACGCTTGACCTGAACATCGGCTTCCTCGCGCCAGAAGAAGATCAAACCGTGACCGTCACGCTCTCCGATGTGCCTGCCGTTACCAACAACGGCACTTATGTGGAAGGCGGCATTACCTATGCGGACGCTTTCCTCGCGGGAACGCCTGAAAATGTGGGGCTCTACTTCCTGGAAATCACCGCTACCGATGATGGCACCCCGCAAGGCGAAACAGTGCTGAGTTATTGGGTAGAAGTGATCGATGTAGAGCTGCCTACGCTCACGCTCGAAGGCGACTTGAGCATCTGCTCGGGCCAGGAAACGACCATCACCTGCAACGACGATTTTGACAGCTATGAGTGGTCCCTCGGTTGTTCCGGACCAGAGTGCACATACGCTTTTGGGGGCACCTTCTCTGTCACAGCTTCCATCGACGAGGGTTGTTCAGCCACGGAAAGCTTCTTCGTAGACCAGAGCCTCTACTTTCTGCCGGATGTCTGCATCGAACCGAATCCCATCTGTGGAGACGATACCGCCATTGTGTCCGTCTGTGACGAAGACATGGATGAATTCGTCGCGTACGAATGGGACGATGACTGGAACGGAGCCGGGGGTGAGATTGTCATTCCTGCGGCCCAATTGGGAGACACCGCGGTAGGCGTGACGCCAGGATCCTACCGCATCCTCGTGACCAACGAAGACGGATGCCAAGGGCAACGGGTTTTCAACGTGGAACAGGTCACGCAGGTCATTCCCGAGGTGACCATTCCTCCAGTATGCGACAGCCTGTACAGCGTCCAATTCAGCGGGGGTTACACCACGCCCGATGCAGGACCGCTTCTCGTCTACATGTACGCCTCCGAGCTCACGGGTTGGGGAGGAGACAACTTCCTGGAGATCACGATCACCGACGCTGACGGCAATGAGGAAGGCTACGTGTTAACCAGCTTCGACGTGTTCACCGCGCATACCGACATCGAGGTCTCACTCGGTGATCTGGTGGAAATCGTGCTCGTTACAGGTTCGAACGCACCGGTGGATGACTTCAGTTTCACCGTCTACAATTGCACTACGCAGAACCCCGAACCCGTCGAGGACTTGCCCGCAGGGGGTGGCCTCGTTTACTCTGCAACGGCCAACTGCGAGGTGGATCCTGTAGGAGGATCCTGGAGCGTCAGTGAGGGAACCGGTTTCTTCTCTGCCCCTACTGAGTTCAACACCTTCTTTACCCCTACCGACGGGTTTGGCGTCTATGAAGTCTGCTTCACGGACGACAACTGCGGATACGCCGCTTGCTATCCCATGGAGGTGAGCACGACACCCGTGGCTCAGCTGATTGGTCCCGCCGAAAACCTGCAGGCGGACGGGTCTTTCCTCCTTTGTGACGGAGAATCCGCGAATTTCCAGGTGGATACACTCTATGAAGGTGCCTTCTACCCCCTCGAGTGGCCCCAAGCCCAGTCTTCACAAGGCTTCTTTGCGGAATATGAGTTCAACAACAACGGAAGCTTTGACCTGAGCGTTGAGGTGAGCAATGCCTGTGGAACCGTAGAGCTTCCCTTCACCATTGTCTCCGCCGAATTGCTCGACCCCAGCCTGGAGGACATCATCGTCTGTGAAGATGGTACCGAGGTGGTGCTCGACCCCGGACTCGACCCGGGAAGCGATGCCGACATCGAGTGGACCCTGGACAACGCCAACCTCAACGAAGACGACTTCGTGATCTTGGCCGATGCTGCGGGCGAGTACTGTGTAGAAGCAACGAACGAATGCGGTGCTGCGGAAGCGTGCGCCGAAGTGCAGGTGTTCGTGCCCGTACCCAACCCCATGCCCGGGTTCAGCTTGAACTGTGAAGGCGGCAACACCGTTACCGTCGACCCCTTGACCGACAACGATTGGACCGTGACCTGGGAAGACGGCACTGTGGGCAGCACCTTCACGGCGACATTCAACCCCTACCACGACACTTGGTTGTCCGCCACCTTCCAAGACCCCTTGGGATGCGCTGAATTCGAGGACAGCACCTTTGTTTGGATGGGATACCCCGTGGAACTGGGCACCTCCGAACCGGTCATTCCGGCTGACATCGAGTCCCTTTTCCTCTGCCCGGAAATCCCCAACACCTTTGAGCTGAACAGCACGCACGCCGTGGATTGGAATTGGTCACTTGAGTTCCAATTCGGCACACCGAGCCCTTCGAACCTCAATTTCCTTCAAGAGGATCAGGTGACCTTCACTTCTGCTCAGATCCTGGACACCACTTATTGGTATTCACCTCTCTTGCTGATTGGAACGGCCCTCAACCCCTGTACACCCGCGGGCCTCAGCTATGAGTGGGAAGTGCAAGTGGATGCCTGTGACATCAAGATTCCGAACATCTTCACGCCGGGAACGGCCGAAGGGTCCATCGGAAAGAACGACACCTTTGAGATTGAGGGCCTTTTGCGCTACAACGGGGCCATCCTCATGGTCTACGACCGTTGGGGCAATCTGGTCTTCCAGAGCGACAATTATGACAACCAATGGGATGCCCGCGAGACCTCATCCGGCACCCACTTTTACCTGCTGACCCTTCCCAACGGAAAGGAATTCAGTGGTACTGTCATGATCCAACGCTGATCGGGCTCGGTGGCCAAGGCTCGGACCAGATTCGTCTGCAGCGATTGCGGGCATGTCACGGGCCAGTGGGTGGGGCGTTGTCCCAGCTGCAAGGAGTGGAACACCGTCACGGAATTCAAGGAGTCCGCCAATCCGAGAATGGAGCGCGCCGCCGTCGTTGTGGGTGCAGCCGAAGCGCGTCCGCTCATTGATTACACGGAACATAAGACGGACCGGACCGGGACAGGAGAGGCCGAATTCGATAGGGTCTTGGGTGGAGGACTCGTACCCGGGGCGCTTGTGCTGCTTGGGGGAGAGCCCGGCATTGGAAAGTCCACCTTGAGCCTGCAGACGGCCATGAAGGCAAAGGGCAAGGTTCTCTACGTCAGCGGAGAGGAAAGCCCCGAACAGGTCAGGCTGCGTGCAGATCGATTGGGTACGCTCGGGCCTGAATTGTTGATTCTGCCCGAAACCTCTACGGAGGGCATTGTGAGGGCCATCAAAGACCACCGACCGGACCTGCTTTTTGTTGACTCCATTCAAACCCTGCACACGCCGCGCGTCGAAAGCGCCCCCGGCTCCGTCGCGCAGGTAAGGGAATCGACAGCCGAGCTCATCTTGGCCGCAAAGCCCCTTCAGCTTCCCGTTGTTCTCATTGGTCACATCACCAAGGAAGGGGCCATCGCGGGTCCGAAAGTGCTTGAGCACATGGTCGATGTGGTATTGACATTTGAAGGCGACCGGCACCATGCCTACCGCATCCTGAGGGCGGCAAAAAACCGATTCGGGTCCACCCAGGAGATTGGCATTTTTGAAATGCGCGGTGACGGTTTGCACGCGGTCACGGACCCCTCCGGTGCTTTGGTCGGAAATTCCGATGTCCGCTCCAGTGGAACCGCGCTTGCTGTCGCCATTGAAGGGGCTCGACCGCTCATGGTGGAGATTCAGGCGTTGGTAAGCAGCGCGGTCTATGGAACGCCCCAGCGATCGGCCACCGGATACGAACTGAAGCGATTGAACATGCTGCTTGCGGTACTGGAAAAGCGCTGTGGATTCAAGTTGGGCGCCTCGGACGTCTTTCTCAACCTCGCAGGAGGCATCCGCCTGGGGGACCCCGGCATCGACCTCGCTGTCGTGGGCGCCATACTGAGCTCGACGTTGGATCTGACTTTGGATCCCAAGACCGCCCTTTGTGGCGAGGTAGGACTCACAGGTGAGGTTCGCCCCGTGGCACGATTGGAGCAACGGATGATGGAGGCATCGAAGCTGGGGATGGAGCGCCTTGTCATCAGCGGCATGAGCACCCAAGGGCCGGACGCTCCCAAAGGACTCAAATTGATCCGAGTAAAAAGAGTGGGAGACCTTCAGAAGGTGCTCTTCTGACCCCTCATGGCTTTCCGCCCAATACCACCACGAACTCACCTTTCGGGGGGTGGGCCTCGAAATGGGCGAGCAATTCTGCTGCACCACCCCTGACTGTCTCTTCAAACTTCTTGGACAGCTCTCGGCTGACACTTACCGGACGGTCTGCGCCACAATGCTCCACGAGCTCACCCATCAGCTTCACCATTCGGTGAGGCGACTCGTACATCACCGCGGTTCGCGGCTCCTCAGCCAAGGCCTTCAGCCTGGTTTGCCTGCCTTTTTTGTGGGGGAGGAATCCCTCAAACACAAAGCGATCGCAGGGCAAACCACTGACAACCAAGGCCGGCACAAAGGCCGTAGCACCAGGAAGGCATTGTACCTCAACCCCGGCAGCGATGCACGCCCTGACCAACAGGAAACCGGGGTCGCTGATGGCTGGGGTCCCTGCATCGCTGCAAAGACAGGCCGAAGCCCCGGCAGCCAATTCGGACACCACGCCGTCCAACACCTTGTGCTCGTTATGGGCATGAAAGGCCCTCAGACGCGCCTCCAACCCTTTCAGTCGCAAAAGCGACCCGGTGGTCCGGGTGTCCTCTGCGAGTACAAAATCGGCCGCCTGAATGGCTTCCTCCGCCCGCGGAGTAAAGTCTGAAAGGTTCCCGATTGGGGTGGGTACGACCGTCAGCATCTCATGGATAGCGGCGCTCCACACGCTCAAGAAAGCGCATGACCGTTGGGTCTTCTCTGTCCCATTCGGAAAATGCCGGAACCTGCTGGCCAAGCCAGTGCAGCGCCAATTCAAAGGTGCCTGCGCCCTCCAGCGCCTCCAGGACCCGATTGAACTCTCCGGCGTCGTCGGCAAACAACATCTTGATGCACTCGTATTTCTCAACCAGACTGAATGCCGTGCGCAAATCGTCGATGGGCTGCTTCTCCATGCGCTCAGCCAATGTGGGCTGCCCTTCTGCCGGCGGCGTTCTTTCAACCCCCTCTGGCTCCGCAACCGGAGAATCCATAGAAGTCTCAGGGTCCGAATCAACAGGTTTTTCTGGCAATTCCTCGGTTCCGTCCTCCGGAACAACGGGTGGGACCTCCTCCTCCTCTTCCTGGGAATCAGCTCCTTCCGCTCCGAAAATCAAATCCTCCAGTGCGGTATCCAAACCCTCCGCTTCAGTGGTTCCGGAGGTCATGTCCTGGTCTGAAAACGCTTCCAAAGGGCCCGCTGTTTCCGCTGGTGGCGGCGCCTCAGGTTCCGCAGCGGTCTCCCCTTCCACTCGGTCAAACAAACCCGGGGTTCCCGCGGCTCGCCGCGCCTCTTCCGCCTGCTCCACCTGTTCGCGGCTTACCTCCTCAATGGCATCGATGAGCGAGGTCTGATAAGCGGCACCAATGCGAAAAGGCCGAACCGGCTGTCGGTCTGCCAATTCAGCATCCACCCCTCCTTGAGGAGCCTTGCGCCGGACTTCATAGGAGAATTCGTGGGCCTTGAAGCGCAGCAGGGTCAATCTGTCATACAATTCGCGGGCGTCGGCAACCAAAGGATTCAACTCCTCTGGTTCCAATTCTCCTGCACGCAACTTCCTGAGCCCTTCCCCAAGGTCGCCCACCAAGTCTTCCAAATTCTTGAATCCCGCCATGACCCTCGCCTTCCGTTGATTTTACTGCTAAACTATTCGGGCATACCGCTGCCCAAACCCCGCTGCCCGCACTGTATCAACGTGGCACGGTGAATCCGAGCACCACCTCATGGCCTCCGCCGAGAACCCTTGCCAAGGTGCCCATGGCCCAGTTGCGGTTGTAGCTGAAAGTGAGCTGGTCATTGATCCTGATCCCGGCTCCAAAGTGCCCGGCACCGGCAGAGCGATATCCTGCCATCGCCCAAAAATCCCTGTCTCTGTCTACCCGAAGCGAAAGGGACCATTCAGGTGGAATGGGCCGAATTTGCTGGAACTGGGCAACGGGGGTCCAACCCCATTGGCCCGAGCTGAAACGCTTGGACACAAGAAAACGAAGGTGGGATTTCAATCGCGAGTCCAAGCTTGTTCCCTCATAAATGGGAAGCCTTGACCCCAGGATGTGGCCGGCAGAGGCAGCAAATCGGAAGTCGTTGCCCGCAATGAGCAAGCCCGCTGAGGCATCGGGAACACCGACCGCTTGATAGGTATCATCCAAGCTGGGGTCGCCCGCCTGCTCCAATTCGATGCGGTTTCCATCGATGGAGAATTGGGTCCATCCCAGACCCAAGCCGAACGACATCCTCAAATTCCGCGTCCAACGCGTCCTGTAGGCCATGCCCGCATGGGCACCGGACATTCGGGTTGGGCCGGCAACATCGCTCCATACGCGCGCGCCCCAACTCAAGGCCTCCGAAGAGGTAGGAGATGTCAAGGCCAACGAGGTGGTTCTGGGGGCCGAAGGCAAGCCCGTCCAAGGGCTGCGCTGCCAAAGACTGACATGGATGAGAGAGTCTTCCCCTGCAGCTGCAGGATGGGCATCATACAAATGCGACAGCGGCAAAGTGGTCACCGGCTGCTGCTGGGACATCAATTGCGACGGCAAAGAGAGGAGTATTGTGATCCCCGCGATGCCCAAATGCGCCATATGTGTCATCCGGAACCTCATCTCATGATCGTCAACGGCCCGGACCATTCGGTTTGGAGAATGGGTTCATTTACCCGGATGTGGTAATAGTAGGTTCCGACAGGGACCGCTATGCCTTCGAGATTGCCATCCCAAGGCTCTTCCCCCGCGCTGCGTGTGAACAAGACATCTCCCCAACGATTGAACACGGTGATTTGCGCACTGGGGTACTGCACCAACCCCGTCAGGTTCCAAACGTCGTTGATCCCATCGCCGTTGGGCGTAAAGCCCGATGGAATTCCCAACTCCTGCAGCACCTCGACCACAGCTGTGTCTGACCCGAAGCACCCCTCCGCTGAACTCACCGCCAAAATGAATGTGGTCGTGGAAAAGAGCGGTTGGGTAGATGTACTGGCTTCGTCCGAATGGACGACGTCAGAGGCGGGAAACCACTGGTATGTCCAACCCTCGATGGATCCGGGTGCACCCAGAACAACCTCGGTTCCCGATGGAATGAGGACGTCCGGACCTGCGTCCGGTTGTGGCGCCTCGTAGCCAATGACTTGCACGGAGTCTTCTTTCACGCAACCCAGGCGGCTGGCTGTAAACACCCAATGGAACGTTCCCTCCGAAATGGCGGGCGACGCGGCCGTAAGGCCTACACCCGAGCTCCCGTCCGGCAACAACCAGGATGCATCATTCGCACCGGTCGCCTCGGCCTCCAAAACAAGGGGTGACCCCGCACACAACGCGGTGTCTGGGGGAACGGACAATTGAACGTTTCCTTCGGCAACCAAGGGAATGGAAGCAATGGCGCCCGTGCATCCCGCTTCGTCCGTCACCTCCACCGCGTAGTTGCCCTCGCCTGCCGATTCCAATTCCGGGTTGTCTCCCGCCGGCTCCCCGTTGAGGGTCCAAGCGTAGCTGAACGATTCCGTGGCTCCCGTGCCTCCTTCTGCAGATACCGAGAGGAACCCATTGAAGTCGCCCGAACAGCTGGGCCGCAACAAACTGTCGAGCAGAACCACCACAGGGGGCGGAGCACCCACGGCGACCAACAACACCGACGGACATCCGGCTGAATCCAATGCTGTCACCTCGTAAATGCCGGCCCCCACATCCGATATGGTATCACCGGAAGGGAACGCTCCGAAGGGGCCGCTGAAAGTATAGTCTATCGAACCCACGGCGTTCTCCGTAAACAATGCGATCTGGCCGTCCTCGGCATTGGCGCAACTGGCCGAGTCCACCTCGGCAAAAAGACTGAACGCACTGGCCGGTTCGATGGATAGCGTGTCGAGATACGCGCACCCATTGGCGTCCGTCAAGGTCACCGGGTAGGTCCCCGGAACGAGGAAAGGCAAGAATGTGCTGTCTGCTGCTCCTTCTACAATGAGGTCATAGGGTGCTATTCCCCCTGAGGGTGTCAGCACGGCTGATCCCGCCAACGCACCTCCACAGCTCGGCTGGGTCAATTCCTGATCCAACCCGAGGCCGACCGATTCAGCCAACAGCCCGATCACGGTATCCCGGGCGCACCCCGTTTGATCTTGCAAAGTCCACGTGTACGAACCCGCAGGCAGTGAAACAATGGTTTCGGATCCAGTCAAGGTGTCCCCCGTCACTGTGA
>JAURDB010000082.1 GCA_030828175.1 Flavobacteriales bacterium
CGAAGAGGTCCCTGAAAGCCAGTAGTCCAGGTCCATGCGCCCCTGGTTGAGCCTGCCTTCCGCGTTCAGGGCCACCATGACGGGCTGCAGGTCCGTGACCACCTCTGCCGTAGCATACTGGCCGCCCACCACAATCTGCGCCACCTCACGCTCGCCTGCGGCATCCCACACCGTTACATCAAGCGGCTCGTTCTCGTGGTGGTTCTCGCAAGCGCGCAGTTTCTGCTGCAGGTGGAGCGTCGTCACGTACCCCGGCACCTCGCCCGGAATGGCCGTAATGGCACTGTCCAACACCCACGTCGAAAAACCGGGCTGGCGGATATGGGCATCGAACCAAGGCGTGAGGTCCACCCCCGTGGCTTCCTCCCAGGCCGCCTCGAGCATGACGTCGTCCATGGCCTCTCCGTAATGCTGGGCCAGCACGTTTTGGCCTCCGGTGCGGAACAGCTCGTCTCCGAGGTAATTGCGGAGGTTGTGGACCACGGAAGCGCCCTTGTTGTAGCTGTGGCGTCCATAGATCTCGGCGTCGGGAATCGGCGACAGGGCGTGGAAACCGAGGTCATCGATGTGCGCCTGCTCCAGCACGAACTCCTGGTTGTCCTTGACCATCTCCACGAAAGCCTCGCGCCCACTCAGCACCTCCTCGAACAGGTGGCTGGAGTACTCCGCAAAGCCCTCCTTGATCCACATGTGGTTGTGCACCAGCGGCGACAGCATGTTGCCCCACCAATGGTGGCCGAGCTCATGGCCGTACAGTCCTTCGTTCTGAAAGTTGGATTGCTCGAGCATGGACAAGGGATAGGCGATGTTGGTCGGATGCTCCATGGCGCCATCGGTGGTGATGACGTATCCCACGCGTTCCCAGGCGTGGGGGCCCCACCAGTCCTCGAGGGCGTCAATACAGACCGGCAAATCGACAAAGCGGTTGATCATGGACTGCAGGTTCTGCGGGCGGGCGGTCAGGCGAATCGGAACTTCCCCATATAACCCGGTGTGAACCGTGTCGAAGTCCTGATAGTCGGAAACCGCGATGGCGCTGAGGTAAGTCGGGATGGGCTGGGCCATGTCAAAGACCCTGCGGATGGTATCGCCGCCCAGGCTGTCCGTCTGGATGAGGTTGCCCTGGCCATGGAAGCGTTTACCGCCCGCACTCGTAATGCCGTAGGTGTATGCCGCGCGCTCCCGGAATTGGTCAAAGCACGGGTACCAGGCCTTGCCGTGGTTCGGGGGAATGGTGGTCAATCCGATGCCCAAGCTGAAGATGTAGTTGCCCGTGAGGTACATGCCCCCCCAGTACGGGTCCTTGCCCGGCTGTCCGTGGTAGGCCATGCCCACCGTCTGGGGGCCGACGGGCTGCCACCCCCCATCCGGCGCAGCAATGAACACCGAATCACCCACCTGCTCGAAGGCCCAGCTGCTGCCATCGAGCGTCACGCTGTCCACCATCAGCGACCCCTCGAGGTCAAACCAGAGGTTCTCCGACCCGGCCTCGATGGTCTCGAAGGTGATCTGGGCCTCTCCGGTCACTTGCAGGGCGGCGGCCGACGTCACATCGAGTTCCAATCCGTAATGGACCACATCGAAGCTGTCACTCCGCGCCAACGAGCCCGACATGTCGAAGTTCTGGACGGCTGAACCGCTGCGCCAGGCCGCATCGGGCGCCATGGGCAAATGCGCATGGCGGCACCCATTGTGGGTCAGGTCCCTCGGCAGGGTGCGACGCAAAACGGGTCCGTCTCCCTGGGGAAGAACGGACCCGTTCAGGGCTGCCAGAAGCAGCAGAAGAAATGGCATTCGGGGCATGGCGGGAAGATAGCCCGCCGCCACCGTTCGGCCTTACTGCACGATGAAGCGCTGACGCCCGATGACGCCCTCGGCTCCCCAGCTCAGGATGTAGGCACCCCGGTTCCAACCGGCCGTCGGCACAGTCTCGATGGCGGACGCAACGCGCCCGTTCCAGACCAAAGAACCGGTCGTATTGAACACGGTCAATGATGCGCCAAGGGGAAGGCCACCAATGCGCAGGTTGCCCTGCTGGGTCGGGTTCGGCCACAACGTCACCGCCGTCGCCGCCACATCGCGCACAGCACTCGGCGTGCCCTGGCCACCAAAGAGGTTGACTGCGTCGCAGAAGGTCCAACCCAAAGCCCACAGGTGACCGGATCCGGACCCGCACTCGAGGTTGAGGGTGTCCGTCGCCTGCGTACCACTGGCGTCGAACCCAAACAGGTAGTCCACAGCGAGATCGTTGTTGACCACCACATTGTTGGCTGCGGCATAGGCGTCGAGCTGCTCATCACCGTCTGCCACCTCTTCTCCATCGTAGTCGAGGGCATCGTCTCCAAGCACCGTGATGTCCATCAGGGTGAGGTCGCCCGCCACCCAGCGGTCGAAGGCGTCTTCCGGGGTCTCCTTGTCCTCGATTTCAATGCCTTCGGCCACATTGGCAATGACGCCATTGGAGATGTGCCCGCCAGAACCGTTGCGCATGAGCAGACCCTGCCCGCCGCCAACGCCAACGATGGTCCAACCGGAAACGGTGGGGATGGCAAAGGGCATCTCGTCGGCAGACACGTTGCCGTCGTCGGAGTCGTCACCGTCGAGCTCGCCGCCGCGGTCACCCACCTGGCCCGGCTGGTCCTGGATGGCCAACCAGTTCTCGTTGGCATCGCCGTGGTAACCCTGGTCCCAATCGAAGCTGTCATCCCCGCAGAACGCCACCACGGCATTCTTCACGGAAACCGCACCACCAAAGAATTCGATGCCATCGTCCAAATTGGACACAACCTCGACGTTCTCGACAATGGTGCCAGCACCCACGCCGGCAAAGGTGATGCCGTTGATTTCGTTGGCCGCACCGAGCTCCGCACCGCCGTGGCGAACGGAGACGTAGCGAAGGACGCCGCTGTTGTCGGTGTCGTCTTCACCGCCGTACACGGCCTGGTCGTTGTCGGAAGGAATGCCTTCCACCTGGGCAGGACCGCCAAAGTTGGTGGTGGCATTGCCAAGGATGACCAGACCCCCCCATTGTCCGCGGGTATCATAGGACACGGAACCGTCCAGAGGGTCGGCCTCGTAGGTCATGATGATGGGGCAATCGGACGTGCCGTCGGCCATGATCTGACCATCTCGGGCCACAATCAATGCCGCGGCATCCACCCCTGATCCCGCTGCGCCCTTGACCACGGTGCCGGCCTCGATGGTCAGCACCTGGCCCGCTTGGACCACCACGTAGCCGTCGAGAATGTACGTGTTGTCACAGGTCAAAGTGGTCGTGCCTGTGGCTCCGGCTGGCAGTGTAATGACGGGGCGATCCGCAACGGGAGGACAATCACACTGTGCGGAAACAATTCCCGTGCTGATGAGCAGGGCCAATAGGGTAGCTGTAAATCGCATGTACTTCAGGTTTGCGGCGCGAATTAACCGCTCAGGTTCTGCAGGACTGAGAACACGCGATTAGCTTGGTGTAAAGGAATTGTTACCCAGCGCTTCACCGTACCTTCTACAAGCCAGTTCACCCCAATGCCCGACCCCACCCATACGCTTTGGCTCAGATGTCTCACAGCGGTGTTCATGCTCCCATTGAGCACCTTGGCTCAGCCATTTGCCATCCCCACGCCCGCAGGAACAACGCCTTCGGAATTCGGACATCGGCATCCCATCATGCCCACCTGGGCCGAGCTGAATGACATGGCCTTGGACGCGGAAGACGCCATGCTGCCGCCCCACGGTGGCCTGGACGAACGGGGCAGGCCTGCCTGGACCCACCAGGTCCGAAGGCGCTCCGCCTCGGACCCAACGCAATGGTTCAACGGATGGGTCAAACTGTATTACACCTTTCCTAACCAAGGCTGGCGATTTCAGCGCTTTGAATCAGGTTGGCTCAGGGAACAGGTTGGATTTTATGCCAATGGCATGCCCGAGCAACATTTCCACCGATCAGCAGAGGGAAGGAACGTGGGGAGCCAGCGCATGTGGTTTGAAGACGGCCGCCCCTATCTGGACCAGTTCCACGATCAAGAAGGGCAATTGCACGGATGGCAACGCAGGTGGACTCTCGAGGGTCAATGGGATTGGAGCGCGCAATATGACCACGGCATTGAATTGGATGCGCAGGGGCGTCCCGTTCCCGGAAGCAAGCAAGCTCCGCCTTCCGGTGCGGGAGGGTGCTGAGCGGAATCAGCGCACCACCATCTCATCGAGGAACAGCCAGCTTTCAGAACGGGCGGCGGCATGCCAATGGGGACAAGGGCCGGCATTGATTGCCGTCATGCGCACGTATCGCGCCTCCATGCCCGGGGCCATGGATTGAACCGAGACATCCAATCGCATCTGCCGGTCGTCCCGCTTCAGCGCGGCAGCGGTTTCTGATTGGGCCAGATCAAACCAATCCTTGCCGTCCAGTGACCCTTCCCAAATGATCCTTTCCGGCTGGAAAATCCAGGCGTCCTGATAGAGGTACACCCCCGTGCCCAGCGCCTGGACCGGGCGGACCTCCCCCAGGTCCACCGTGGCCGACATGTCCTGTCCCTGCTTGGCCTGCCAAGCGCCATCTCGGAAATCGGCGGACCCCAGTCGGCCGTCCACCAGGGCACTGTCCCCTCCACCGGTGTACCACGGACTGGGCACATAGTCCAACTTCAAGGGACGGTAAACGGCGCGGTGTCCGTCGAGGGCATAACGCTCCTGAATCCCACTCCATTGGCCACGGCGCCCGACCTCCATGCGCACTTCGCCCGGCCCATCCACCACAAAAGGAACCCCTGCGCGAAGGGAATCCCCTGAGCCGCTCCACGTCCCGCGCCCATCGACGCCCCTCCCCTTCGGAACGACCTCCGCAAGGAGTCGACCTTCTGCGTTCGACGATGTCTTCAAATCAAAGGGCGGCGACTCCAAACCATAGTCCACACCGACAGCATCCATTCTTTGATAATGGCCATCCATCCGCCGCAAAAAATCGGCATAGGCATTCGGACGCCCTGTAAAATCAGGACCACTCCAGTACACTTCGGCCAAGGCGGTCAACCTCGGATACACCTTGGATTCCACGAGCTCCTGGGGCGCGTGCTCGGTCCACATGTTGCCTTCGCCTCCCAGGATACGGCCAGGACCCTGTGCCAATGAATCCGGCATGGGATTGAAGCTGTAAGCCTCCTCCAAATCCGTACTGCGCAGGGGGTAATCCAGATAACAATGGCTTGTAGGCGATACCACCACATCCGCCCCCAGATGGACCGCTTCCGCAGCTCCCCCCATGCCACGCCAACTCTGGACCGCGGCCCCTTCCGGCAAACCGCCCTCGAGGATTTCGTCCCACCCGATGATCGTCCTCCCCTTGCCCTTCAGGTAGCGTCCCATCCGGCCGATGAACCAGCGCTGCAACTCTTCCTCATTGGCCAACCCCTCATCGCGGATGCGCTGCTGGCAGCGGGGGCACGCCTCCCACCTCACCTTGGGTGCCTCATCGCCCCCGATGTGGATGCGGGTTGAGGGAAACAGTTCCACCACCTCGTCCATCACTTCCTGCAGAAAAGTGAACGTTTCTTCGCTGCCCGCACAGTAGATGTCCTTGAACACACCCCAGCGGGCCGGAACCTCCAAAGAGTCGCCGGTGCACCCCAATTCCGGATAGGCAGCCAAGGCTGCGGAACTGTGGCCCGGCATCTCAATCTCGGGAATGACCTCAATGTGGCGCGCTGACGCGTAGGCCACAATGGACTGGACCTCCTCCCGGGAGTAAAAACCGCCGTGTAGGCTGCCATCCGCTTCCTCACGCCAGGCGGCGACCTCTGTCAATCGAGGGCGGGAGGGAATGGCCAGTCTCCAACCCTGGTCTTCCGTCAGGTGCCAATGCAGCACGTTCATCCCGTGCAAGGCGAGCAGGTCGATTTGCTTCTTGACGAAATCAACATCCTGAAAATGCCGGCATCCGTCCAAGAGCAGTCCACGGTGTCCGAAGGCGGGTGCATCCTCGATGCGAACGCCCGAAAGCGTGAAACCATCGTCACAACCCATCTCGCATTCGACCGGGAGCATTTTCCGCAGGGTGGTCCAACCTCTGAACAGTCCAGCAGAAGTCGCCGCTTCGATGGCCATCCCTTCAGCGTCCACTTGAAGGGCATACGCTTCCTCCCCGTCCATTTGCTCCAACCGGCGAAACACCAATCCCCCCGATCCTGCCTGCAACTGGATTCCCGCTTTCGCAAACCAATCCTGAACGACTTCCTGCTCAGCCTTCCAATCCTCAGGCCACACCGCGTTCAAAACCCCTTCACAACGGAATTCACCGGGGAGCCCAGTTACCGATTGTGGAGCGGGAATCAATGCGTCCACCCTACCGGCTGGCAGCAAGGGCGTTTCCTGACATCCCATGATCAGCAGGGAAGAACAAACCGTCGAAAGGAAAATGAGGTGGGGACGAATCATGCCCACAAGGTCGTCAAAGCGCCCGCACCGCGTCAACCAATGCTGCAACAACCGCTGGGTCCACTTCGGACCGGTCAAAGTCAAACAGCCTTGCGTTGGAAGCAGGGGTTACCTTCCGCCTGCAGCTCGCGTGAACAGCTTCCACTTCCAGCATAGCCAAAGACGGGACATGGGCCGGCTGAATGCCTGCCCCCGCCACCACTTCCAACCCGGCAGCCAATAGGTACTTCAGCCCCTCCGCGCCTTCCACGGCCTGGGCCGCTCCTCCACTGCTCAGCACGGTTCGGACCCCTGCATCGCGCAGTGCCAGCGCAGCAGAAGGCATGTCCACAGCCTCATCAATGGCGCGATGGAACACAACGTGTTCCAGGCCTACCGCATGCTCCAATCCCTTGAGCAACCGCTCATCCGGGCCGCCTTGGGCATTGAGTCCTCCCGTCACGACTTTGTCGACCCCCAGCGCCATCAGCGCTTCAGCCTCCCGGACCATGGAAAGGCGCTCCGAATCAGAATACACAAAGTCGCCTTCTCGTGGACGGATCAGAACGCGAAAGACCAGTCCCTTGGACTTCGCTTCCTTCCAAGCATCCTCAATGAGCGCCCGCCCCGGGGTCAGCCCCCCGCTGGGCAAATGGCTGCAGAATTCAATGCGGTCCGCTCCACCTGAAGCGGCAGCGACCACGTCTTCGACTGTGGAACAAACGACCTCGACCCTGCAGGCCGCCATGGTCAGGCGGTCACCGTCTCAGCAAACAGCGGCAACCGGGTCATGCGTGCCTTCACGGCCTCCCCCACCTTGTGGATGACCGCTTCATCCTCTGCATTGCAGATCACCTCATCCATCCAGGCGACCAATTGCTCCATGTCGGATTCAACCATGCCACGGGTGGTGACCGCAGGCGTACCCACACGGATGCCCGAGGTCACAAAAGGACTGCGGGTATCGAAGGGAACCATGTTCTTGTTGACGGTGATGTGCGCCGCACCGAGGGCCGCATCGGCCGCCTTTCCGGTGATGTCCTTGTTGCGGAGGTCAATCAGCATAAGATGGTTGTCCGTTCCTCCGCTGATGAGGTGGTAGCCCCGATCGGTGAAGGCCTTGGCCATGGCCTGGGCATTCTTGACCACCTGCTGGGTGTATGCCTTGTACGACGGCTCCAATGCTTCACCGAAAGCCACTGCCTTCGCGGCAATCACATGCTCCAGCGGACCGCCCTGCATGCCAGGGAAAACAGCACTATCGAGCAACGAAGAGAGCTTGCGAACCGTTCCTTTGGGCGTGGTCAGGCCCCAGGGGTTGTCCATGTCTCGGCCGACCATGATGATGCCTCCACGCGGGCCACGCAGCGTTTTGTGTGTGGTCGAAGTCACGATGTGACAGTGCGGCATGGGGTCATTCAACAACCCGGCTGCAATCAGACCGGCCGGGTGTGAGATGTCTGCGAGCAACAAGGCCCCCACGCTGTCTGCAATCTCCCGGAACCGCTTGTAGTCCCAATCCCGGCTGTATGCAGAGGCTCCGCAGATCAGCAGCTTGGGCTGCTCGCGTTCGGCCGTCTCAGCCACCTTGTCCATGTCAATGGTTCCCGTCTCTTCTTCGACGCCGTAGAAAACCGGATCATAGAGCTTTCCGCTGTAGTTCACAGGAGATCCATGCGTGAGATGGCCCCCGTGGGCGAGGTCGAAACCCATGATCTTGTCTCCCGGCTTCAAGCAGGCCAACATGACCGCACTGTTGGCGCTGGCGCCACTGTGGGGCTGTACGTTCGCCCATTCCGCACCAAACAGCTCACACAGGCGCTGGCGTGCGATGTCCTCCACCTGATCCACCACGCCACAGCCGCCGTAGTAACGCTTCCCGGGAAGACCTTCAGCATACTTGTTGGTCAGGACGGACCCTTGTGCCTCCATGACCTGGTCACTGGCATAATTTTCGGATGCAATGAGTTCAACACCGTGCGTTTGACGGTCATGCTCCTGCTGGATCAGATCGGAAATGATGGAATCGCGCATGCGTTCAAATTGAAGCCTCCAAATTAAGTTCTGTTCCCCACGGAAATCCGCAGGCGTTGACAAATGCACAGTGAAAGTGCATCACTCCACCTCCACGTGGAATCCCGTGTGCATCTCGACACCGGTTCCATCGGTGGCTTTCATCTCAAAATGGTATGCGCCCTCCACAGCATCGGCAGGAATCACTACAGTCTCGGTAAAGAACACGAGGGAATCACCCGAGACTTGCAGTTCGGAAGACCATACCGTGCTTTCATCCGCTTCCAGAATGAGCAGCAACTCCGCCTCCGCGATGCCATCGGAATCGCGAATGGCCCCGCTGACAACAATGGAACTGCCCGGAGACCAAACCGGCTCACTTTCCCACGTATCGGGGGATACACCGTCCACTTGGCCCAAAACAAATTCGGGGATGTGGTCGTTCTCTACGTGGATCTGACTTACAAAGTCAGGGGCTGCATTGCCTTCGGCATCCACAACGGACACCACGAGGTCCCATATACCCCGAGCCGTCAACGGAACATCAAAGGTGAAGCCTTCCTCTGCGGAAGTCCCCTCCAAAGAGCGGGTTTCGAGCTCAGCCCAATCTGTTCCGGAGTTGAGGACAAAACCTTCCTCCTCACCTTCTTCGTGCTCGTGGCCCTCTGCAGAATGTAGGTCCCAGCGCACTTCACCAAGCTCAGTGTCATCACAGAAGGCGTCTAAAACGGTCACCGAAGTAACCGACTCCACCTCTATTTCATCCAAAGTGACACTGGGAAGCCCCGTCAAATTCTGCGCTTGGCAAAGGGTGGGCGGCTCGGTATCAGACGTGCCACAGGATGAGAATGCCAGCGTCAATGCGCCTGCTCCGATGAGGGTTTCAATATTGAATTTCATGTTGAATTGTCTTTTGATTTTTGATCGTTGTGGTGATCAACGGTCATCTGCCGCCCCCAGGTCCAACGTGAGGCGCAGCGATGCCCAGCGGCCTTGGGACACCAAACCCAAGGCGCGGTATGCGCTGACGTGGTCAAGCCACGCCACATTCGCGAGATTGTCTGCTTCGAGAGAGACCGTCCATCCGGAACGACTCCAGCCGCATTGAAAGCCCCACAAGGAGGTTCCCGGTGTGGTCGCTTCGTTGCGTGCGACCAATCGGGCTTCTGCCAACCAACGGTGCTGGATCGCCACGAATCCGTTTTCGCCCCATGGATGCTGCACACGGGAACGCAGATCAGCCGGAGGCGTAAAGGGCAAGCCCAGACCTGTCTCCAGCGCCCATTGCCCCAAGAGAGCCAAAGAATGCTCCCATCGGCTGTTTCCCCATCCCCACTCCATCGTCCCTTCCAGCCCCGTGCGGAATGCATCCTTGGCCTCAAAACCATAGATCTGTCCGGCATGGGCAATCGGTGCGAATGATGCCTTGGGGGTCAGGTGAATGAAACCGCGGTGCAAAGCAGCGAAAGCCCGCACGCTCCAAGAGGGTGCTCCATTCCATTCTTCGGCTGAACCAAGGGACAAGCGAGATTCCAGGCTTTGTTCCGGAAGTAAGCCCGGGTTCCCTTGCTCAAAGCGGAACGTCCCATGGTGAATGCCATTGGCAGCCAAAGCATAGCTGCTCGGCGCTCGGGAATACAAGGCCGTGGTCCAATGGCCACGCACATGGGGCCCCAAAGTCAATGGCAAATGCCAACTCAAGGCGCCACCCGGCATCCATCGGTTCAGGGTGTCCGTTCTGACATCCACCCCTATTTGTGCGCCGTCAGAACCATACAAAGGCTCGCTGTGGGCCTCGTGGGTGACGTGGACCGCGTCAAGACGCAGCCCCAATCGTCCCCGGCCCTGCTTGCGGTCCAGAACAAAGGAAAAACGCTGCCGCGCGTGATCCGGCAAGAGAAATTCCCAGCCGGTCGTCCGGCCTTCCAGCCATTCCACCTGCACGCCGAAGGCGCCTTGCGCCCCTTCCCAACGGCTTTCTCCAAAAGCATATCGCTCTTCCAACCGAAGGCTGAGATCATCCGAAGGTTCAGGGCCGAAACCGTGAGCGTGGGGTGGAGCGAACTCGCTGCGTTCATTGCGCGAAACGGCCAAACGAAGGGTGCGATCCAAAACGCCATGGTGCGTCCACTTGCCCGTCAGCTGCAGTCTGCGGGCCAATTGAAGGGGGAGCGTCCATGCCATTGCATCGGGGTCCTCGGTCAAATCCTGCTGGTCGGGAACACCGACGATGCCGGGGAACAGGCCCTGTCGGGCTTCCGACCACCTCATTTCCAGACTGCCCCAACCGTTTGCGGCATCTGAACGGATGCCCAGAACACCTTGCAATGCCTGACCGGATGTG
>JAURDB010000083.1 GCA_030828175.1 Flavobacteriales bacterium
TGTGGAAAAACCGTGGATATGTTCCGCACCTAGCCCTGAATTCACTTTCTTGCGCCCGGAAACTTTTTGAAACCTCAAGATGAAGCACATCCTGACCGCCTTGGCACTGGTTGCCTTGTTTGCCACTACGGCCACCGCCCAGAAGCAATTCGGAGGCGAACACAACATCGAACTGCAATTCACGCCGCTCGGTAATTCTCCCGTTGATGGAACGACCATCAAGTACCGGAACTTTACAGACGAAGAGTCTGCATTCCGCTTGAGCCTGACCTTCAACAGCTCGAACCAGAAGTCCATCGGCTTCCGCGAGTTTGACTTCAACGGTGTGGGTCGCCCCGAGCCTTACTTCAGCATCATGCCTGACGGCACGATCGTGGAAGGCGGAATTCCTGCCATCGCAGGTGCCTACGTCACCTCCGGCGACGACGAAATCCCCAGCCCAGACCTGTACGACACCTACAGCACCTCCACCTTTATGATTGCTCCCGGTTACGAGAAGCACTTCGACGCGGGTGGCGACAACCTGAGCCCCTACATCGGCTTCGAGATTGGCTACGGTGTATCCAGCTCTTCCATGGAGCAGGAGTTTTGGAGTGCAGACGACGAGAACCAGGTCGGTGACCAAGATCAGTACATCGTTTGGACGCAGACCCTTAGCCAGAGCGCCAGCATGTTTAAGCTCGGTCTCGTGACCGGATTCGACGCTTACCTCACGGACTACCTGTACATCGGTGCGGAGGCCGGCCTCGGATTCATGAGCTCCAAAGTGAACGACATGGAGATCGCTGCCACGGACAACGTTGCCTACAACCTCTTCTGGGGCACCCAGAACGCTGTAGACCCCAGCGACCTCACTGAAATGCCCGCTCCCATCCAAGGCAGTGTAGACCTCGCTGGTCACGCATACAGCGGACAGCACCCCGCCAACATCAACGACCGTCCTTTCTGGACCGGCAACCAGCAAGGTGGTGGAATCGGAACCCAGTTCCAGGCCCAGCTCCGCCTCGGCTACCTCTTCCAGTAATCGGAAGCCCAAACCCATTCGAAAAGCCCTGCCCTCACCGGCGGGGCTTTTCTTTTGCATCCATGCGAAGGACACACCAAATTGAGCGCCATGACCCTACGCATTGAACTGGATCATCACCAACATCTGTGGTCGGCAGCGGGCCCTCCCGTAGACCTGAGCGTTCCCGTCAACCCCATCAACGGACTGCCCAGGGCGTGGTACAAAGGGCCGGCCACGGCAGAGCCCGTGCGGTCAGATGGTTGGATTGGTTCTGTTGCAGAAGGAGGGGCTGTCAACTTTCGGGACATCACCTTCAACCCCCATGCTCACGGCACGCACACAGAGACGCGTGAGCACATCCACGATGCATTCCAACCCATAGATGCACGCGCGAGGTCGGGCACGCTTCCCTTCATCCTGCCCGCTTTTCTCATCCACAGCTTTCCGGAAAGCCAAGGAGAGGACTGGGTCGTTCCCATGGACACCCTAAAAGCACATGAACCCGCTTTGAAAACCCTCCGGCCATTGGCTGTGGTCTTGCGCTGCACTACTGGAGATGTCCTGCGCAACTGGAGTGACACCAATCCTCCCTATCTGCAGGAAGCATTGGCTGAGTACCTGTGCCACCTGGGGGTGGAACACCTGCTTCTGGATTTGCCCAGCGTCGACAAGGAAATCGATGGCGGCGCTCTGAGGGCTCACAATGCCTTCTTCGGCCCCGCTGCGGGACCGCGGGTCAACGCTACCATTTCAGAGCTCCTGTGTGTCCCTGAGGGCGTGCAGGAGGGTCCAGGGCTGCTCGCCATGCAGGTGGCACCCTTTGTGAACGACGCGGCCCCTTCCCGGCCCGTATGGTTCGCTGCTGAGACACGCGCCATCGCGCATTGATCACTCCCACAAACGGGTCGGGTTGCGGGCAATGAAAAGGCCCACCCTTGCGGGCAGGCCTTTCCTGAATGTTGTGAATCGCAGGTGAACCTCAGTTCACGTCCCACCAAAGCTTGGTCTCGAGGGCGTCGGAACCACCAAGGCCACTAACACCTGAAGCATAGCCGCTGCTGTTGAGCGTCTGCTCATCCAGTGGGTATTGGAAACGGCTGGGCACACTGCCATCGCCACCCAGATGTCCATCGGCACACGCGTTCAGCGCAGGCGCGTCCAAACGGCGCACTTCTGCCCAAGCCTCATGGCCCTGCATGTAGAGTGCGGCCCACTTCTGGGCACCAATCTTCTGCTTCCAATCACCAGGCGCTGTGCTGTATGCCACATCTGCCTGACCGAGGTAAGCATTGATGGCGTCAGCATCGGTCAATCCCCACCACTGCATGCTGAGCGTCACAGCCGCGTTGTAGTGACCCTCGGCGTCAAGCGGCGTACCTGACCATCCCCGCTCAGCAGCCTCGGCGCACAGGAAATGCGTCTGAGCCGCATCGAAGAAGACGCCTGGGAAGTTGCCCGCAAGCACCGCGGCACCGCGCTGGGATACAGCGTCGTTGGGAGTCAAGGCCGCATTGGCCTCATCCAAACCGTACACCTCACCCACATAGTTGCCGTCCGCATTCGGGCTGAAGAACACACCCATGCGTGGATCGTTCAGTCCCGTCATCCAGTCCACCATGGTGTTCGAGGCCGCGAAGTCGTTGCGCGTCTTGTAATCCTCGTTGACCGGGTTGTTGTTCGGCGCAGCATCGATATAGGGGAATTCGGCATTGTCCTCATTTGCGGCAATGATCATTGCGCCGGACAACGCAGCTTCACCCGCAGCCTTGGCACCACTCGCGTCCACGTCGGACATGCGCATGGCCACACGCAGCTTCAAGGTGTTGGCGAACTTCTCCCATCCAGCCATATCACCACCGTATACCTGGTCGCCTTGGGGGCCGCTTCCACTGTCCATGGAGGCGAGGGCGTCATCGATCAAGCCCAGAATACCGGCATATACCGCAGCTTGGCTGTCATATGCGGGCGTGGTATTGTCCACTCCCTGCAAAGCTTGACTCATCGGAATCGGACCGAAGGCGTCCGTCAGCATCTGGAAGGTCCAAGCCTGCATCAACTTGGCCACAGCTATCTGATTCCCATTGGAACCGAATCCAGCCATGCCCTCGGGATCGTCCGAATTCAAGTCAACAATCTGCTGGAGGTCCTGCAACGGCCCGGAATAGAATCCGGCCCAACTGCTGTTGGTCACCTCCGTACGGAACTGGTAACGGCTCTCATTGGAGTACTGGTTGGACGACCAGTGCTGCGCGAGCTGCATGCCACGGCGGCTACCCCAGAAGGAGTCGTACATCCGGTCCATGATGCCCTTCTGCGCAGAGGTCAGGAGGAAGCCCGGAGAAACCGATGCCGGCTCGTTCGGGTTGGTGTTGATGTCCTCAAAATCCTTGGTACAACCTGTGAAGGCGACCGCGACGGAGAGGGCGGCGAGGAAGAAAATATTCTTGTTCATGTCCTAGTTATTTCCAGATTGATGGGAATCAGAGGCTGAACTTGAGGTTCACGCCAATCGTGCGCTCGGCAGGAAGCTGTCCCCCCTCGAAACCCTGAATGTTGGAGGCCGAAGTGGCCACCTCCGGGTCGATGTTGGGTACATTCTTGTGCAGAATCGCAAGGTTCCGACCGAAAATGCCGAGGCTGACGTTGCTGAACGGCGTGCCGTCCACCATGTCCCCGGGCAAGTTGTAGTCCAGGCGCATCTCACGAAGCTTCACGAAGCTGGCGTCGTATTGGTCTGCCGCGTGGATCACATATCCCTGGTTGTAGAAGAAGTGGGCCTGCGGGTTGATGGCCGCGGTGTTGGCCGCTCCGGTGCTGGCGTTCACCCCCTCTACTACGACTCCTGCATATCCCGGGTCACGCATGTCGTTGCCATCGGCGTCGAACACCGTGCCGTCGAGGGTGCCGGAGTACTTACCCCACTGGTTGGAGTAGCTGTGCAGCGAGCCGCCATCCTGGAAGTCCACCAACGCGTAGAAGCTGAGGTTCTTGTAGTCCAAGGTGGTGTAAACACCGCCCGTGAAGTTCGGGAGGATGGTACCCAAAGGCTGGACCGTCTCTGAACGGAGGTAATATCCATCGTCGTCCACCAGCTTGTTTCCAGCATCGTCGTACTGGAAGTCGAACCCGTAGAAGGTGCCCAACGGCTGACCGGGACGCGCCTCGAGGGTCACACCAAAGAGGCTCGTGTAACGGATGTTCTCGATGCCTTCCGCCAACTCGAGCAACTCGTTCCGGTTCTTGGCGAAGTTGGCACCGATATCCCAGCGCAGATCGTCCGTCTCAGCCAAGGTCGCAGCCAGGCTGAGTTCGATACCCTTGTTGCTGGTCTTACCCGCGTTCAACACAGCGCTGCTGTAGCCGCTTGATGCGGAAACAGGCACGTTGAAGATCAGGTCCTCGGTGGTGCTGCTGTAGTAGGTAAAGTCAAAGCGGACTTTGTCGAGGAACAGGTTCAACTCGAGGCCTGCCTCCCAACTGCTCGTCTTCTCCGGACGCAGGTTCGGGTTGTTCTGGGCGTTAGGTACGGTAGCCGAACCGCTGTTGCCGAAGTTGGAGTTGACCGCGTAGGTCGTGGCCGTGCGGTACGGATCCGTGTCGTTACCCACCTGGGCCCAGCCGAGGCGGACCTTGGCAAAGCTGATGGCGTCCACGTCGAGGTCCTCGCTGAGGATGTAGCTCGCCGTAGCGGACGGGTAGAAGTAGCTGCTGTTCTCAGCGGGCAGCGTGGAGCTCCAGTCGTTGCGGCCCGTGAAGTCCACGTAGTACTTGCGCTGGTAGCCGAAGCTGGCACTGGCGAGCACGGAGTTCACCGTCTTGCTGCTGGTGAAGTCTCCCACCTCGTATCCGTCGGCACCGTTGTTGACGGTGTACAGGCCAGGAGTGTTCAAACCTCCGAGGGTGTAGGCGTTCAGCCTCTTGTAATTGCGGATGCGCTGGTTGACTCCCACGAAACCCGTCAGGTTGAGGTCGTCACTCAAGTCATCGGTGAAGTTCAAGTAGGCGTCGAGGTTGGTCTCCTGCAGCTGGCGCGTCGTCTCACTGTACGAGCTCTCATTCACGCCGCCCACGGCCACGCGCTCCTCACGACGGTCGATGTAGAAATCGCTCAGTGCACGGCCCATCAGGCTGAACACATCATTGATCTTGTACTTCATCGTGACGTTTCCAAAGACGCGGTCACGCTGGTCGTTCTGCACGTTCTCGTAACGCTCCCAGAACGGGTTGTCCCAGTAGTGCGGGCTTGGGTCGGTCACGCTGTTGCGGTTCCAGGTCCGGTGGCTGCCGTCCGGGTTCTTGTAGTTCCGAAGGCGGTCCATGCTGAGCTGGCGCTGTCCCCATTGGGTGAACTGCGACATGATGGACTGGCCATAGCCGGTCTGGGGACGGCCCATACCCTTGGCCTGTACGTAATTCATCGAGACGCTGGCCTCCAGGTCATCGCTTACCTGCTGGCTTCCAGAGAAGCTGAGCGTGTTCCGATCCAGCGAACTGTTCTCGTAAACACCCGTCTGGTCGTGGTTGGTATAGCTCAAACGGAATGCGCTCTCATCGGTAGCTCCGGTTACGCTCACGTTGTTGGTGAGGGTCACACCCGTTTGGAAGTATTGGTCCACATCGCTGTCCGTTGGAGACCAAGGACGGGTCGTACCGAAATCAGCATCGCCTGCGTAATCGTACCAGCTGTCCCAATGGCGCACGGGCGTGCCATCCAGCTTCGGTCCCCAGCTTCCGTCGTAACCGTAATCGGGGATGAAGTTGCCGTCAATGGTATCAATCCACGCCTGACCGGCACCACCACCATAGCTGTTCTGGTAGTCGGGCAACACGTATACGTTGTTGAAAGCCACGCCACTGTTCACGCTGATACCGATACCGCGCTTGCCGCTGGACTGGTATCCCTTTCCGGACTTGGTGGTAATGACGATGGCACCATTGGAAGCACGGGCACCATAGAGCGCCGCTGCCGCAGGTCCCTTCAGGACGGAAACCGACTCGATGTCGTCCGGGTTCAAATCCTGAATCGCGTTACCGTAGTCATAGCCGCCTACAGAACGCTGGGTGTTGCCACTGGAGTAGTCGGCGTTGTCCATCGGCACACCGTCCACCACGAAGAGCGGCTGGTTGTCACCGGTAATGGAGCTTGCACCACGGAGCAAAACCTTCGATGAGGAACCGATGGCGGTTCCCGAGGTGACTTGCACACCGGCGATCTTACCGGTCAGGGAGCGCACCACGTTTTCGGTCTTGGCGTCCGTAAATGCGTCGTTGCCGAGCTCCTGAACGGAATAGCCCAAGGCTTTCTTCTCACGGCTCACGCCAAGAGCGGTCACGACGACCTCGTCAAGTGCGACACCACTCTCCATGGAGACGTCCATGGTGGCGCCGGTCACTTCCTTGCGGACCGTGTTATAGCCAACGAAGCTGAAGGTCAGAACGTCGCCGGTCGCCGCACTGATGCGGTACACGCCGTCCATGTCGGACATGACGCCCGTGTTCGATCCTTCAACAACGACCGCCACACCGGGCAGGCCTTCACCATTGGAGCCGTCGGTCACCTTTCCGGATACGCTCTGCGCCATTGCAGCAGACATACCCAAGGCGAACGAGGCCAACAGAAGCAGGAGTTGGTTCCTCATTTGATTGGATTTGATGTTGTTTGATGGTTTTTGGGAAATCTTCACCATTCACAAATCACGGCAAAGTGTGTCAACCTCACACTGTAGGATATCACCGATAATTCCTTAACGCTCTGTTAATAAAGTTGGTCACGAGGCAAGAAACACCGTGAACAGGGTGCCTTTTCCAGGACTTGATTCACATTCCACCCTCATGCCGTGGCGGTCCGCTATGGCCTTTACGATCGCCAATCCGAGCCCCGAACCACTGCCCCTTGTTGTGAACCGGGGTTCAAAAATTCGCTGCACCACCTCCTCCGACATTCCGGGTCCGGTATCCTTGACTTCCACCCTGAGCGGGTTCTGCAAAACCGACATCCAAATCTGACCATCCCCCTTTCCAATGGCCTGTTGAGCATTGAGAACCAGGTTCTGGAACAACCTTCCTACCTGATCTGCGTCACATTTCACTTGCACGTTGCCGCTCATCTCCAGAAACGGGCCCACCGTTTCAACGCCCAACAATTCCACCACACCTTCCAGGATCTCCCGGAGATGATGTGGCTTCATCTCGCCCATGGGCAGACGAGCCAACGTGCTGAACTCATCTGCAATGCGCGTCAATACGCCAATCTGTTCGAGCAGCACGGATGACAACGCAACCACACGACCGCTCAAGTCTTCCAATTCCACGCCCTCAGCTTTGGCACGTCGCTCCAACTGCTGAATTCCCAATTTCATAGGCGTGAGGGGATTCTTGATTTCGTGGGCGACCTGCATCGCCATTTCGCGCCAAGCGCTCTCCCTTTCCGACCGCGCCAAGGCCGCAGCCGACTTTCTGACATTCTCTGCCATCCGGTTGTATTGGTCCACCAATACCCGGATTTCGTCTCCCTTGGGGGCCGAATAGCGCAAAGCCTCAAATCCCTCATCACGCGAGACGTCCATCTTTTCCATCATAGCCCCCAAGCGCGATAGCGGGCCCGCGATCGACCTCGCCAACAAATACGCAAAACCCGCCGCAACGAAAAAGACAAGAACGAATACACCCCCAAGGTTTCCAATCCACTCCCGCCTCCCCATCGCGTCCAAGCTGCGGGACGCGTACCTCAAAGCCACCAATGCCACCGGACGCCCAGCGCCGTTCGTCTGATACCAATACGCCAAATACTCCCCATTGCCAATCGGCACCTCCAAACGGCCCGCTCCTTGGGCCATGGAAATCAACACCTCCGTATCTACATCCACCGAAAAGCCTTGCTCCGCAGGCGAATGAAAAGAAGACGTGACAAAAAGGCTACCATCCAATCGGTAAACCGCCAATGGCAAGCCGTGCACTTCCTCTATTTCAACGATTCGATCGGCAAATGCCCCAGGCATGACCGTCCAACTCAGCGATGTGGCCTCCACCGTGTCCCCTACCGCTCCCCGCAGCGCAAACCTCAAACTGCGCGCAACGGCATCCTCCTTCCTTGAGAGGCGCGCGGCATTGTAATCCTGATCCAACCTCGCGAATCCAATGAACGTAGCGGCGCCTGTCAGGAGGAAGCCCAACAGCACCACGCCCAGCATGGCGAGGAAAAGACGTTGTCGTAAGGGAAGTCGAATCAAGCTTGTGGGATCATCCTTCGAGCGCTTCCGCGCCGCCCACAATCTCGAGAATTTCTGCGGTAATGGCCGCCTGACGAGCCTTGTTGTAGCTCAACTTCAAATCGCGCAGCAAATCACCCGCGTTCTCCGTGGCCTTGTGCATGGCCGTCATCCGGGCGCCATGCTCTGAAGCCTGGCTGTCGAGCAAAGCCTTGTAGAGTTGAATCTTCAGTGTATTCGGCACGATGTTGGACGCAATCTCCTCACGGCTCGGCTCAAAGATGTAGTCCACCTCCTTGCTGCCTCCGCCATCCGCATCCCCAGCTACCTGCTGAATCGGCAACATCTGCTCACAACGCACGTCTTGAACCGCTGCATTCACGAACCGGTTGTACAACAGCTCCACACGATCGTATTCACCTGACCGGAATGCATCCATGATGACCTGTGCTACATCAGATGTATGCGCAAAATCCAGGTGATCAAAAATCTCATGGGGTGTGTCCCCCAATGTCAGTGTTGTGAAGTGGTCCGTGCGCCGGAACACATCACCCGCCTTCTTACCGAGGCACAACACGTGCACTTCCGACCCTTTCAACTCCTTCAACCGCTGGTTGGCCAGCTTGATGATGTTGTTGTTGAAGGGGCCACAAAGTCCGCGGTTCGAAGTAATGGCCACCAAGAGGACCTTCTTGGCTTCCCTCTCAACGGCATAAGGATTCTCGGAAGCATCCAATGAACCGCTCACGTTGACCAAGATCTCCTGCAGCTTTTCAGCATAAGGACGCATCTGCGTGACCGCATCCTGTGCGCGGCGCAGCTTCGCCGCAGAAACCAATTTCATGGCCTGCGTGATCTGCCGGGTGCTTCCGACTGATGCGATGCGATTGCGTACCTCCTTGAGACCTCCAGCCATCGTTCAGTGGGTTCAGGCGCTTGCGAATTGCTTGCTCACCTCGGATGCCGCCTCTGCCATGACCTTCTGGGCCTCGTCCGTGTATTTGCCGGACTTGAGCTCGGTCATCGTATCCGCGTGCTTGCTGCGCAGGTAATCGAGGTAGGCGCTCTCGAACTGCTTCACCTTCTCCACAGGCACCTCCTTGAGCAGGTTCTTGGTTCCGGCATAGATGATCGCAGTCTGCTCCTCCACCGGCATGGGCGAGTTCAGGTTCTGCTTGAGGATCTCCACATTGCGCATGCCCTTGTCGAGCACCGCTTTCGTAGCGTCATCAAGGTCGGATCCGAACTTGGCGAATGCCTCCAGCTCGCGGTACTGGGCTTGGTCCAGCTTCAACGTACCAGATACCTTCTTCATGGACTTGATCTGAGCGGATCCTCCCACGCGGCTCACCGAGATACCCACGTTGATCGCAGGACGAACACCCGAAAGGAACAAGCTGCTCTCCAAGAAAATCTGACCGTCCGTAATGGAGATCACGTTGGTCGGGATGTACGCAGAAACGTCACCCGCCTGCGTCTCGATGATGGGCAAGGCCGTCAATGATCCGCCTCCCTTGACCATGGGTCGCAGGCTCTCCGGCAGGTCATTCATGTCCTTTGCGATGTTGTCGTCCGCAATCACCTTGGCTGCACGCTCAAGCAAACGGCTGTGCAGGTAGAACACGTCTCCAGGATATGCCTCGCGGCCCGGAGGGCGGCGCAACAAGAGGGAAACCTCGCGGTAGGCAACAGCCTGCTTCGAAAGGTCATCGTACACAACCAATGCAGGATTGCCCGTGTCGCGGAAGAACTCGCCGATGGCAGCCCCGGTAAACGGCGCATAGAACTGCAAGGGGGCCGGGTCGGCAGCGGTAGCGGCAACAACGACCGTGTAAGCCATGGCACCCGCCTCTTCCAATGTCTGGACGATGCCCGCCACCGTCGAACCTTTCTGGCCAATGGCGACATAGATGCAGAACACCGGTTCTCCGGCGTCGTAAAATTCCTTCTGGTTGATGATGGTGTCGATGGCAACCGTGGTCTTACCGGTCTGGCGGTCGCCAATGATGAGCTCGCGCTGGCCTCGGCCAATCGGAATCATCGAGTCGACAGCCTTGATGCCCGTCTGAAGGGGCTCGTTTACAGGCTGACGGAAAATCACACCGGGCGCCTTGCGCTCCAGGGGCATCTCATAGAGGTCACCCTCAACGTG
>JAURDB010000084.1 GCA_030828175.1 Flavobacteriales bacterium
TCAGGAGCGGAATCCACTTGCTGTAGTCCATGTCGATCAATGGGGCTTGGTGCGGGCGGAAACGCCGTTCTCAATCCAGTCCTTGAAGTCGTCCATGAACCGTTGGCTTGTGTTGCGGAACATTCCCGGCATACATCGTCCCAAGATGCGCATGGACCACTGGGCGAATTGAAATTCGGTTTCACTTCGCCACCGGGTACTGCCATCGTTGAGTTCCTCGAAGAAGTTGCGTTGCACATTCCGAATGCTGGGCATGTCATATCGCCCGTGGAAATGGTGGGGCAGGCCGTTGTCGGTGATGGTCTCGGTCATGGTCATCTCCTTTCCTCGGTTCAGATACAGCAGCTCTGCAGTAGACCCGTTGGCTCCCGGAAGACCCGATGTCACCTTGAGCGATACAAACCCCCTCTGCCAATCCCCGATTTGATCCTTGTCGGAGAAAACGGAGGCCACCTGCTCCAGTGGGCAGTCGATGACAATCTCATTGGTGTACTTCAAGGCCATTTTCGTCGGTTGCGGGTCCAATTTAATGGGCAGCAGGCAACCTCTTGGATAGGCGTTGTGTTGTGACTCCGTACCTTGCCAACGCAGTGGATTTGAACCGAAACCTACTTTTCCTCTTCTCCGGCCTGCTCGGGTTGTTGTCGCCGCTCTCAGCGCAAGTGGTGATCAATGAATTCTCGTGCTCCAATTACTCGCTCAATGTGGCGGGAAACAATGAGGACTTCGTTGAACTCTTCAACGAAACGGCGGGCCCCGTAGACATCGGTGGCTGGCACATGTCGGACGACCTCGACGACCCCACGAAATTTGAAATTCCGGCGGGCACGATTGTCCCACCCAACGGCTATTTGACCATCATCTGCAGCGGAGAAGCGCAGGTGGGCAACCTCTATGCGGGGGGCTTCCTCAATACCAACTTCAGGATCCACCAGTGCAAGCAGGAGAGCGTGGTCTTCTCCGATGCCATGGGCAATGTTTTGGAGAGCTACACGTACGGCACGGATGTCAGCACTACGCAGGAGGACCACAGCTGGTCCCGCGATGTGGACGGTACGGGGGATTGGAAGGTGTGCACTTCGCCCACGCCCAATGGGACCAATGCCGGTGCCGCCGGATTCTTCTACAGTGCTTATGCCCCCATGCCGGATATGGGAGAAGCGCCTGGTTACCATGCCAATGCATTGTCCTTGGCCTTGACGGCAGATCCCGGTCTTGAGATCTACTACACCCTTGATGGTTATGGTCCTTCCGCCACCAGCCTCCCTTACGTAGCGCCCATTGGCCTCATGGAGACCACGGTGGTTCGGGCCATCGCCATTGATCCTACCGGTGAATTGGCCCCCAGTTTCACCAACACCAACACCTACTTCTTTGGTGACGACCAGCACAGCATCAGGGTGGTCAGCGTCAGTGGTCCGGGACTGGAGGATGGCGCTTGGTTCGGAGACGAGCCCATGCACATTGAGTTCTTTCACGAGGGGGGCGAATTCTGGGTAGAGGCCGAGGGTGACTCCAACGAGCACGGAAACGACTCCAATGCCTACCCGCAGAAAGGATTCGACTACATCACCCGCGACCAGATGGGGTACGACGATGTCGTGGATGCCGAACTGTTCCACCTATCCAACCGCGGCAAGTTCCAACGTCTCATCTTCAAGGCGGCGGCAAACGACAATTACCCGTTTTCCGGTGGAGCCCACGTGCGCGATGCATACTGCCAAACCTTGAGTGGCGTGGCGGACCTCCACCTCGATGAACGGACCAGTGAGAGCTGTGTCCTCTACATCAATGGCCAGTACTGGGGCGTATACGAATACAGGGAGAAGGTCGACGACAGTGACTTCACCAACCGTTATTACGATCAGGGTCGTTACGACATCGACTTCCTCAAGACGTGGGGCGGCACTTGGACAGAGTATGGCAACGGGGGCGATTGGTACGACCTCGTGGATTTCATCACCGGCAACGACATGACGGTGCAGGCCAATTACGAGCAGGCTGTGAGTGAACTCAATGAGATGTCGCTCATCGACTACTTCATCCTCAATAGCTACGTGGTGTGTGCCGATTGGCTGAACTGGAATACAGCGTGGTGGAGGGGACGCAATCCCGATGGGGATGGGCGCCGCTGGCGCTACGCATTGTGGGACCTGGACAATACGTTTGGACACGGAGCGAACTACACGGGCCTTCCTGACACGGGGGCGGATGCAGACCCTTGCAATCCTGAAAACATGGGCGATGTGGGCGGTCAAGGCCACATCCCCGTTCTCAACGCCTTGATGGACAATGACGAATTCTGGGCGACCTACATCAACCGATGGGCTGACTTGGGAAACACGCATTTCTCATGCGACAACATGCATGCTGTGCTCGACAGCATGATCGCCGTCATCGATCCGGAGATGCCGCGTCAAATTGAGCGTTGGGGTGGAGATTATGCCACATGGCAGAATGAAGTGCAACAGATTCACGATTTCATCGACACCCGATGCAATGAGACGGTTCTCACCGGTATGGAGGACTGCTATGATGTGGTCCCCGTCGGCTTGACCCTCCTGATTGATGGATGTGGAGAGGTAGAATTGAATTCTTTTGATGTCACGCCTGCCATGGTGCCGTTCTCCGGAACCTACTGGGAGGGCGTGCCCATTTCGCTGGAGGCCGAAGAGGAATGCGAAGGTGCCGAGTTCCTCTATTGGGAGGTCATTTCAGGAGATCTGGTCATCGATGACATCCAGGACAGCGTGATTTCCATTGAAATCAGTGGAGATGTGACCCTCATGGCGCACTTCGGCGAACCGGTGCCACCGGAGGTGCTGTATTTTGATGTGGAACCCGCAGGAACGGGCAGCATTTCCCTGAATGGAATGGTGTTGGGACCCTATCCCGATGAGGAAGAGTTGTTCGATGGAGACCATGACATTGCTGCCAATCCCATTGAATGGTGGTCGTTCTCCCATTGGTCACACGAAGCCAATGCCATCGGTGACCCGGACGCGCAAAGCACCTCTTTGTTCGTAGATACCGGAGGCGTTGTCGTGGCACATTTCGAGTACGTGGAGCACATAGACCTTGTGGTGGAAGTGAAGCCCGCTGGTTCGGGTGTCGTCAAGGTGGTGGACCGGGCCAATGTGACGGATTACTGGACGGACAGCTTTGTCGTGGATGGTCCGCAAGCCTTCATTGCCACTCCCGGCGGTGATTGGAAGTTCAGTCATTGGGAAGTAGAAGGCGCAGAATCCAACACAGCGCTTCTCCTTCCCGATTTGGGGGTCGGCCTTCCCTCAGATGGAGCCGTCAACGTCGTGGCCCATTTCACCGAGCTCGACCTGCAGCTCTACGTGCCCAACGCCTTCTCTCCGAACAACGACGGTCTCAATGATGCCTTTCGTCCCCTGGGACAGGCATTCGGCGCTCAAGACTACAGTTTCCAGGTGTTCAACCGCTGGGGAGAGGTGGTCTTCTCTTCCACGGATCCGAACGAGGCCTGGTTGGGCCAGGATCAAAGAGGCGAAGGATTGTACTACGTCAAGGACGGTGCCTACGCCTGGAGCGTTCAAGTAAAGTGGACACACGGCTTGTATCCGGAGAAGTTCCAGGGCACGCTCACCGTAGTGCGCTGAGCCCAGGGATTATCCCTTCTTCTCCCCTACGAACCAATCTTCCTTGCGGTCGAACAGGACGTTGAACGTGGTGAGAGAACCGTAGCATCGGGTGATGTACTGTTGCAGGTTCACCTTGTCTTCGTCGCTCAACTTGCTGTTGCTGTTGATGTTCTGCTCCAGAACGCGAAGCCGGTCACGGAGCATGACGATTTTGTGGAAGAAGGTCTCGATGGGAATCTCTTTGGATTTCAAGCCTTCCTCTCCAGGCTTCAACTCCATGGTGCCTCCCTCCCACTTGTCACCCAGTTCAACGGGCCCAGGGGATTCCATGTATTGGTCAAACACGTTCTCAACGGCACTGATGACGTCCTCGAGGTCGATGCCGCCGACAGATTCGGGAGCGGGCTCCATGACCTCATAGGACTCATACGTCTTGGCCAACTCCTTCTCTCCATGCTCCTGAAAAAAAATGCGCCATGCTGCGCCTGACTCTCCAAAAATGGCACCCTCCCCATACTTGGGGTGGGAAATGCGCGCTCCAATTCCAATCATGTCAACGAAGATGCACGGTGGATTGTATGGCTGTTCATGTTCGACCCTGTTGAAATCAACATCCGGTGGTCGAAGGCTTAGATTTGCCGATCATGCACGACGATTTCCTCAAAGCGCTGCCCAAAGTGGAGCTGCACTGTCACCTCGAATTGACGGCGCGCCACGAACTGCTGAAGGAGTTGCTTCATGCCAAGGGTCGAAAATGGGATGAAGCGACCTTCCGTCGGGATTTTCTCATAACGGAACCGGTCGGTGACTTGCCCACTTTGCTCAATATTTTCCTGGGGCATCGGGACCTGCTCGACTCGGCGGAGGTCATAGAGCGCATGACCTATGAATGCTGTCAGGACATGTCCGCCAACGGTGTCCGCCTTTTGGAATTGCGCTACGCACCCAGCTTCCTCTGTGATGCCCATGCCTCTCTGACGCCGGATTCCATGCACGCTGCCGTTATGCGGGGCGTACAGCGGGCGGAGCAGGATTTTCCGATAGCGGTGGGCCTGATTTGCCTGCTTCAGCGCATCAAGACGGTGGATGAGAACCGATACTGGCTTGATTTCGCCATCGAGAAAAAGGAGGATTTCCTGGCGATGGACTTGGCCGACAATGAGTTGGCAGTGGGGCCTGATCCCTTCGTCCCGCTTTTCGAGCGGGCCAAGTCGGAGGGCTTTTACGTGACCATTCATGCCGGAGAGGCAGAGGGGCCTCAAGCGGCGAGGAACATCCGCAATTCCATCGAATTGTTGCACGCCGACCGGATTGGTCACGGGGTGCGCATCCTGGAGGATCCTGCGGTTTTGGATTTCGTTCGGGAGCGGGGTACGGTGCTCGAGTTGTGTCCCACGTCGAATTGGCTCAGTGGGGTCTGTCCCACGCGGGAGGCCCACCCCTTCCGTCAAATTATGGAAGCGGGCATCCGGACCACCGTGAATACGGATGACCCGGGCATCATGAACATCGACATCATGGATGAGTATCGACTTCTGCGTGACGGCATGGCCTTCACGGAAGCAGAATTCGTGCAGATCAATGAATGGGGCCGAGAGGCCTGCTTCATCCCCGAGGAGCGCAAGGCGGCTGTTTGGCCGACTTGATGGCCCTCAACGAAACAAGTCGGGCCGAACGAAACGAAGGAGTGGGCGCAACCAGGGGGCACACCTGACCACTTTCCATTTTGCCACCTTTTCGGCTCCGAATTCAGCATAGAACCGGTCGACACCCGGGTCCATGCTGCCTCCAAAATCGAATGTTTCCTTTCCCGATTGGGCCCCATGCCGCATGGCTGCCGCAATCATCATGACGCTGGCCCTGCTGCTTTCTCCCGGATTGTCCGTTCTGAACTGGCCTCCGAAGCCATAGATCAGCCGGTTGTCGTCGGTGCCATGGAATACCCCTCCTGCCAGGTGCCGGCCTTGTGTATCGGCTACGACCCAGCCCTGTGTGCCAGGTTCAGCCAACAATTCGGTAAGCAGTGCGTGCAATGCACTGCCATCGCTGTTCAGCCCCTTTCTCTGGCGGGCGGCTTGGTGCAGATCTACAAGCAGGTCGACATCCTGACATCGGTAAATATGGAGGCCCTCCCGCTCGGCACGCCTCAGCTGCTTTTTGCGATGGGCAGGCCATGATTCCACCGGATCGGATGTGTCCAGGGAGCACTGGCGCGTGTGGCGCTCCAGTGCCCAACAATGCCGAGGCAAGGCTTCCAAGGGTTGGGCGCCCGGAGGCAGGTCAAAGACCATCAAGGGGCATTCGCCGCTGGACAGCACATCACGCAATGCGTCTCCATTGTAATGGGTCCCGATGTCCTGGGCCCACGGGGGTGTTGTGCTCGCTTTGATGCCAAACCTCATGGTGGCACTTACCCTTCGGCCTGCGTGGTCATGCAGGCAATTGTCAAAGGCGCGGTCCCAGGCGGCGTTCATTTGGCAAAGATGGTTTGTGTGAACTTTACGGCATGTCCGTTGTCAACGACCAACTTGAGCTCCAGCCTGGTTGCTATGCGAGCATTTTCATTTCCGAGCGCCCGCTGGACCCTCCGGGTTATGCCGCAGCCATGGAACACGTCATGGGAGAGGCGGAAAAAATGGAGGGATACATTGGATTCGAGTCGCTCAGGGACGGGCGAGATGGTGTGTTCATCAGCTACTGGCAGAGCATGGAGGCTGTGGAAGCATGGAGTCGGCATTCCGATCACCGTGCCGCAAAATCCCGTGGTGTGGGAGAATGGTACGATGCTTTTCGGTCCGTGACCTGCCGCATTGAGCAGATGAGGCACTTCCGAAGGGAGGTCAGTCCAGGATGAGGGTCAACTCCCCCACCTCGGTAATGTCCGCATCGAGGCAGCTGTGGTCCGCATTGAGGATGAAGTAGTAAGTGCCGGGGGCAGCAACGTTTCCTCCGATGCGGCCATCCCAACCGGCACCGACACCTTCCGACATGTGCACGAGCACCCCCCATCGGTCGAAAACCTGCAGCTTGAATTGGGTGAATGAGGCCGTATTGGTGGGCAACACGCTTCCATCGTCTACGCGGCGGGTCCCTACCCGGAAACGGTCATTCTTTCCATCTGCATTGGGCGTCAGGACATTGGGGATGACCAGCTCCACCTCAGAAATGAGTTCGGGTACGTACACCTCGAATTCGGCCGTTTGCGAAGTCCCGCAAAGGTCATTCTCAATGGTCAGGCTGACGGGATAAAGACCGGCTGCGCCGAAATCGTAGACCACGGAATCACCATTGGCGGAGCCTGCCGAACCGAAATCCCATTGTATGTCGTCCGCATTGGCGCCATCAAAGGTGAATTCCACCGTGGTTTGCATGGAACATGCAAGGGGCTCCACCGCGCCAAAAGACATGACCAATGGATCTTGAGGGAGGACGATGATGAGCTCGGAAGTAGTGTCCGCACAGGCGCTGCCTGGTTGGGCGATGAGCTGTGCCTCGAAGGTTCCGTAATCACCATAGGTCCAGGTGGGGTTATCAGACGTGCTTTCGGGTCCAAGGCCCGTATTTGGGTCACTGACGTCAAACACCCATTGGTAAGCATCTGCGTGGACAGAGAGATTGGAAAAGTTGATCTCAAGTCCATTGCAGGGTGGGTCGGACATGGAGAACGATGCTTGGGGCAAAGGATCCAGTTCCACATTGAGGGTTTGTTCGATTTCACAACCGATTTCGGTGAGGAGCTGGTTGGATATCTGGTGACTCCCGGGAGGAATGAAGAGTGGATCAGGACTGACGCCAGATCCCGATGCAATGCCATCGACCCACCATGAAAGTATTCCTGCATCCCCCGGGGCATCCCCCGAATATGTCACCGGTTGCAACCAACCTCCGGATTGACATGTGGGCGGTTCAATGTCAAAATCCGATGTGACGGGTGGGGCGATCAGAATATCGAATTGGAGCGTATCGCCACAGCCTCCCAAGTCATAACTCAAGGTAACGGTGTATTCACCCTGTTCCTCATAGGAGAATTCAGGTGAATAGGAGCTGCTGGTGTCCACGTCGCCTGCCGCTCCGAAATCCCAGAGGAAATCTCCTTCATCGGTGTCCACGTCGAACTGCACATCCAATCCAGAACAGGGGTCTGGCCAAGCGATGTCCGGGGTAATCAACTCACATGGGACGACATCAATGGTGAAGTCGCGGAGCATCTTCCCCAGGTTGACCCAATTGCCGTTGTCGTCTTGACGGAATTCGTTGACATAAATCCCCATGACATACTTACCGATGGCGGAGGGAGTTCCCGTCACCGTTCCGTTGCTGGGGTCGATGGTCACCCAATCAGGTTCATCCGATCCGAGCGGGGTGTTGGGCGCATATCCATCTGCCCAGGTCACGTTTTCAAAGGGAGGTCCATTCGGAGGCGTTGGAGAAGGAGCACTGAAGCTTCCGCCGATGAAAACGTCGCCAATGGTGTAAAAGAGGCTGTCCCCGTCAATGTCCGATGCAGGGTTGGGAAGGGTGAAAGGCTGGCCTACACATACGTACGCCTGTGGCAGGTAATCAAAGCGGGGGGATGAATTGCCTTCTACATCGATGTCTTCGAGGGCCAAGGCAGGGGGTATCTCCGTGAAGATGGTGAACCCGGTATTCATGGGGTCCAAAAGATTGATGATCTGAGGATTCCTGCAACAGCGCTGATACACGATGGTGTAGGGTTCCGCGCTGGGTGGCAATGTCATGACGGTCGTGTAGACGGCCCTCTCCAGACAAACGCCAAAGGGCAATTCCGCACAGGGGTTGCCACTTTGCAAATCGATGTTCGTCACCCCGTTTGTTTCTAGGTTGACCAGGCCATCGAAGTACAGATCAAAGCCTTCATAGACTGCAAGGCTCGCCTGGATGTCGAAGCCTGTGCCGTTGGTATTGGTCGGGCCGCAATCCCGATAAATGACCAGATGTACCTCATACTGGTCGTCTCCGATGTAGTCGTAGTACATCGACCCTCCTACCAAGTGCGTTGCGTGCACCTGTGACAGGGCTGCCAAGGTGAAAAAGACCGAGAGTAACAAGGACCTCCACCCCGATGTATCTTGCCGATTGATGCTGTTCACAGCCCACAATTTAAACCATGAATTCCACGGTATCGTCCTCAGGCTCAGGGCGTGCTGTTGGATGTTGCTCATTGTCCTGTCTCCTGCCCCGTTTTTTGGGCAAGCGGATTTGATGCCTCCTTCGGTGAAATTGGCAACGCGTCAATTCAAATCGCCGGAAACAGGGGCTTATCTCGAGGTTCAAGTGGAGTTTCTCGCCAAAGGGGTGACTTGGCTGGACAGTCCGGACACCACGTATCGCGCAGGTGTTACCTGGACCGTGGTGGCATATGACAGCACGGGGACGGTCGCGGGGTACGGTAAATCCACAGCGCGCACAGGCGAATTGACGGTGCCTGACGACTTCATCGATGTCATTCGGATTCCCTTGAAGGCAGGGCCCCATGTGATGGAGCTCGAAGTGGAGGACCTCGGCAACCTCGATCGTCCGGTTCTCAAGTATGAAACGGTGGTGTCGGTGGATGCCGGAGAATCCATGCGCATCAGCGACCTGTTGGTGGTTCAAGGAGTCGGTCCTGCGTCGGACCCTCCCACTTCCCTGACCCGTTCCGGAAGGGACATTCTGCCCCTCGTCGACCAGCGTGTTTCCGCAGATGTGGAACACTTGCTCGTCTATGCCGAGTTGTATGGCATGTCGGATTTGTTTGGTGCAGGCGAACCCTTCCTTGCCGTGGCAGGATTCCGTGCACTGGGCTCAGAGGCGGATTGGGTAGAAGGGACCCAACGGTTCTTTCGGTTGAAAGCCGCAGAAGTCATGCCCATGTTGGAGGCCGTTCCCGTGCCGGGACCGGGCCTGTATGAATTGGTGGTCCAGGTGATGACGCCCGATCAAGCGCTGCTGGCTTCTTCTGGATTGACCTTGGATTTGGTATCTGCCGAGGCGCAGGATGCCGCGGTAGCCGCGGAGATGCTGTCTCCCTTTGTCCAAAAATACCAGGACAGGGACAGCCTCTACGGCTGGATTGAGACCCTCATTCCCATTGCGGATGCCGGAGAACGAAGGTCGATCGAATACGTACTCAAGGGGGCTGAATTGCGCTCATTGCAGTCGTTTCTCGATCAATTCTGGCTGGAGAGAAACCCATCCGCTCCGGAATCAGCATGGCTTGAATACCTGCGGGAGGTGGAAGTGGCGAATGAGGCATACGGCGCATGTCCCAATCGAGAGGGCCACGAGACGGACATGGGTTGGATCCTGCTTCGGTATGGTCGACCGAACACCGTGGTACAGCGTCATCACGGCACCCAGTATTACCCCTATGAAATCTGGCATTACCACAAAGCGGGACAGTTCAACAACCGTCGGTTCCTTTTCTACACGCCGCAAGTGGTGGGAGAGTGTTTTGAACTGCTCCACAGTGACCACCCCCAAGAGCTTCGGAATGCCGACTGGCTGGACATCCTCAAGACCCGGGAGCTCGGTCATTCGGTGGTGGAAACGGGGATGAACCAACTGGGGCGACGCGATACGTACAGCCGCGAGGAGCCCGAAGACCTTTTCTTCAATCCGCGTTGAGATGGCGGGACAAAACCGGTCCTCCTGTCGCGTGGCGGTTGCCATTCTCAATTGGAATGGCGAAGCCCACCTCCGGAGGTTTCTCCCTTCCGTAGTCGCCCACAGCAGCAAAGAAGACCTTGT
>JAURDB010000085.1 GCA_030828175.1 Flavobacteriales bacterium
AAACCCGACCCTTTTCCTCGAGGTCACCCTTGAGCTTGGCGTAAGACGCCTGATAGTCTTTGGCTGCTTCGAAGTAGCCGCCTCGATTGAAGGCGGCGTCCGCATCGGCGGTGATGTCATTTTGCGCCATTCCCGCAAGCGAGAACAAGGCGAAGAGTGTGACGAGCGCGGGGCGCAGGGCAAAAGTGTGCCCGGGTGACAGGTTCAGCATTCCCAGTGGATCTTTCCGGGCGAATGTAAGAAGGCCCCGGAACTTCGCATCAACGAAACCGGGGCCTTCTTTCGGATTGTTTGAAGAATCAGCGGGTAAAAAGCAGTTCCCGAAGCTTCGGGAAGGGCCAGCGGCCGTCCTCTGTCACCTTTTCAAGCTGATCAACCTGCACCCGTAAATCGTCCATCAGTGGCTTGACCACATGGGCGTAGGCCTTCGCTTTTTCTTGCAGATTTTCTATGTCGTTGACCTTTGAACGCTCGTTTCGAAGGGCCTCCAACGAAGCATAGGTGGCCGACAAACCCGCAGACAACTCTTCCAGAATGCCGCGTTGGGGCTTGGTCATGCCTTCGGCTTTGCTGTCCCCGTAGACGTCCATGAAGCCCTGGATGTTCGCAAGCAAGTCTCCCTGATAGTCCATCACGGCCGGGAGGACCTGGTTGGTCACCATGTCGCCGAGGACACGTGCCTCGATCTGCAACTTCATGACGTAGTTCTCGAGCTCGACTTCCGTCCGCGCCTCGATTTCCTCGGCACTCAGTACGCCGAGTCCCTCGAAGAGGGCCACCGTCTCCTTCTGTTCCCACACGGCCAGGGCACTCGGGGTATCCAGTAGGTTGGACAAACCGCGCTTGGCCGCCTCTTCGACCCACTCCTGGCCGTAACCGTTGCCCTCGAAGCGAATGGACTTGCTCTCTTTGATGAGCTTCTGGATTTCCTTCAAGAGCGCTTCGTCCTTCTTGTCGCCTTGGGCGATGCGGGCGTCCACGGCCACCTTGAAGTCCTTGAGCTGCTGGGCCATGATGGTGTTCAGCACCGTCATCGGCACGGCACAATTGGCGGTGCTGCCCACTGCACGGAACTCGAACTTGTTGCCTGTGAAGGCAAAAGGCGAGGTCCGGTTGCGATCGGTGTTGTCGAGCAACACCTCAGGAATGCGACCGATCTCCAATTTCACGGCGGTCTTCTCGTCCGGACTCATCTTGCCTGCGCTGACGTTGGCTTCGACGGCGTCGAGCAACTCCGTCAACTTGGAGCCGATGAAGGCACTGATGATGGCTGGCGGAGCCTCATTCGCACCGAGACGGTGGTCGTTTCCTGCACCTGCGATGGCGGCACGCAACACGTCAGCGTGCTTGTGGATTGCAGCAATGGTGTTCACGAAGAAGGTCAGGAAGCGCAGGTTCGTCTTGGGATTGACGCCGGGCTTGAGCAGGTTCACACCGGTATTGGTACCCAATGACCAGTTGTTGTGCTTTCCGGACCCATTGAGACCTGCAAACGGCTTCTCGTGGAGGAGCACCCTGAAATCATGGCGCTGGGCCACGCGCTCCAGGAGGTCCATGAGCAGCAGGTTGTGGTCATTGGCCAAGTTGGCTTCCTCGAAGACAGGGGCCACTTCGAACTGGTTCGGCGCCACTTCGTTGTGACGGGTGGTGACGGGAATGCCGAGCTTGTGTGACTCGCATTCGAACTCCTGCATGAATGCCATCACGCGGGGAGGAATGCTGCCGAAGTAGTTGTCGTCCAGCTGCTGGCCTTTGGCCGGGGCAGCGCCAAGAAGGGCGCGACCGGTCTGGCTCAGGTCAGGGCGCGCATTGAACAGGGCCTTGTCCACCAAAAAGTACTCCTGCTCCCATCCGAGCGTGGCCACCACCTTCGTGACGTTCTTGTCGAAGTATTGGCACACCTCCGTGGCGGCTTTGTCAACCGCGTTCAGCGCTTTCAAGAGCGGTGCCTTGTTGTCCAAGGACTGGCCGGTGTAGGCGATGAAAATGGTGGGAATGCAAAGGGTCTGACCGATGAGGAAAGGTGGGCTGCTGGGATCCCACAGCGTGTAACCGCGCGCCTCAAAAGTCGAGCGAATGCCACCGTTGGGGAAGCTGGAAGCGTCGGGCTCCTGTTGAACGAGAAGGCTGCCGTCGAAACGCTCAATGGCGCCTCCCTGTCCGTCGGGCTGTATGAAGCTGTCGTGCTTCTCCGCCGTGCTTCCGGTGAGCGGCTGGAACCAGTGGGTGTAGTGCGTCGCGCCCCGGGCCATGGCCCACTCCTTCAATGCGCTCGCCACCTGGTCGGCGATCTTCCGATCGATCCGGGTACCATCGACCATGGCGGAAGTGACGTGTTCGTATGCCTCTTCGGTGAGGTACTCGCGCATGGCACTCACGGTGAACGCCAGGTCACCGTAATACTCGGAAATTTTGGATGAAGGCGGCACTGAGGCCTTCGGTGCGCGCTCGAGGACGTCCTCGATGGCGGTGATGCGGTAGGTTGACATGATTTTCTAGTCTGCGGGCAAAAATACACCCTGCCCCACCCAAAACACAGGGGTAGGTCCATGAAAAACATAAATTTTTCGCCATCGACCCCATTTCAAAGGGGGTCTTCTGTGAAAAAGTAGTGTTCAACTACACACACCCCCTCTTTTTCGAGCCCGCACTCAATAAATCACGACCCGCTCGCGAACCGATCGTCCCGGCTGGGTCAAGGTCAGCACGTGCACGCCCGCCGGCAGTCCCCCCAACGGAATGCGCCCTTGGAACGCGGCGCCTTCCAAGGCCTGCCCCACTCCGGTGCGGACCACCCGGCCCGCTGCGTCGCTCAGGTGCCAGTCAAAACGTCCCTGCCAACCGGAAAGCCGGAACCCCACCTCATCGCTCGCCGGATTGGGGAAGACCCTGAATTCCCCCGTTTCCATCGGCGCCTCGGCCACGTCATTGACAAGGTTGGTCTCAAAATGAAAGTTGTGGACAATGGACTTGCCGAAGTCGGGCTCGAAGGTGATCCAGTTGCCCCCCACTTTGCGAAGGCGCACAAATCCACTGCCGTCGTTGTTGGCCCAGAAACTGATGCCATCGTCGTCGTTGTCGAAGAACTCGAAGGTGTAGCACCCCTGATTCAGGTAAACGGTGTCGCGGTATTGCGTGTTGGCATCGGGGTAGGTACGATCCAAGTACACCGTACCGTCCTGGTGGGTGAGCTTGGCGCTGTTCTCCCATGGCACGCTGTTGGTGCGCACGAAGATGATGAGCCGGTTGTCGTCCTCGTCGCCGGGGTCCTCCATGTAGGTGTAGGTCGGTGGGCGGCGGAATGTGCTGCGTACCTCATCGTTCCACGCCACTTCATCGCTTCCGCCGTTGGGCTCGGAAACCCGGGCGATGAAGGTGAGGTCTTCCTCATCATCGCCGTCCCACAGGTTGGGGTCGAGTGCCACGAGATCCACGGTCTCTTCCTCGAGGAATCCCAGCTCACCCGTCCAGGTATAGGCCTGCAGGTTGTTCTCCAGGCCAAAGGTGATGGTGCACGATGTCAAGGGGGTGCTCCCGCTGTTGCGCAACAACACCTGCGGCTTGTCGCAAATGGGGTTGGTCCGAGAAGAGAGCTTCGACCCGTTCGGAGCGATGACATCCACCAGTTCCGCGTCCAGTGCGTGGTTCGGCGCACCATAGGCGATGATCTGACCTTCGAATCGGTAATTTCCATCGGGGTCGTAGTCGATGTCGTAGTCCACGGTGAAGGAAGCACTTCCATCCACCAAGGGCGTGAGTTCCATGTCGCGGGTCTCGGTGGGTGCTCCCGGACACCAACCAGCCCGGTCATAAATCCACGTACCGCCTTGGGGGAACAATGGGTTGTCCGCGCACTCCTGCATGATTTCCCAGGACCACTGTTCCTCTCCGTTGACCTTGACCTTGTGCGTGTTGTAGCAGAATTCCGCGCAGTTGTTGCCGCTGCCGAACCCATGACCTGAAGCACGGGTCTTCAAGCGCCACATTTCTTCGGCCGCATCAGGAGTGTATTCATAGGCCACGACATTTTGATCAAAACCGGCCAGGCCGTATTGGCCCTTCCAGAAGGCCTCCACGTCCAACACGTCGCGCGCCGGTTCGCCTTCGATGAATTGGAACTTCAAATCCAGCAGCTCCTGCCAGTTGCCCGCCTGCAACTCCACGCTGTCCCGCAACAGCGGCAGGTAGTCCGTGACGTCGTATTTCCATGTCCAGCCGTCCTCGCCCATATCGAGGCCGATGCCATAGGGCGTGATGAAGCGGTAGAGCTCGTAGCGGTCGATGACCTCGAAGGGCGCACCGAAATAGTCGAGGGTGTCATTTAAGATTTCGCTCACCTGGCCTGGAATCGGATGGGCGATGGTGTCCCCGAAAAGAGGCACCTCGATGGTCTCACCGGGCGCGTAGTGGTAAGTCAAATCGGTCATGACGACCCCGTTGCCCTCCACGTCCCAAGTGGACAGACTCATGGGCGCCAAAGGCTGGAGATCCATGATCGAGCCGTCGGCGACAAGTTCCATGTAGGTCCCCCGGCCGAAGCCAATGGCCGGGCGCAGAGCGTCAGGGAGTCCCTTAGCCTGCTCCCGGGCGGGCGTGGGACGGCGCAAGGTCGATCCGTGATGGTATCCGGGGGAACCATTCGGGTTGTGGTTGACCTCTTCGGTTCCATTGGCCCCATCAAAACGGTAATCGACCTCCAATGCATCCCAATGCGGGTGGAAGGCCGTAGGCTGACGGTTCATCCAAGAGGCGATGGTCTCTCCATCTAAGGCCTGCGACCAGATGCGGAAGTCGTCCACTCGGCCGTTGTAGCGGTTGTTGCCATTGGCCGAGGCGCCAAGGTTGAACTTGGCGATGCCTTCGATGGGATTGTCCTTGTTGGTCCCGCTGTGGAAGAGCTCACCATTCAGGTACATCTCCATGATGCCGGTGGTGGCATTCTTCACGAAGGCCCAGTGGTTCCATTGCCCTTCGTAATCGGCCGTTTGGGCCTGGGCATCGATGCGGTCGTAACCGCCGTCCTGGCCACAGTCCCAGTAAACGCGGCCATTGCCCCAAGGAAGGTGGACATTCACCACGCGCTGACCCGCGGCATCGACCCCTTCAAACAAGGTGCCATTCTGTGGCTGGCTGTCCGGATCGCCAAAGACCCAGCACTCGATGGTGATCTCCTGTGAGAGGCCTTGCAAGTCCTCCACATTGACCTCGACGCGGTCCGGAGCGGAGAAGATCACCTCGCCGTCGAAACCATCCGACACCCAAGCACCCCCTTCCATAGCGCTGGCCATCGCCCATCCGTCCTGTGCCCCGTCCGTGTCCACGTTGACGTCCTCCATGGCGAACTCCAGTACCAGGTTGCTGGACCCGTCCCATTCGATGGGCGGTGAAAGCCGCAGGGAGAGGCTGTCTTCGAATTGCCAGGATCCCAAGCCATACTGGTAGGCAGATTGGGTCAGGTCTTGGAAGCCGGTCAACGCGGTGTCTCCAGTCAGCCCCCACTTGAGGTCCAAACGACGGGCGGAAGGTGCCCCTGCCATCATGGGAACCCACAACCGATCTATGGTGCCCGCTCCCAGGCCGGACAGCTCTTCGGCCGTCCAGAGAAACTGAACCCTTTTGGACGCGGCGGGCTCAAAAAGCGGCGCGATGGAGACCACCTCTCCCGGTTGGACCGTCGCCTCCTCCAACACCAGGTCCACGATGTACTGCGCTGCAGGGATCCAAAGGGTGTCCTGCACGCCCTCGACGTAAGGCACGACTTGCGCCGTATCGAAGGGCGCATCCGCCAAGAGCTGCAGCGGGTGCTGCAAAGCGGCGCTGTCCAGCATGCCGGTATGATCGAAAAGGTAGGTGTAGCTCAGGTAGTCCCATTCGCCGCAGGCATAGCCAAGATTGCCCGCTGTGCCGTCCTCGAAGCACTTGAGCGTGTACTCCATGATGACCTTGCCGTATTCAATGCCATTGTCGGATGGCGGGAAGTTGAACCATCGGCGCCCCGGGCTGTCGTAGGCGGTTTCGGGGTTGTTCTGGGCTTCAAAAGTGTAGGTCTGCACCGTCGTGGTATCGGCCAGAAGCAGGCCGGGGAGCAAGGTCAGATGCACCATGGCGGCCAAGCCGCGAAACACAGGAGAGTTCATGCGCAAAAGTTAAGGACGCAAGAAATCTTGCAATCCACTCGGTACGTGCGCCATGCGATACCGGTATGCGCTATTTTTGCGCGCCCTTTTTTAAGAATGCCATGAACATCCTGTTCATCATGTACCCATGGGAGCGGGTCCGACCTGAGTCTGACAGCACCCTGCGACTGATCCACGAGTGCGTGCATCGCGGCCACCAAGTGGCCCTCACTACCGGAGCCAACCTGACCATTCGGGATTCGGTCACCATGTCCTTCTGCCGGCTGATCCAAAGGCGGGACAAGGTCAGTTCCAGCCCCGTCACTTGGTACAGGCAGGTATCCTTCAATGAGCAGATGCTGCCACTTGCGGGTTTCGATGCCATCTTCATGCGGTCCGACCCCCCGTTGGACAGCATCGTGTTGAATTTCCTGGATTCGGTCAAGAACCACGTTTTCGTGGTGAACGATGTTCAGGGACTCCGCGAGGCCAACAACAAGTTGTACACGGCTGCCTTCTACGATCCTTCCAACCAGATCATTCCCAAGACCTACGTCTCCAAGAACAAGGAATACCTCAAGCGGGTCATCGAGGACAGCTCGGCAAAAAAAATGATCATGAAGCCGCTGAATGGTTTTGGCGGCAGCGGCGTCATCGTGATTGAACCGGATGCCCATCAGAATGTGAATTCGCTCCTTGACTTCTACATCGATGGCCGTGGCGAATCCAACTACGTCATTCTTCAGGATTATGTGGATGGGGCGGAAAAAGGGGACGTCCGTGTGATGATGCTCCAAGGCGAGCCCATCGGGGCCATGCGCCGCGTCCCTGCCGCCAACGACCCCCGATCCAACGTGCACGCCGGGGGCAAGGTGGAGAAGCACAGGTTGACCCGGGAGGAACTCCGTGTGTGCAAGATGATCGGTCCGAAACTCGTCGCCGACGGCCTCTATTTTGTGGGGCTCGACATCATCGGAGGCAAGCTGATCGAAGTAAACGTCCTCTCACCGGGTGGCATCGTGAACATCAACCGCCTCAACAAGGTGAAGCTGCAGAAGCGGATCATCGATTGGCTTGAAGACACGGTGGCCTACCGCGAGATGGACTCGCAGCGCAGGCTTGAGTTCCGTTCCACCGTCGAGAACGCCTGAACGTGCTCGAGCTCACCACGCCCGAGATTGTCCGCCGCATCGAAGCGGGCAGGACGTTTCAGGCAGAAGCCATTGATGCCGGCTTCTTCATCCGCATCGCGGAATGGCAGCCGGTGGTCGGCACCGCCATCCATGATGGACACCGCCTGCGTCCCGAGCTGCAGGTGAAATGCCGCCTGTCCGAACTCGAGCGCTGGCAGGAGGAAGACCCCTGTACCGCGCAGATGATCGAAGCACTGCCCATCACCCTTGTGGGGCTGGACAGCCGCTACGAATACGACCTCAACCGCCCACCCGCCGAAGCGATCTACGACACCGCATGGGGCCGGAAGGTCTGGAGGTCGCCATTGACCAAGGCCAACCGCTTGCGCAGCCTTGAGAAACACACCCGCTACTACAAGGTGTTGGACGCCTTGCTGAAACAACTCGTCGCGCGCTTCGAATCGGCCGTCATCTACGACCTCCACAGCTACAATCGATTGCGTTGGGACCGCCCAGTGCCCACCTTCAACCTGGGTTGGGATCTGGTCGATGAAGAGCGATATGGCAACGTTTGTCATAGCCTCGTGGATGCCTTGGGCAGGGTGGATTGGCCCGCTGAGATACCTGCCAGCGTGGCGTCCAATGACGTCTTCAAGGGTCATGGCTACCAATGCCGGTGGGTGTGCAGTCAACATCCGCAGGTCGTCGACCTCGCCCTCGAGGTCGCCAAGGTGTATTGCAACGAAGAAGATGGAACCTTGTATCCTGCGGTTGTGGAAGGCATTGCTGGTGGCCTCAAGGAGGCCCTCAGCCAACACGCATCCGCCTTTGCGGAACGGTTTACCTCCGTTCCGGACGGAAAGGCCAGCCGGCTCCTCGCCAAGGGGGCGGAGCTTGAACTGAAGAAGGTCGATGAGGCCATTCACCAATGCGTGAAGGGGTTTGAGCTCCTCGAATACATCAACCCCATCAACTTGGCAGCCGAGCGGCGCGCCTTCTTTGCTTCTCGATTTCAGAAGACCCCGGATTTCAAGTACCGCCCCCTCGGGTTTGATGCACGCGCGCTCAAGCGCAAACTCCACCGCGTCCCTGTAGAGAAGCTCACCGACCCAGACATTCGAGCGCTTTACGAAGCTTGCGTTACGGGGTATGTCGACAAGGTGGACCTGCTCTCGGACCTAGGCACCCCTCGATTCCTTTACGGAAGCCTGCGTTACTTCGGAGCCCCGACGGAAAAGGACGTGCGGAACGCCCTGTACCTGATGCAGCTCCCGCCTGTGGAGCAGGAGCCCATGGCCACCCTTTCCGCCGCTGCCGCCGCAGAGAAGTTCGAAGCAGCACTGACCGACTACGGATTCACGGCCAAGGTGATGGTTTCTCCCCGCATGGTCGCCGATGCCATGGTGCTCGGTCAGCAGCGAACGGTCCTGATCAAGAAGGGCGCCCGCTTTTCACCCAAGGCCCTCACCCGACTGGTTCACCACGAGATAGGGGTCCACATGGTCACCTCGGAGAATGCCGCGCTCCAGCCCCTGAAGCTGCCCACTTTCGGAACCCCCGTCAACACCATGACACAGGAGGGCTTGGCCGTTTTGAGCGAATACCTGAGCGGCACCATTTCCCTGGACCGCCTCCGCGAGTTGGGCCTGCGGGTTCTGGCGTGCGACCAGATGGTGCGCGGCGCAGGATTCCCCGAGACGTTCTCCATGCTGGTCGACGAGCACGGCATGGATGTGGACCAGGCCTTCTTCCTGTGCGCACGCGCCTACCGGGGCGGAGGATTCACCAAAGACCACCTCTACCTCCGCGGATTCCGCAAGGTGCTGCGCATGTGGCGGCGGGGCGAGGACCTCTCCCCCCTTCTGCTGGGCAAATGCTCCCTCGAATGGGAAGAGGTATTGCGCGAAATGGTGGAAAGGGAACTGCTCGTGGCGCCGCGCCATCAGCCGCGTGCATTTGAGGCGCCTTCACTCGAGGCGAACGACCCCATTTACGACTACATCGTTACGGGCATCCGCTGAGGGAAGTGCACAGCGGGCTCATGAAGCCGCGGCCTCGAGGTCAGTGGCCCATTGCCGCCTGCCCGGATACACCTCCAGGGCCGCCGCAATGATGGCCACGGCGCGCTGAATGGCGGGGGTTTCCAAAACATAGGCGATGCGCACCTCATCCTGTCCGGCCCCGGGGGTGGCGTAGAAACCACTGGCGGGCGCCATCATCACGGTCTCGCCGTCGAGGTGGAAATCGGACAGCATCCATTGGCAGAAGGCGTCGCTGGAATCAATGGGCAGACGTGCCACCGCGTAGAAGGCCCCTCCCGGGTTGGGCACGGTGACACCGGGAATGGCGTTGAGCCCCTTCACCAAGGCATCCCTTCGCTCCACGTAGGCCGCCTTGACCTCCGCGAAATAAGAAGGCGGCGTCTGAAGCGCGGCTTCTCCTGCAATCTGCGCCAAGGTCGGTGGGGACAAGCGGGCCATGGCAAACCGCATGCAGGCTTGGTGCACCTGGGCATTGCGGGTGACCAACGCACCGATGCGTGCGCCGCACATGCTGTAGCGCTTGGAAACGGAATCCATGAGCACCACATGTTCATCCAAACCAGGCAGGGACAAAACGCTGGTCGGGCTCTGGTCGCCGTAACAGAACTCGCGATACACCTCATCGGCAAAAAGGTAGAGGTCATGCTCCAAAACCAGGGAGCGGATGGCCTCCAGCTCATCGTCGGTATACACGTAGCCCGTTGGATTTCCTGGGTTGCAGATGAGGATGGCCCGGGTCCGGTCGGAGACCTTGGCGGCAATCTCCTGCACGGGGGGCAAGGCGAAACCGTCTTCAATCCGCGAAGTAACGGGCACGACCTTGACCCCTGCCATGGTGGCAAAGCCATTGTAATTGGCGTAGAAGGGCTCGGGAATGATCACTTCATCGCCGGGCTCAAGGCAAGCTTGGAAAGCGAAGACGAGCGCTTCGCTTCCTCCTGTGGTCACGATGATCTGTTCCGGGGTGA
>JAURDB010000086.1 GCA_030828175.1 Flavobacteriales bacterium
ATCCTGTCGGAGCGCACCGGCATCGCCTCGGAGAAACTGCGCCGCGGCCAGCTCGACAACGAGGATTTCGGCAAGCTGGTGCAAGCCAGCCAGGATCTGGAACGGGCGCCGATGTTCATCGACGACACGCCTGCTTTGAGTGTTTTCGAGTTGCGCGCCAAGTGTCGCCGTCTGAAGCAGAAGCATGGGGTCAGCATGGTGATCATCGACTACTTGCAATTGATGAGTGCCGGAGGGGACGGCGGCAAGGGCAACAGGGAGCAGGAAATCTCGACGATCAGCCGGTCCATCAAGAGCATTGCCAAGGAATTGGATGTGCCGGTCATCGCCCTTTCTCAATTGTCCCGATCGGTGGAGACACGGGGTGGGGACAAGCGTCCGATTCTCTCTGACCTGCGCGAGTCGGGTGCCATTGAGCAGGATGCGGACATTGTCTGCTTCATTTATCGCCCTGAGTACTATGGGATCACTGAAGATGCCGATGGGTTGGATACCGAAAACATGGGGGAGTTGATCGTGGCGAAGCACCGGAACGGCGGTTTGGATACCGTCAAGCTGAAGTTCACCAAGCACCTTGCGAAATTTTCGGACTATGATGCTTTTGCTGACAGTCCCTTTGACACAGGAAGGGGCATGGCGCCAAACGAAGACTTTGCGAAAGGTGGTGCCACAACCATGACGGTGGGTTCCAAGATGAATGAGGCAGGCAAGGACAGTCCGTTCTGATTCCTTCGCTCTCCGGGTGGGTGAGCCCCGCATCCGTGAATTATCTTCGGAAGATGTTGAATTTGCGGAGTTTCCTTCTCCTTCTTCTCGGGTGTGTGGCGGTCTCCGGACAGCTGATGGCGAGCCGATTGCTGATCCCCATGGACGAAGGCCAGGCCAATCACCTCAAAGCATATGGCATGGCCTACTGGGTGTTGGAGCAAGGATTGGAAGTGGAGTGGCTTCTGAACTACAGAGGGGGCAGTTTTCTTATTCCTGCGGCACCTTCCATATCAGGAGAGTGCACCATCCGCGGCGTGGATTTCGAACCGATGGCAGATGTTCAAGTGCAGCGTTTGTTGAATGGCATTGCCGACCCGGAAGTGAATCAGCAGCGGGTAAAATTGGAAGTGGCTCCTCGGGTAGCCGTGTACAGTCCCAAGAGCAAGTTGCCATGGGATGACGCCGTGACCCTTGTGCTGACCTATGCCGAGATTCCCTACGATATCGTATATGATGCGGAGGTGATGGAGGGCAAATTGGTGGACTATGATTGGCTTCACTTGCACCACGAGGACTTTACCGGGCAATACGGAAAATTCTATCGTTCATACCGCAACGCGGCGTGGTATCAAGAAGAGCAGGCAAGCCAAGAAGCGAGTGCGGCGTCCCTCGGTTTTTCCAAGGTGAGTGATATGAAACGGGCAGTGGCCTTGGAGATGCGGAACTTCGTGTTGGGGGGCGGTTTTCTCTTCACGATGTGTTCTGGAACGGACAGCTTTGACATCGCTTTGGCAGCGCAGGAAACGGACATCTGCGACCCCATGTTTGATGGTGACCCCTCAGATCCGTTGGCCCAACAAAAACTGGACTTTGAACAAGGGTTTGCTTTCTGGAATTACCGTCTGGTGCGCGATCCCATGGTGTACGAATTCAGTGACATTGATGCCACGGAAGACCACGGGAAACTCAAGGAGATCAAGGACTTCTTTACCCTTTTCGACTTTTCGGCGAAATGGGATGTCATTCCTACCATGTTGACGCAAAGCCATGAACAGGTCATCCATGGATTCATGGGGCAGACGACGGCTTTCCGCAAGGAGTTTGTTCGGCCCGACGCTACGGTGCTGGGGGAGAGTCGGGGCGTGGGGTCCGTGAAATATCTCCATGGAACCCTGGGGGAAGGGCAATGGAGCTATTACGGCGGACACGACCCAGAAGATTACCGCCATTTGGTAAACGACCCACCCACAGATTTGAACCTTCACCCGAATTCACCGGGTTATCGTTTGATATTGAATAACATATTGTTCCCTGCCTCACGGGAGAAGAAAAGAAAAACGTGAGAATCAGTCGTGACGAATGGTCACGATCAGGGTAAAGAGTTCACGGTCGTTTTCCATCGTATCGAATCGGTAATCGATGGGGCCATTCGCCTTCTTGGCCAAACTCAAAAGTCCCAATCCGGCTCCTCCCTTGTTGGAGATTTCACCATTGCACAAGGTTTCGATGTAAGCCTTGCGAAGTGCTTCTTCAGGCATCCCGTTGATTTCTGACAATCGCTCGGAGAGAAGGGATCTCATGGCTGAGTCCACCATGTTCCCGCATTGTACCTGGAAGCCCAGAGGAGTAGATTCCAATGTCAAGTAGAGCTGTGTGTACCCGTCTTCTTCAATGAGACCGTGCCGCATGACGTTTTGCAAACACTCGATGAGCACGTTGCCAATCCGCTTCATCAAGGTGCGGCCTCCTGCAGCGGAAGAACTTTTCTCTGCCAAGGTCAGAAGACCTTCCATTCCGGCAGAATCCACCGGTCCGATGTAAGAAAGCAGGGTGCCATATTGATCCTCCGAACCGGAGTCCTTGGAAAGGACTGAGCGCAATTCACGCTGCAAGACTCTAAGGTTGTTGGCCCCCTGATTCGACATACTACGGCTTTGGCTCTCCTAATTTACACAAAACATCGACGTAATTGCAAAAAAACACGCCGAAATTATTTGAGAGACACAAGTTAATTCAAGTGCCGGAGGTGGAAACACCCGGATTTGCGGAATTTTCCACAAACCGCTTGCTTCTTCAGGCAGCTTTGTACCTGCGAATGCTGCAGTTTCCGACGATGGAACTTCCGTCCGGTTGGGTGAGCATTCCATAGAATTCGGGCCGACAGAAATTCAAGGATCCACGGAAATGGGTTCCCGAAAGGTGCGCGAACCATACTTCCAGTGCGGTCTGTTGAAGTTGTTTCCAGGCAAAAGTGCTGAATCCATCGGGGCAAGCAAACCTGCCGATGTGGTCACGTGCACTGTTGAGATCGCGGATGGGGGACATGTTCATGGTGGCCATTACGCAGCGCTTTGAAGTGGGGTTTGCATGGAGCCACTGAGGTTATCCAAAGTCAATTCACAGCCCAGTACATCGACCACATTGATGAGCGTCCAACTGCGCATTCCACCTGCGGTTTGACTTTGATTGACACCTCGGAAGGACTGAAGCAATCTGACGGTTTGCCCACGGTTGGCTTTCTCGCGGAGGAGACGGGCAAATGCGGGGTAATCACAAGTGAGGGAGAACGGCTTTCCGCGGAACCCTTTGCAGACGAGGTGGACCTGCAAATCGGTGCCTGCGTAGGCGATGGCCAGGATGCGGCTGACGGTGTTGAGGGGAAGGGGATTGGACATGGGGAAGCGTTGATGATGCAACGTTCCCGGTCGGGTCCGTAAGGAATTTACGGAGGGGTAAAAAAGAAATGCCCAAGGAGGATTCGTCAGGACGACTCCCCTCGATTTTTCAGTCCTTGCAGTGCGTTGAGGTGGACCTTTTTCAGTTGTTCGATCCAATCTTCCGGGCCGAGGGGCATTACCTCGGCACCGAAGCCCAGTATCCACTGGTTCAATTCATAGGTTGGGTGAACTTGGATGCGGTAGCATTTCCAACCCGGGTGAGGTGGTTTCACATTTTCGAGGGGCTCCTGCGAAGCGTGTATGGGTTGGCTGTCCAGGTAGTGAGAAAGCAGGGGCGCCGCTGCCCAATGAAACTCCCTGACCCCCTCTGAACCTGCCGTGATCCCAATGGAATTTCGGAAGTAGCGTTCGGGGTGAAATGAGGGGTCTCGGATGAACCGGGATTCGTCCAGGACCACATTTCTCATTCTGTCCAAAGCAAATGTCTTGACTGCGCGGTCTCCTTCGGGTTTTCCGATGAGGTACCAACGGTTGCGGTATTCCTTGAGCAAATAGGGTTCTATGCAACGCTCACTTTCGGCCCTGCCGTCCGCGTTGAATTTTCGGTAGGTGAAACGTACGACCCGCCGTTCCGAAATGCCCGACATCAGCAGGGCAATGTGCTCCGTGCCCAGTGTCTGCGGTGCTTGTTCAAATTGGACGTGTTGGTCCAGGCCTTCGCCCGGGGCCGTAGAGTGCACCCGGTCAAAAATGCGCCCGATCGCCGATTGATACTGCTGGAAGACGGGCATGTCCCGGAATTGCAGCAGGGTCAAAGTGGCAAAGCGCAAAGCCTGAAGGTCTTGTTCGCCCAGATTCAACCCTGTGATGCTGTAATCCGGGTCTTCGTATTCGTAGCCGCGGTGTTCAGGATTGTAGACGATGGGCGCATGGTAACCGAGTTCATTCTCGTTTCGCATGGCCCACAGGTCCTTTTCTATGGTGGAGATGCTGATTCGCTCTCCCTCGCTTCCGTACAAACCTTCTTCACAAGCGCGTCGCAGGTCCTCCTTGGAAGGATGGGGCCGCATGCGGTTGGTCAGACATCGGTCGATGATGCGGTAGCGAAGCAGGGCGTATTTGTTGGCGGGCATGCTGAAGGACGGATTCAGTTCGAAATACCCAAAGTATCGAGGGCCCAAAGCACGACCGGCAATAGCAGCAAGGACCAGGTGAGGTCAATCAAAGCGAACTTCCGGATGTCGAGCAGGTCCAGCCCCAATGCCAGCAACAAGATGCCGCCCAGCCCCGAGAGTTCGGCGATCAGGTCATCCGGAATGCCGGTCCCCAGGGTGGCAAATCCGAGCGTCAAGCTGCCTTGAATCAGCAGCACAGAGGCTGCTGAAAGAAGCACACCTCGACCCAAGGCAGCGGCAAGGAATACCGAGCTGATCAGGTCCATGGTCCCCTTGGCCAAAAGGACAGTGGGATCTCCAAGGAGTCCATCCTGCATGCACCCCACCAAGGTCATGGCTCCAACGCAGAACAGCAGGGTCGATTGGACCCATGCGGCTCCTTCGCCTTCTCCCAATCGGTTGGCAGCTTGTCGAATTTTGTGGTCAAGGCCCACGGCGTTACCAACCCCTGCGCCGATGACCAGGGCGATGAAGATGGCGATGGGCCGGGTGATAGAGGCCATCATGTCCACGCCGATGTACAGAGTGAACAGACCAATGGCTGCAAACGCGGCTTTTCGAAGGGACTCGGGCACCCTTTTGTGCAGGAGCAGACCCGCGGAAGCCCCCGTCAAAACGGTCGCAGTATTGTACAGCGTTCCCAACATGTGCCCAAGTTACTTTTGGCAGGCGCCTAAAATGCGTACCGAAGACCCGATCCATCCATGTCGTTCAACATTGCAGCCAAAGACCCGCACTCCCGCGCCAGAACGGGAACCTTGCAGACGGACCATGGGACGATCCGGACGCCCATCTTCATGCCGGTAGGGACACAGGGTTCTGTGAAATCGGTTCCACAGGATGTTCTGGCCAATGCAGTCGATCCCGATATCATCCTCGGTAACACCTATCATCTGTATCTGCGGCCTGGATTGGATGTTTTGTCGAAGGGAGGAGGACTGCATGGTTTCATGGGGTGGGACCGACCCATATTGACCGATTCGGGAGGATATCAGGTTTACAGCCTTGCGGAAAACCGCAAAATCAAAGAAGAGGGTGTGACCTTTCGGTCACACATCGATGGCAGTCCCCATCTGTTCACTCCGGAGCGCGCGGTGGACATTCAGCGCGTCATTGGTGCGGACATCATCATGGCCTTTGATGAATGTCCACCTTATCCCTGCGACTATCAATACGCGAGGGAATCCATGGAGATGACCCATCGCTGGCTCGATCGCTGTCTGCTGCGGATGGCAGAAACGGAGCCTCATTATGGTCACCGTCAGATGTTGTTCCCCATCGTTCAGGGATCCACTTTCCCCGAACTCCGAAAGGCATCGGCGCATGCCATCGCTGAGCGCGGGGCAGAGGGGAACGCCATCGGAGGGTTGTCCGTGGGTGAACCCCATGAAGAGATGTACGCAAGCGTCGCCCTGTGCACGGAGATTCTCCCGGAGGACAAGCCGCGCTATCTGATGGGGGTTGGAACACCTGCGAACTTGCTGGAGAACATCGCGCTCGGGGTGGACATGTTTGACTGCGTCATGCCGACCCGAAATGCCCGGAACGGAATGTTGTTCACACGGCAGGGGACGATGAACATGCGCAACCGCAAATGGGAGGAGGATTTTTCTCCATTGGACCCCTCGGGAACGGCCGATGTGGATCACCGGTACAGCCGCGCCTATGTGCGACATTTGTTCCGGGCAGGAGAAATCCTGGCCTTGCAAATTGCCACCGTGCACAATCTCGTGTTCTACCTGGACCTGATGCGGGAGGCACGTGAACGAATCGCCGACGGTACGTTCACCGCTTGGAAGAACGGGATCATTCCCACCTTGGAACAGCGGTGCTGACGCGATGCGCATCCTAGATCGCTATATCATCCGCAATTTTCTCGGAACCTTCTTCTTGATGGTTGCCCTGTTCAGCGTGGTTGCGGTCGTTTTTGATATCGCCGAAAACCTCGAGCGCCTGATAGAGAACGGCGCTCCTTGGGCGGAAGTGCTGGGCTCTTATTATGTCAGTTTCTGCTTGGCCTTGGGCAACACGCTGAGCGCCTTCATTGTCTTCCTGACCATTTTGCTCTTCACCAGTCGGTTGGCCCAGCGAAGTGAGATCATTGCGGTTTTGGCAGGGGGCATCTCTTTCCAAAGGTTGATGCGCCCGTATTTCATGGCTTCCACCTTTCTGGTCGCGGGAAGTTTGATTTTGGCCCATGTGGTGCTTCCCATTTCCAATGAACGCAAAATGGACTTCGAGGTGGAGTATATCCACAAGGAGTTTCACATAGCCGAACAGCATTTGTACCGGGAAATCCATCCGGGGACCATTGTGTACTTCCGGTCCATCAATGCAGGCCGGGAGGTAGGTTATCGTTTTGTCTTGGAACAATGGGAAGGCGACCGGCTCGCAGAGAAATGGACGGCCAGCAAGGCCAAATGGCTCCCGGAAGAGGAGACTTGGCGCATCTCGAATTTGAGAAGGCGGACCTGGAACGGGCAAGGGGACGAACGCTTCGAGCAAATGGCGGTGTTGGATACGGCGCTGGCCATGCGCATGACCGACTTCGGTCAGCGCTCACAGGCCATGTCGACGCTGGGCTGGACGGCATTGCAGGAAGCCATCGAGCGGGAGAAGGCCAAAGGGTCTGGAGGTGAGAGGCTCCTTCAATTGGAGTCCCATACCCGCACCTCCAATGCCTTTGCCATCTATATCATGGCACTGATCGGTGTCAGTGTGGCGAGCAGGAGGCAGCGTGGAGGAACGGGCATCCACATTCTGATTGGTGTCGTGGTGGGCTTCATCTATGTGTTCAGCGCCAAGCTCATGTCGGTTTCGGCCACGCATGCCGGAATACCTCCCGTCGTGGCAGCTTGGACACCCAATGTGATGTTCGGATTGTTGGGTGTGGTCTTGTACCGACGGGCTCCAAAATGAGAAAACCTCAGTGGGAGAAAGGACCCTTCCATGTTTTCCACCCTTGTGGGCATCCTTGGAAGATGGAAGCCGGTGGTTCTTCTTTGAACCACCCAAAAACGGTGGACCCGCTTCCACTCATATCGGCGAACGTTGCTCCCCCTTGTTGGAGGCGCTTCAGCGCTTCGCGGATTTCCGGATGCCTGCAGATGGCGTGTTCAGTAAAATCATTGTGCAAGGCTTTCGTCCAATCGCTGGGGTTGGATCCTTCCCAATGTTTGAGGCCGGGCCGGTCCGCGTTGGGGGTGACCCATCCAAAAGCCGTGGGTGTCGGAATGTGCAGCCCCGGATGAATCAGGGCGAGCCACCACCCTTCCAGGGCGAGTGGGAGGGGGGACACCTTTTCTCCGCGGCCTGTGACGTGTGCCGGTTTGTCTTGCAGGAAGAAGGGACAATCCGAGCCCAATCGCGCCGCCATCCCTTCGAGTTCCTTCTGGGATAGGTGCAATTCGAAAAGACGATCCAACAGGCGAAGGGCATGGGCTCCATTGGAACTGCCCCCTCCGAGTCCCGCTCCCATGGGAATGGACTTGACCAAGTGGAAACGCACCGGACCCATGCCATGGAACTCCTCCATCATTCGGTGCGCACGCAACAGAAGGTTGTTCTCGGGGCGACCAGGAATGGTCAAGCCGTGTGCGACGAGGTCGGTGGAAGAGTTCGCAGGGAGCCGCTCGATTTCCAGCGTGTCGTGCCAGGGAACCGGGACAAACCAGCTTTCAATGTCGTGGAACCCATCCTGCCTTTTCCTTCTTACCTGAAGGCCGATGTTGATCTTGGCAGGGGGGAATCCGATGGAGGTTTGGCTTCCAGAAGGAGCCGGATCATCCATTGAAGTAGCCGTATTGCTTGAGCTTTCGTTCATCGTCTCGCCAGTCTTTGTCGACCTTGATGCGCAGTTCAAGGAACACTTTTTCTTGGAGGAACCCTTCCAGGTCCTTTCGCGCATCCGTAGCCAACCGTTTGATCATGCGCCCTCCTGCACCAATGAGGATGGCTTTCTGCGAATCCCGTGCCACCAGAATTTGGGCTTCAATTCTTCGGAGGGGCTTGCCCTCCTTGGTTTGGTCCGATTTGAACGATACGACGACGACTTCGCTGCTGTACGGTACCTCCTGTTTGCAGTGGGTGAGAATTTTCTCGCGAATGATCTCGGAAACGAAGAACCGCATCGGCTTGTCGGTCATTTCGTCCTTGGGAAAGAATGCGGGTGAAATTGGGAGCCTCTCTACGATTTGATCCAGTAAATGATCGAGGTTGAATCCGTGCAAGGCGCTGATGGGGTGAATTTCCGCCCTGGGAATGAGGCCTTGCCAATGGTCAATCCTGCTTTGGATGTCCTCTTGGCTGCTCAGGTCAACCTTGTTGATGAGCAGGAGCACGGGAATGTCCATGCGCTGAACCTTCTCTAAGGTTTCAGGGTGCGCGAGTGTATTCTCCTCAGGAGTGGTGACAATAAGGAGTACATCTGCATCTCGAAGGGCGGTTCTCACGAATTTCATCATGCCCTCCTGCAGTTTGTAGGCAGGATCGAGCACGCCTGGGGTATCGGAATAGACAATCTGCCAGTCTTCGCCAGACACAATGCCCATGATCCGGTGTCGGGTGGTTTGGGCCTTTGCATTGATGATGCTCAGGCGTTCGCCCACCAATCGGTTCATGAGTGTGGACTTTCCTACGTTGGGAGAGCCGATGATGTTGACGAAGCCCGCTTTGTGCGGGGCTTTAGCATTCGTTTGGGACACGGACATTGATTTTCGCTTGCAAAGAAAGAGGACCCGACTATCTTCGCCGTCCCAAACGTGGGAAATGGATCGCGGTGTGGAGCAGTTGGTAGCTCGTCGGGCTCATAACCCGAAGGTCGCAGGTTCGAGTCCTGCCACCGCAACAAGTAACGTCTGTTTCAGAACAGAAAGAGAAAGGGTCAGCAGTGTTGCTGGCCCTTTTTGGTTCCTTATGGCTGGGGTCGAATGATATTATCACAGTTTCGAGGTCTTTCAGATTCTTCCCTCGGAACAGGGTTTGGTAGCGGGTTTGATGTAGCGCTAAATTCCTGTTTATTAAGTTTTTATGCGGTTTTGCTGGGCGGGGGTCAGGGGGTGATTTGCCCAGAAGGATCGGAAACGCCTGGTGGCCGACTTTCAAGAAAATGAGAAGGAATTTGTAGACGCAATCCTACATGACTGCCTGATTATACGTGCCCTAGTCAAGTTATTTTTTGGTTTCGTCGGTTTCAATTGGGAAAATGTCGACGGGGTCATCTGCGGGGAATGCAGTTCGTAGGCGGGTTGCGTGTATAATTCGACGAAGTCAGGGAGAGTCTTATTGGGAGAAGGAGAAGTTTTGAGAACTTGCCTGAACCTGTTCACGCAGGAAAAAACCAATGGAACCAAACCACTTGTGATGCGTCTCACATCTCTCCTTTTGGCCCTCTTCGCTTGTTGGGCTACATCATTTTCTCAGATCCAGCAGATTGCTGTCAACTCGGCACCTGCTCCCGAAGGGTATGATCTCGAAGTTGAAGTTGTTACCGAAAACATCGGAATACTTGCCGGTGCTCTTGGGGTTACAGACTTGACAGGGTACAGTACAACCCGTCTTTATGTGACCATGAACAATGCAGACGACTTCATGTCGTCCGTTTCGGGTGATGCCCTCAATCCCACGTACATCAACACCACAACCAACTTCTATCATGCGGTTTTGGGTGGGTCAACGCCAAACGGTAT
>JAURDB010000087.1 GCA_030828175.1 Flavobacteriales bacterium
GTAGTCCATGTAGTTCTGGACCATGTCGACTGAGCTGCAGGCCACATTGCCGATGGCACAACCATAATTGGGGCCGTCAGAATCCGGCGTGTCCGCCACAAAATCTGAAGCGCCACAGGCACCGTCACCCCAAATGTGTCGGAGGTTGAGCCAGTGACCCACCTCGTGGGTGGCGGTCCGACCCAAGTCGAAAGGAGCCGTAGCCGTGCCGACCGTGCCGGTGTATTGGTATCCGCAAACCACGCCATCGGTGGATGCACTGCCTCCTGGGAATTGCGCATATCCGAGAATGCCGCCTCCAATGTTGCAAACCCAGAAATTCAAGTAGTCTCCTGCGGGCCAGGCATCCGATCCTCCCTGGCTCGAAAACTTGACGGAGTTGTTGGTTCCAAATCCGTTGACCGTGGTGGGCACACGCAGGATGCCGGTAGACGGGTTTCCCTGAGGGTCAAAACTCGCCAGACAGAACTCGATCTGCGTGTCGGCCGCTTGGGGCCAGACGTCATCCGCGTCGGCATTCAACCTGCGGAAATCTTCATTCAAAACATCGAGCTGACTTTGGATCTGGGCGTCCGAAATGTTCTCGGTGGACGTGCGGTACACAACGTGGAAAACCACGGGTATGGTCACCACCGCATTTTGATTGGCCGCACGTTGCTGTGCCACAATGGGTGCCCAGGTCTCCGTGTGCTGTTCAATGCGGGTTTGAGCGTCTGCATATTTCTGCAGTCCCATCATCTCCACGTGCTTCTCGTGTGCATAACAAGAGCGGTGCTCAATGGATGAGGTCCCGCTGTTTTCCTCGGAGAAGCCCAAAGACTGGGCGCTGAGTTCCGCCGAAAAAATAACGGTGACCAAAAGAAGAAAAAGACTGCGTGTCATTTCAGTTTCGAATAGAGAACGACTGAAGGTAAAGGGTAGGATAGTTCTTACGAATCGCTTAGGGTGTCGAATGATATGTAAAGTTTGTAATTGAAGATGATTCATTGCGTCAAGCGCTCATGTTAGGAGTAATCCATGCTCTGATGACCTTTTTTTCAATACCTAAGAAAACTGAGGGCCATCTAGGTACTCCGATGGAGCTGTAGTATAATAGAAGTATAATAATCGACAGAAACAGTACGTTCGCGAAACGGGGCAATTGGATTGCCCGGAATGAGATGGAGTGAAGTAGTTTTAGGGTGTCCAGCCAAACCAAATGCTGCACTTGTGCTTCGCTCTATTGTCTTTGATGACAACAGGTTCGGTATTTCATGCCGATGCCAGCCCCCCTTGGCTCCACGTGGAGGTCTACATGGCGGAGGACGGCTTCATGTGTCCGTTTTTGACGCCATTGTTTGCTGAAATCTTGGAGGATAAAGGCGCCGAATGGGTGATATGTAGACCTGAACAGAGCAAAGTAGAATTTTGTGTGGCTTTGGAAGTTGCCGAAGACCAACAAGGCTACATCGATTGGCTGCAAGATTTGGGCTATCAGGCGGACCACATCTCTTTTGGAGCGTTTGATACACTCTCCGTTTTGCCCTCGATTCCGGCTCCATGAGGGTTCCATTTCATTTTGGATTGTTGGGCTTGATGTTCCTAGCGGTTCTTTCCTCCAAGGGGCAAGGGTCATTGGATCAGACTTTTTTACGCAGATACAACCTGCAGGACATGCAGGGAGGGTTGGCGATTACGACTTCGCCTGATGGAGGGTTCATTGCCACCGGACAGCATCAGAACAACGGAAGTGCCGGGGGGTGTGATATTTACGTGTATAAGGTGGATGCCTGTGGAAACCGCGAGTGGTTCAACCTGTACGGCAGTGGGGAGTCCGAAGGAGGGAAAAGCATTGAGCCCACGGCAGACGGAGGTTACATCATCGGGGGCTCCAGGGCAACGTTGGTAGGAGTAGACGGGTTGGGCAACAACATTACAGAGGACCAAGGCTTCGTCATGAAATTGGGGCCAGTGGGTGAGTTGGAGTGGTACAATTATTACAACGACGTGGCTTGGATATTCGATGTGCAGCCCTTGGCGTCCGGATACATTGCCATTGGACAGGCTTCGAGTCGGGCGCTTCTTTTGAAGCTGGACGATGCGGGCAACGTGCTTTGGGCCAAGCGTTATCCTTCATTGAGCAAGAATGCCTTGATGGTCACACCCCTCAACGATGGAGGGTTTCTGTTTGTGACGAACCAACCTATGAGCGGCAGGGATGTAGAGGTGGCGAGGGTAGATGCACTCGGCAACCCCATCTGGATGAAGAGTTACGGGGCAGGATTTGAAGAAAATGAGCACATCGCATGGGGGTGCAATGCACTGGTCGATGAAGTCACAGGGGAGGCTTACATCATGGGGGCCACCACTGCTGGGGGAATCGGTGAGGAAGACATCCTGCTGATGAAATTGGACATCTCCGATGGTTCCATCATTTGGTCGCGGGCCTTGGGCAGTTTGGGAGACGATTTGGGACGTGATCTCATCTTCGTGCCGGGTGGTCTGGCATTGCTGGGCAGTTCCAATGGTTACGGAGCTGCGGCATCGGATTATCCTGAAGTGCTCAGCCAAAGCATGGAGGAACACGACATTCTCCTCGCCAAATTGAATCCTGCCGGATTCGTTCAATGGGCGCAGACTTATGGGGGAAATGAGCGGGACAAGGCGGTAGGTGTGCGCTTCGATTCGAGCCTGGGATACACAATTTCTGCGTACACATCATCCAGCGTTTTTGGAAACTCTGGGGGGTCCATGGACCCGCTTTTCATTCGCGCTGACCTGGATGGGACGGTAACCTGCCAGAATGTTCCGGTCACCGTTGTCTCACTCCCAGTGGCCGTCAGTGTCAATGACCTGGTCTCTTCCGAGGTGTTCATCACCCAACCATTTTCAGGGCCGATCACTGTATCCTCTTTCGAGCCTGAGGACGAGTACCAATGTCAGCAGTGCTTCAATGAGCCCCAATTCGAGTTGGATGCGGCCCTCGTCTGTCTCGGTGATACTGTCACCGTCACCAATACGACCGAACTCGGGCTGCGGTGCCATCAATTTTGGGAAGTGTCGGGCCCGGGTGTGGATTGGGAGCCTTTGCCCGGAACAAACGACACCCTTCGGTTGGTGATGGAACAATCGGGCGTCTATGACGTCACCCTTGCCTCGATTTGCGGTGGGTCAGCCAATTGGAGTGCCGAAATTGAGGTGTTCGATGTACAGGCGGAGGCCATTGCCCCTGCTCCCTACAGTGGATACGAAGTGTCCTGTCCGGACGCAACTGACGGCTCCATCCTCGAAGGCGCAAGTGGTGGCTACATCGAAGGGGGGGCTTACAGTTGGCAGTGGCAGGCTTCCGACGAGTCCATTGTGGACACCTCGGGATTGGGGATAGGGACCTACAAGGGGGTTGTCACCGACCTCATAGGGTGTACCGATACCATAGAGGTTCTTTTGACATCTCCGACGGCGTTGAGCGTGACGGCATCTGTGGTATCCGATTTCAATGGCTACGCAGTGCGATGCGCAGATTCCGAAGACGGTAGCGTGCTGCTCTTTGCTTCCGGCGGCATTCCCAATTATGCTTTCCCGGTTGAGGGTGGGGTAACCACCAATGACACTTTGACTGGACTTGCTGCAGGTGAGAACGTCTTCACCGTGGTCGATGCCAACGGTTGCCTGGCCCAGGATACGGTTTATCTGGCCGCACCGGCCGAGCCTTTGCTGATTTTGTCTGCAGAACCAGATACCTGCCTTTCTGGCGAAGGGGAACTCCGGGCAGCGTTTGCAGTCGATGTTCCTCCTGCTTCCATCATTTGGCCTGATGGTTTCGGCGTTCCGGTTCCCCTGACGGCCTTCAGCGAACAACAGTCCGGAGTGGAGGCCGGTGTTTACGAAGTGGAGCTCTTGGATGGCAATGGCTGCCTCAGCACGGTCCAAGTAGAGGTGCCCGCCACTTACCCATCCGAGGTGGTGTTTCTGACCGGACCCGACGAGGTCTGTTTTCCTGGGGCGGATGTGGATTTTCAGGATTTGACAGCAGACTCCATCGCCTCAAGACGATGGTCATTTGGAGATGGTGATTTCGCAAGTCGACCAGGAGGGGATGGGTACGACCGAATGTCCCATACTTACTTGTCTTCGGGTTATTTCGACGTCATTCTCACTGTGGTGAATGGATATGGTTGCACCTCGGAAGCCTCACAGACAGTGGAGGTCATCGATGGCATGACGATTTTCGTCCCTTCTGCCTTTACTCCTGACAATGACGGTCTCAATGATGGCTTCGGACCCGTGATGACCGGTGTTGAGTCCTTCCACATGTGGATTTTCGACCGTTGGGGAGATCCGGTCTTTGAAACAGAAGACGAGGGATGGTGGTGGAACGGAAGCCCCGAAAACAAAGGGCTTTCCCACAAGACGGAGCTGTTTACTTGGCGATTGGAGGCGCAAGGCAGTTGCGATGCCTTCAGGACATACACAGGTACGGTGACGCTGTTGCGGTAGTGTTCTGACGCCGGCGGGCCCTGGGTTAGATTGCGCCCATGCGATTTAGCTTCATTTCTGCAATCTCCCTGATGATCCTGACATGGATGGGGTGTGCTGCGGAGAAACGCCTGGGCGAGTCCCGCGTTCAAACAAGACGGTACAGCACGGGGTTTCATGTGCAGCACCACAAGGAGCCCAAAACCACCCTTGGGAAAAGCACCGCAGAGGCATCCCGTTCAGGAAACTGCGACGCCGATCTATCGCAGATCAGCAACTCGCTTTCCGCTTCTTTAGAGGCACTGCATCCAGAAAGCGCTGCGGCATGGTCGGGAAAAGAACGCCGCGGAATGGACGACAACGTGCCTTGTTCTGATTTCTCATGGGCTGGGGCAGAAGTTGCAGGGAGGGAGCGGACAAAACGGGAGATCGAAAATCAAGCCGCCAGCCATCCCGTAATGGTTTCGCTCGGTCCAGAAGTTGAAGCGCTGCCAGCGCCCATCGCGGGCCGACATCCCGATGCGGTGCCCGGCTTCATCTTGTCCCTCGGATGGGTATTTGGCCTCATCGGATCCATAGCACTCGACTACCTCGCCGCCACTTCCATCGTGGGGTTTGCCTTTGCATTGGGAGTTATACTCAGCATCGCGGGGTATTCCCTTTCCAGAAGGGCCTTCCGGATGTCCAAGGCCAACCCCGATCGTTATCCCCGATCGGGGTTGGCCTCGGCTGGCCGATGGGTGGGAGGCGCCATCGGAATCGCGGCCATGCTTTGGTTGGCGATCATCCTTTTGGTCCTCCTCACTTGGTGACCTGAGCGGTCAAGGACATGGATCGCCGAAGGCAGACAGCACGATGAGGATGTCTGTTACCCCGGTGATGCCATCGCCGTCCAAGTCGGCTGTGCAATCGCTCGCGCATCCAAAGTCGCCGAGGCAAATGAGGATGTCGCCCACCGTGATGATGTCGTCTCCGTCAAAGTCGGCAGGACAGGGCGCCGGGAATTCACACGAGCCATCGTCATTGGTGGCATTGGGGTTGTAGTTATCGGCCGTCGGGTCGGTGCAGCCCGGAACTTCATCCACATCGCACACACCGTCGCCGTCCACATCTGCCGTGCAATCGCCTCCGCAGACACCGATGGCATCGTCCTGCAGGCAGGACCCGTCATCCAGCGTGGCCGCCGGGTCGTAGTTGCATGCTGCAGGGTCAGTGCACCCTGGAACGTCTGGAGCGTCCGCAGGGCAGACATCGTTCAGTGTCCAGGTGGCGTCATAGGAGACGCCGCCGCTCGAAGAATAGCCATTGTAGAGGGAGAAACTCCAAGTGCCACTGCCGCTCAATGAGGTTCCACTGAGGTCCACCGTGGCGCTGTATGTTCCGCTGGTGGCTGTATTCCATCCGGTGGGCCAGATGGTGGAGTAGTTGCCGATGCTGCTGCATCCCCCCGGGCTGCTGTCATATCCCCCGAAGGAAACACAGACGCCATTGGGGTCGGTGATCGTGACGGCCATATCCGCGGGCCAGCTGCCTCCTCCACCGCTGAAGACCAGCGTGATGTCGAAGCTCGAAGGGCCGGGGTTACCGACGGCTTGAAGCTCCAGTGGAGCGCTGCTCTGGCCGCCGGAAAGCGTGGCTGTCTGGTTGCCGTCCAGAGAACAATCACAACCGAAACTGGGGTCCGGTGCGATGCAAGAGCCGTCGTCGATGGTGGCGGCGGGGTCGTAGTTGCAGGCCGCAGCGTCCGTGCAACCGTAGCAACTGAAGTCGCAGGACCCGTCCTCGTTCAATGCATTGGGGTCGTAATTGCAGGCAGTTGCGTCCGTACATCCGCAGCTCACCTCACATGGCGGGATGATGTTCGGACGGACGATGTAGAGCCCTTCTTCAATGTGGCTCACGATGACATTGCCCGACCCGAAGTAGGGATAGTTGCTCCACGTTCCGTTGAACTGGGCAGAGTTGCTGGCCGGGTAGACGTCAAAGAAGGCCACCTCCTCGAGCTGTCCTTGGGCCACGTTGGCCAAGTCCAGGATGCGCAGTCCGGCGCGGTAGTTCGATTGGTACACCAGTCCCTCGTGGGTGTAGAGGTTGTGGTCGATGGCATTGGTGGATCCCAAGTGCGTGCCGATGAGGCTGACGTTGTTCAGGTCCTGCACATCGAAGATGTAGGTCCGCGTGGGCTGACCGGACTGCTGCTCATCGAGCTCGTCATTGACCAACAAGTACTTGTGGTCCTCTGTCAACCAACCTTGGTGGGTGTAGCCTGACGTGCTGTAACCGGTGGCACTCACCAACACGGGGTCGGTGGCGTCGGTAACGTCCACGATGGTCACGGTGTTTTCATTGAAACAGAAGGCGATTTCGCTGCCCGCATATTGGGCGTCGGGACCATTGTAGTTCACAATCTGCGCGTCATGTGAATAGCCGTCCTCAGCAAAACTTCCGATCAGGGTGGGACTCAGCGGGTTGCTGATGTCGATGATGTTGAGACCCCCCGAGAAGGTGCTGGCACCGATGGGGTAAGCGCGGCCCGAAGCCTCGTTGATGGCGATGTTGTGGCAGTTGCCGAATCCACCGTAGTGGGCGTCGGAATCAAAGGTGGCAGGGGGGTTGGCCACATTGCGCAAGCGCGTCAGGTCAAACACCTGCATGCCGTGACCGGAAGCCTCCGACACGATGAAGGCGTGGTTGGCGTACACCTTGATGTCGCGCCAGCTGGAATTGACGGTGTGGGTGGGCAGGACACCCAGGTAGACCGGGTTCACTGGGTCCGAAATGTCAATGAAGGCCGTCCCGGAAGTCTTGCCGAGCAGGGCGTATTCCTTGCCGTCGAGCGGGTCGGTCCATCCCCAGATGTCGTTCATCTCACCGCCTCCGACGGCAGCGATGGTCATGTGGGCCATGAGGTCGACCTGGTCGCAGGGGTAGATGCCCGCAAACCCGTCCACGCAGGGCTCAGCCGGGGGAACAGAGGGGTCGCAGATGCCGTCGCCGTCGGTATCAAAGGCGCAGTCGCCATTGCACACGCCCAACGCATCCAATTGCCCGACGCAGTCATCCACATCGTCACAAATGCCGTCGGCGTCGAGGTCGGCCGCACAGCTTCCGCCGCACACACCGATGGCGTCGAGCTGGGTGCCATTGCAGTCGCAGTCTCCCGCAGGAATGTCGAAGCAGCCGCACTCCAGAACCGCACCAGGACCGCCGCACACACCACAGTCGTCGACCGTTGCGCAGGACCCGTCATCCACCTCGGCATCCGCATTGTAGTTGCAGGACGTCGGGTTCGTGCATCCCTCGATCGTCGAGGAAGTCACACAAAAATCAAAGACATCCGTACTGCCGAATGACCCTCCCGAATAAATGATGCTCCCACACTGACTCAGGGAAAAGCTGCCATTTCCATAGGCGCAGCAAATCCCGTCACCAAAGCTGTCATTGATGGTGAGGGTGTAGCAGCCGATGTCCAAGGTGGCTGATGCCGTGATGGGTGTGTTGTTGTTGTTGGTGTAAGGTCCACCGGATAGAACGGTGTTTCCGTTGTCATCCGTGATGGCCCATGTCGTTTCAGAACCGTAGTTGTCAGGCGTCAGATTGAAGACGATCTCACTTTGATTGCCCACCACGCAACTGCCATCATCCTGGGTGGCGTCGGGATCATAGTTGCAAGCGGATGGATTCGTGCAGCCGTAACAGCTGAAATCGCAAGTGCCGTCGTCGTTCACGGCGGCAGGGTCGAAGTTGCACGCTGCATCATCGGTACAGCCGCAATCCACCTCGCATGGGGGGGCGCAGCCGTTGGAGGTCAAGAGGCCCACGCGGGCTCCGCCGGGCTGAAAGAGCGCCTGCATGCGCACCGCCTGACCCGCAGTGAACAGGTTCATGCAGGCGTCATCGGAGTAGTCCATGTAGTTCTGGACCATATCCTCGGTGTTGCAGCTGACGTGTCCCAGTGCACAGCCGTAGTTGGCACCATCGGACTCGGGAGTATCCGTGACGAAGTCATCCTCACTGCATCCACCATCGCCCCAGATGTGGCGCAGGTTGAGCCAGTGACCGATCTCGTGGGTCGCGGTGCGGCCGAGGTTGTAGTTGCCCGCTCCCGGACCGTTGTTTCCAACAAATGGGTATCCGCATACAATGCCGTCCGTGGAGGCCGGGCCTCCTGGGAACTGGGCGTATCCGAGCAGACCACCGCCGAGGTTGCAGACCCAGAAATTCATGTACTGGTCCGCAGGCCAAGCATCGGAACCACCGGAGCTCGAAAACTTCATGTTGTCATTCGATCCGAAGCTGCTCACGGTAGTGGGCACGCGGAGAATGCCGTTGGTGGGAGCTCCGTTGGGGTCAAAGGAAGCGAGGCAGAACTCGATTTCCGTATCGGCGGCCTGCGACCAGATGTTGTCCTGATCGCTGTTGAGTCGGCGGAAGTCGTCGTTGAGGGTCTGCATCTGCTCCAGAATCTTGGAGTCCGGGATGTTCTCCGTGCTGTTGGCATAGATGACGTGGAAGACCACAGGGATGGTCACGACATTGCTCTGACCGGCATCGCGCTGTTGGGCCACGATCGGGGCCCACTGTGCGGTGTGGGCTTCAATTTGCTCGTGGGCATTTGCATACTTCTGGAAACCCATCATTTCGATGTGCTTCTCATGGGCTGCACATGTGCGCTGCATGGGAATGTCGGAAGCTGCGTCCGTCGAAGTCAATGCGCTGGATTGACTGAACAAAAAAGTGGGTGCAGCGAGCAGCAGGAAAAGGGCTTGGTTCTTCATGGATTTGGAGCCACTAAGTACAGTGGTATTACAAGGTACGAACGACGTAGGGCATTGAAAGAATGAGATTTGTCATCGTATAGAGGGAATTCAGCGTTTGTATCCGAAACCTGAAGGGGTGCTTTCCCGTAAAGTGTAACATGCTTGCCCATTGTTCACATTCTGCCCATGCAGGCCGCTTGATTTCGGTGTTGATATTGTCTGCGTGGCCCTTGTTCCATTCTGCTCAGGTAGTCTCTGATTCCTGCCTGATTTCCACCGGGGATTTCAGAAGCCAGACGCAAGGCGGCTGGGGCATCGAAGAATGTACTGGCGAAAATCCCGGCTGTTACCGCGATGCCATGTTCGACATCGCGTTCCCCGAGGGATTGGCCCTGGGCTGTGCAGAAGGTGCCCAATGGCTGTTTACTGGCCCCGAGGCGGTGGCAGATTTCCTGCCCCAAGGAGGCACAGCAGCGCTTTTGGGTCAAGATGCGATCAATCCCACGGGAAGTTTTGGTGTGTTGACCGGTCAGTTGCTGGCAGCCAAACTGTCGATTGGATTTGATGCCGCCGACCCTGCGTTCGGAGCATCGGATTTTGCCATGGGTGAGCTGAATTACACCTCGGGGCCGTTCGAGGGTTG
>JAURDB010000088.1 GCA_030828175.1 Flavobacteriales bacterium
ACGCCTGGGGCGATCTTCTGCATCACGCGCTTGATCTTGGAGAGTTCGTCCATGAGGTGCTTCTTGTTGTGCAACCTGCCCGCAGTATCGATGAGTACCACATCGTGGTTCTTGGCCACGGCGCTTTGAACGGCATCGAAGGCCACCGCTGCAGGGTCGGCATCCTGTCCTTGTGCGACGAAACCCGCTCCGGTTCTTTCTGCCCACACCTTCAATTGGTCCACTGCCGCAGCCCTGAAGGTGTCGGCTGCGCCTACGGTCACCTTGAGGCCTTGGGAGGCAAACTGATGGCAGAGCTTGCCGATGGTTGTGGTTTTGCCTACGCCATTGACGCCTACGATCAAAAACACATAAGGTCCTTCCGTCGCGGGCAGGCTGAGATCGGTGGGCAAGTCTCCACGATGGGCTTCGAGCATTTCGGTCATCTCCTCTCGCAACATGGGGAGCAGGAGGTCGATGGACTTCGAGGAAGCACGGGATGTGCGCTCTTCGATACGTTCGATGATCCGCGTGGTCGTTCCTACGCCGATGTCACTGGTAATTAGAGCCTCCTCCAATTCCTCGAGGACATCGTCGTCTATGTCCTTCTTGCCCATCACTGCGCGCGAGAGCTTCTCGAGAACGCCGCGTTTGGAGCGCGCAAGACCTCGGTCTAGCGTTTCCTTCTTTTCCGAACTGAACAGCCGCTTGAAGAATGACATGAGCCTAAGGTAAGGGGTGGATGCAACGAGGGCCGGCCTCCGCAATTCGGAAGTCGGCCCTCGTCCGCCTCATGGGCGATGGAGTGAAATCAGTTGGCGAACCAAGCTTTGATTTCGTCGTTGTGAACGACTTCCTGACGGAATGCGTAAGCTCCCGTCTTCGGGCTCCTGTACATTTTAATGCACATGGTGTGCTGCTTTCCACCTCCCTTCTGGAGTGATGCGACTGTTTTCTTAGCCATGAGTGCTCAGGTTGGGGGTTACTTAATCTCCTTATGGACCGTCATCTTCCGCAGAATCGGGTTGTATTTCTTCAACTCGATGCGGTCGGGAGTGTTCTTGCGGTTCTTCGTCGTTACGTAACGAGAAGTTCCGGGCATGCCCGATTCCTTGTGCTCGGTGCACTCGAGGATGACTTGTACGCGGTTGCCTTTCTTCGCCATGGTCCGGGAAAATGGAGGGCAAAGATAGGCATTTCCCCGTCCAATTCTACTTGTGGATAAGCGTGTTTGTGTTCCTGCGTTTGAGAAGGTAGTCCAATTACTTTCGATACGATGTCCCGAAGCGTCTCCTCCCCCAGAAAATCAAGGAAGTCCAAAGCCAAGGTCGCTCCGCGCAATCGCCGCTTGGACGAGGTGGAATTGGAAACCGCCGAGAAGGTGGCGGCCAAGCCCAAGCGTGCACGCGGCACCGCCAAGGCCAAAGGAAAGACGGGTATGACGCGCAGGGAGCAGAGACAGGAGGAGCGCCGTCAGCGTCAGGAGGCACGGGATGAACGCCGCCAGGAGCGGCGGGAAGCATGGCGCGAACGCACCGCTTGGATGCGCGATCCCCGGGTTGTTCAAGCTTTGGGCATTTTGACCCTGGCAGCAGGAGGTTTCATGTTGTTGTCGGGGGTGAGTGCTGTACTCACAGGCACAGAGGATATCCGGTTGATACAAGGAGACACGCTGCCTGGAGAAGGGAGCTACCACAATCTGCTGGGTGCACTGGGTGCCCGGTGGGCGTATTTCTTCATGCGTGGCGGATTCGGCATTGCCGCCCCGCTGTTGGGTGCATGGTTGGCCATGGTCGGTGTCCGCTTGCTGGCACCGGAAAGGGTTCCAAAACCGGGGCGTGCTTTGAGAAGTGTGCTGGTAGCATCCGTATTGCTGCCATGGAGCATCGGCCTGCTCACCCTGAGTTTCAATCCAGAGACGGGCCTCGTTACCGGCTGGGGAGACGATCATCTGGTCGGCGCGGTCGGGTTGTGGATGACCCAGTGGAGCCGCTTTGCAGTGGGGCTGGCAGGGTCTGTTATGTTGCTGGTGGTTTCGTTTGGACTCTGGGCTGTGGCACACCCGGGCCTCTCCGCGGGAATCCGCCAGTTCTTTGCCCGTGAAGAAGGGGTTGACAATGAAGCGGACAGCCTGGACGAAGAATCCGACGAGGAGGACTTTGGATACCCGGACGAGGCGCAGGCTGAAATTGAAGCCGATGACGCGTCCAATTGGGATGAATACATGGAACCTGGGCGCCTTCCCGTTGTGGATGATGGCCCGGTCGGAGTTGAGCCGGCAGATGGGGGTTCCCCCCGGGAAATCGAGGGCGGCGGCCCCATGGAGACGGGAGAGCAGATGGGCGGAGCATCCCTACCTGAAGATGAGGCGACGGTGATTTCCGCCACAAGCACACATGAACCGGAAATTCAGGAGTCCGACCAGGGTGCTGAAGTGCCTGAAAGCGGAGCTGCAACCTTGGAGGTGGAGGTGGCAGAAGAGGAGGCTTCCTTGACAGAGGATGAAATCGATGCCCGTGTTCAGGCCTTTGGAGAATACGATCCCACGCTGGAGCTGAGTCGCTTCGAATTGCCCAACATTGACCTGCTCGCCGCGCATGGTTCGGGCAAGACCGAGGTGAGCAAGGAAGAACTCGAAGCCAACAAGCAGCGCATCGAGGATACCCTGAGCAACTATGGCATTGAGATCGCGAGCATCAAGGCCTCCATAGGCCCTACCGTGACCTTGTACGAGCTCGTCCCAGCGCCTGGCGTACGGATTTCGAAGATCAAGAACCTCGAGGATGACATCGCATTGAGCCTGGCAGCCCTCGGCATCCGGATCATAGCGCCCATACCCGGTAGGGGTACCATCGGCATCGAGGTGCCGAACTCCAATCCGGACGTGGTGAGCATGCGCGCTCTGATCGCGAGCGACAAATTCCAGAACAGCGATGCGGCGCTGCCCATCGCCATCGGCAAGACCATTTCGAACGAGACCTACGTCTTCGATTTGGCCAAGATGCCGCACATGCTGATGGCCGGTGCCACGGGCCAGGGTAAGTCCGTGGGACTGAATGCGATGTTGGTGTCTCTGCTCTACAAGAAGCACCCCAGCCAACTGAAGTTCGTGCTCGTGGACCCCAAGAAGGTGGAATTGACCCTCTTCAACCACATCGAGCGGCATTATCTGGCGAAGCTGCCAGACAGCGAAGAGGCCATCATCACCGACAACTCCCAGGTGGTGCGCACCATCAAGTCGCTCTGCCTGGAGATGGACCAGCGCTATGAGCTTCTGAAGAACGCACAGTGCCGGAACCTCAAGGAATACAACGCCAAGTTCGTCCGGCGCAAGCTCAACCCGGAGAACGGCCACCGCTACCTGCCGTACATCGTGCTGGTCATCGACGAATTTGCGGACCTGATCATGACGGCGGGCAAGGAGGTGGAGATGCCCATCGCCCGTCTCGCCCAGTTGGCGCGGGCCATCGGCATCCACCTGATCATCGCGACCCAGCGTCCCTCCGTCAACATCATCACAGGTACCATCAAGGCCAACTTCCCTGGCCGGGTGGCCTTCCGCGTGACGTCCAAGGTCGACAGCCGGACCATCCTCGACGCAGGTGGGGCCGACCAGCTCATCGGACGAGGAGACATGCTGCTGTCCACCGGAAACGACCTGATCCGACTTCAGTGTGGGTTCGTGGACACTCCGGAAGTGGAGGCCATTACGGATTTCATCGGTTCCCAGCGCGGCTATCCCGATGCCCTGATTTTGCCAGAGGTGCCGGATGAGCACAGCGAGCAAATGGCGGACATCGCCAATGAGGAGAGGGACAGCATGTTTGAGGAAGCTGCCCGCATCTTGGTGCTCCATCAACAAGGGTCGACGTCGCTGCTTCAACGCAAGCTGAAATTGGGATACAACCGCGCAGGCAGACTGGTGGATCAGCTGGAGGCGGCTGGTGTCATCGGCCCTTTTGAAGGGTCCAAGGCACGCAAGGTGCTCATACCCGATGAAGCAAGTTTGGAACAGTTGTTGCGTGGGAGTGGTTCTGAAGAAATCACCACGGATTAATTTCGCCTTCGCATGAATTTCAGCCTTGTTTCCTTTCTGTCCGCTTTTGTCATGGCCATGATTTCATCCGGACCTCTCTTGGCTCAGGATGATCCGAGGGCGGCGTCCCTGTTGTCGAAGGTTTCGGAGAAGATGGAGCAGTATTCCTCTTTTCACGCAGAATATGCGTCCCTCATGGTGGATTTGCAGAGCGATCTGGAGATGAGCCAAGACGGAGAAGTGTGGATTGAAGGGGACAGGTACCACCTTGAATTGGGGAACTATGTGATTGTCTGCGATGGTCAGACGGTGTGGACCTATGAACCTGAAATGGGAGAGTGCTACGTTGATGACGCCGAGGTCATCGCGGAAGATGGTGTGGACCCTGCTCAAATGTTCACCATTTGGGAAGACGGGTTCAAGCAGGTGTGGAAAGGTGAAGTCACGGAAGCCGGGCGTTCATTGTCCAGGGTGGATTTGCACCCTGACGGTGCTGAAGAGCGCAGTTTTCATACCATTCAGTGCTTCATCGATTCCGAACAGTTGCAGGTGGTGCGCCTTGTGGTGAAGGGACGCGAGGGAACAGATGTGGTGTACACCATCACCTCCTTCGAAGGAAATGGACTTGTTCCTGATGGAGCTTTCAAATTTGACCAGGCAAAGTATCCGGGAACCACGATGATCGACAACCGCCTGTAAAGGAGCGAGTCGAGTCAGTCCAGGGAAATCTCAACTAGGTCGCTTCCCGGACGTTGCTGGCAACACAGAATCCACCCTTTGGGTACAGGGCGTCCGACGGAAGCGGAACCAGGCATGCCCACCGTGTGCCCCGAAATCAATCGGGCCTTACATCGGTGGCAGATTCCGCTGCGGCAATTCGCTGGCATCGCGATTCCAGCGTTGTCCGCCGCTTCCAGCAGGGTTTGTCCCCTTGGTACGTCTTGGATTTCACGCGTGATTCCTCCAATGGAAACCGTCAGGTTGGACAGGGCCTCCGATGTCAATTGATCATCTTGGTGCCGGAAAGGTTGCTCGAGAAAGGAGTACGAGAATAGGGGCAACTCCCGATTCTGCTGGCCCAATACCTCACCGATGAGGTTCATGAAACCTGAGGGGCCGGATTGGAAGGCCACTTCAGGCAAGGAGTCATCTCGGAATTGGGTCAGGAGACGATTCAGTTTGGCTTGGTCCAACCTGCCAGTGGATAGGTCTTCCCCTGTGGCGCCGTCTCCTAGAATGTGGAATACTTCAAAACGCGCAGAACCAGCCATATCCTCGAGTTTGTCGCGCAGCATGATGTTGCGTGCTGATGAATTGGCATAGATGAGTGTCACTTTGTGGTCCGGGCGTGCGGAAAGGGCGTGACGCGCCACAGAAATCAAGGGCGTAATGCCGCTGCCCGCTGCAAAAAGAAGGATGTGGTGCGCAGTATGGTCAATTTCCGGGTTGTAAAGGTGACCCTCCGGGGGGGCCACATTCAGAACGTCACCGGGTTGGAGGTGCTGGTTGAGATATTGCGATCCTCCACCTTTGGATACCTGCTTGACGGCCACTTGGGGCAGAGAACCCGGATGGTTCACAAGGTTATAGCTGCGATAGCAACTGCCACTTTCCAGTGGCAGACAGAAGGTGATTCGCTGGCCAGGGGTGTGCCTGAAACGAGGCAAAGCAGCGCCCGGGTCGAAGGTCACCAAGACGCTGTTTGAAGTCAGCCTTTGGATTTCCTTTACGGAACATGGAACGGTGTTTGGGTGCGACCTTCCTTCGGTTGAATGAAGCTGCTTGCGCTGGGGCATAGCCTTCAGAACCAATCAACAGGACTTTGGTTCAGGCCAGCTTGCACTATTGTACGGAAGGGGGGCGTGAAGGGCGAGCTGAATGGGATGGAAACGGTCAAATTCAGAATGCAAGCAAATCGGTGCACGATTGACTCACGCGTTCGGCATTGGGAAGGACAGCGCGTTCGAGTGATTCATTCAATGGAATGGCGGGGACTTCCATGGCGCCCAAACAACGCACCGGAGCATCGAGGTGTTCGAATCCTTTGTCCGCGACGATGCCGGCAATCGCTTGCGCGAAACTCCCCCGAGGGGGCTCTTCTGTCAGCACCAAACAACGGTGGCATTTTGCGACGGCTTCCAAAATGGCTGTTTCGTCCAGCGGGACCAAGGAGCGCAAATCGAGTATCTCAATGCGGCCTGGATGATCTTTTGCAGCTTCGAGCGCCCAATGAACGCCGCGCCCATAGGTGATGATCACCATGCACGGTTCAGGGCCCATGTCGGACTCTGCACGCAACACCGTGCGTGCACGTCCCAAGGGAAGCAGATACCCTTCGTCTGGTTCAGGGGTCTTGGCGCCATCCGTGCCCGGTACTTTGGACCAATAAAGGCCCTTGTGCTCCAGTACTACGACGGGATTGGGGTCAGCAACGGCAGCTTTCAGCAATCCCTTGAGATCGGCTCCGCAGCTTGGGTAAGCCACTTTGATTCCCCGGATGGCTGTGAGCACGCTTTCAATGCTCGAGCTGTGGTAAGGGCCGCCAGAACCGTAGGCGCCAATGGGGACCCGAATCACACTTTTGATGGGCCATTGACCATTGCTGAGGAAATAACTGCGAGAAAGTTCAGTGAACAGCTGATTCAGGCCGGGCCAGAGGTAATCGGCAAACTGGATTTCTACAATGGGTTTGAGCCCAACGGCACTCATTCCTGCGGTGCTTCCTACGATAAAGGCTTCTTGGATGGGGGTGTTGAACACCCTGTGATTTCCGAATTTCTGTGCCAAGGTGGCAGCCTCTCTGAAGACACCACCCAGCCGGCCTCCAACATCCTGACCGTAGAGCAGGGTCATGGGGTCTGACCCCAATATTTCCTGCATGGCATGAAGGGCTTGATCCACCATGATCTGTGGTGTCTCATCGGCTCCTACCCGCTGGCCTCGTTCCTCTGTTTCTGGCGAAGAGGCCAAGGCCGTTTGCATCAAAAGCGCGGGGTCTGGTTCCGGTGCGTTTCGGGCGCGCTCAAACGACTGCGCCACGACTTGAGTGCAGGACGTTCGGATGGACTCGAGCTCTCCACTTGTCCAGCCTTTGCCAATCAGCGCTGCTTCGAGGTGGGGCAGGGGATCGCGGGTTTGGGCTTCTTCGAGGTCATCGCGGTACCATTCGCGCCTGACACCGCTCGTGTGGTGTCCCAGCAATGGGACTTTGGCATGAATGAGCACTGGGCGACGTTCGCGGCGGGCGATATCGAAAGCCCATTCCATGGCCTCGCGCGAAGCGTCGAAATCATGCCCGCTGATGGATCGGGTCTGTATGCCGGGGAATGCCGCGGCAAAAGTGATGGCATCCCCGAAGTGGATTTCCTCGGCATTGGCCGAGATATCCCAGCCGTTGTCTTGGACCAGATACACAATGGGTAGCTGACGCAACGTAGCCATGTGAAAGGCTTCCGCTACCTCCCCTTCGGTCATGGCTGCGTCGCCTATGGAGCACAGTACCACGGGTGGTTCTGCCCCCTCAATTTCCTGACCCAGTCCTTGGTTTTCCCGGTATTGTAGACCCATGGCGGCGCCAGTGGCCGGAATCACCTGCATTCCAGTGGCGGATGAATTGTGAGGGATTCTGGGAAATCCTTCACGTTTCAATGCAGGATGACCGTAGTAAGTCCGTCCACCACTGAAAGGGTCAGATGCCTTGGCAAAGAGCTGAAGCATGAGCTCTTCGGGCTCCATCCCCAGGGCCAGCAGCATCGCATCGTCCCTGTAATATGCGTAGAGATAATCCTGCGGCTGCAGTTGCAGCCCAGCGGCGATTTGTATTGCCTCGTGCCCATGGGCGCAGGCGTGCACGTACTTGGAAGTGAGTTTGGCGTGTGCCTCATACAGGTCCGCCATGGACCGAGCGGTACTCAAAAGTCGATAGGCGTGCAACGATGGATCGTCTTGCATGGTGCGGTTGCCCGCTTCCAGACTGCGTTTACTGCCTTTAGCCACGAATCAAAGATACCTGAGCAGGTTGCTTTCATGGGATGGGCAGATGGAGGATGGATACAATTACAAACCCGGACCATTTTTGTCGATGAAAAAGACAAATTGGAAGAACAAATATGATTTTAAGGCGAAAAAATAATACGGACTTCGTGAGCGGTGGCGATTTACAGCGGGGTTGATAATAATTTCGAAGTAAGTGAAACAGTGTCAAACCAATTTTATGGTCATTACAACTGCTTAATAAGCCAACCCATCCAAAACCTTAACCATGTCCAAATTGTTACCCCGCTTGTTTGCGGTTCTTTTTTCGATCGGATGTTGCTCCCCAGTGTGGACGCAGCTGACGATTGACGCCACGTGTGAGAACACGACGGTGCAATGTCTTGCCGACCTCGACGCGGTCACGTGTCCCGACAGCCCGGCTGTCTTTGACGCCGAAGGCCAAGAGATTGGAACAGCCGATTGTCTGCTCGTTTCTGAGAGAGACAACAACCGCCAATTGTGTACGGCCACAACGGCTTATCCCAACAGTGGATCGAATGCTGGAGCGTTGGTGCTCTACAACATCCCGGGAAACATGAACTCCCAATACTTCGTGCCCACGGGCGCGGGTCTTCAGTTGGAGCGGTTCGAATCAGGAGAGGCCATTCTCTCAGGTACGGTCGCCGGTGTGGCGGACCCTTCGGAGATTTGGCACATTTTCATCGCCTACGAAGGTTTGACCTCTGACAACGATCACGTTGCCAATGGAGGCGGATTGAAGTATGATGCAGGATGTGCTCCTGTGGACACTTCCACCGTCGAGTGGGACATCTACTACATGAACAATGGCCTGAGCTACCTCCAGGGTGCCGGCTCATTGGACGGTAGTTTGCTCAGCCTGAACCACGCCCCAGCCAATCAATACTTCGGTTTCCAGGTGGGTGCAGGCGGAAATGACCGCAACTGCAACTATGGTGCAGGTGGTTGGTTCAGCTGGTCCGGAACCATCAAAGGAGAAGAAGTAGCCGGAGCCATGGGTGACGTACTCGTCGATCTCGCGTGCGATCCCCAGGAGCCAAAAGACGGCTGTGATGCCAGCGTGACCTGCTACTGCGTGGGTGTCGATCTTGACAACAATGAGTTCGAGGTCTTCACTTGCACCACCCAGCGTCTGGATGACACGCCTCCTACCTGGGTGAATGCACCTGCGGATGTGACCATCCAATGCACGGACGAGCTTCCTGCTGTGGCCGAGTTCACTGCAGAAGACAACTGCGAGCCCGGTGACGAGGAGATCATTGATGCCGATTTTCAAGGCCAGGTCATCGTTAATCTTCTAGGACTCAACGGTTGCTACACCGTGGAGCGCACCTGGACGGCGGTTGATGCTTGCGGCAATGACACTGCCTACACTCAAGTGATTACCGTGGAGGACAATGAGGCACCCACTTGGGATGATTACGAGCCCTACGTCATGGAATCTTGCTTGGTGATTTTGGATTCCACCGATGCAGCCAATCCTGCGCTCGTGCCCATCACGGCGTCGGACAACTGTGATCCCGATCTCGACTACAGCATCGAGGCACACGAAATTTCCGGTGGATGTCCCACCACGTGGTTGCGGAAGTGGACGGCCACAGACGACTGTGGTAACTCATCCGTTGTGGTCGAGCAGTACGTGCAGCTTTACGACAACACCCCTCCGGCTATGGAGGCACCTGCTAACACCACCATATATCTCGATGGGGACTGTAATTACGAC
>JAURDB010000089.1 GCA_030828175.1 Flavobacteriales bacterium
CCTGCGCGCATGGCGTCCACACGTCTGCCCGGTAAGCCCCTCGCCGACATTGGTGGGACGCCCATGATTGTCCACACCTGGAGGGCAGCCACCCAGCACCCCGACATCCACAAGGTCTGCGTGGCCACCGACCATCCCGACATCGCAGCTGCCGTGCGCAAGGCCGGCGGCGAGGCCGTAATGACGGGCGATCACCATATTTCCGGAACCGAACGCTGTGCAGAAGCAGCAAATGCATGGGACCACAATTCGTCCGATGCCCTGCTCAATTTGCAAGGAGACGAACCCTTTCCGGACCCCAGCCACCTTTCCGCTGTTTGTGATGCGCTTCGCACCGGCGCATGGGACATTGTAAGTGCCATGAGACCCGCCAAGGCTTCCGAAATCCCGATGAGCCAAAGGGTGAAAGTAGCAGCAGGAAAAGGAGGCCGCGCCCTGTACTTTTCCCGAAGTCCCATTCCTTTTGAAGGCCCCCATCACATTCACATCGGCATCTACGGCTTTGCGCCAGGTCAATTGGCGCGGTGCGCATCGCTTGCACCCGGCCTCCTGGAAAAACAAGAGCAACTGGAACAGTTGAGGTGGCTGGAACACGGACTTGCGTTGGGCATGGTTCCCGTTCTGGAACACCATTCACCCGGTGCTGTTGACACCCCGGAAGACCTTGAAAAGGTGCGAAAATGGTACGCCATCCACACCGCTTGATGGGTCATTTATCGATTCCCGCGACATCGACCGGCACAAACGGTTTATTTTCGGCTTGACTCAGCAGTCATGCAGGCCCATTCCAAAAACGAATTCTTGAAGCAAGCGCTTCCATTGCTTCTGCACGATCACGATTGCCTTGTGGTCCCCGGATTGGGCGGTTTCGTAGCACACCCCATCCCCGCTCGATTCGATGCAGACAAGGGGGAATGGGTGCCCCCGGGAAGAGATGTTGCGTTCAACGCGAAACTCACCATCAGGGACGGGCTCCTCGAGCAAGAAATTCGCAGGGCGACAGGTTGCACAAATGATGCTGCTTCCGCCCTGATTGACGGGGAAGTTCAGCGCCTTCGCGAAATCATTGAGAACGGCGGGACGGAAACCATTCCCGGATTGGGAAGGATGTACCTCAACGCTTCCGGCCAAGTCGGCTTTGCCCCGGAGTCCCGACTGGGCGAACGCTATGCTCCTCCGGGTCTGTCAAGGATTCCTTGGGTAGAGTTCTCCCAAGAGAAAAAAGCGACCACAGCACCACCAACCGAAGCACCCACCCCTGCATCGGAAACCGTCGGACCCACCCCCATCGAAGGGCAAGATGTTGCCGCTACATCGGTTTCGGTCACCCTGCTCCGACTCGCTGCCGTAATCGCGCTGCCCTTGCTCGTGGGTGGAACCCTGTGGTGGGGCAAATCCAACCAAGACGAGTTCCGCTTCGCCCTGCCTGGTGCTGCACTGGAGTCCCCTTATCTGCCCCGAATTGATGGTGAAGACATCCGGTTTCCCGAAACCGAGAATGTAGAAAGTCTCGCCTTCTTGGACGCTGATGCACCCGCGATCGAACCGGTTCCCACAGAGGCCGTCATGCCATTGCCATCGTCCCAGCCCATCTCCTCGGGTTGCGCCCACCACGTCATTGCCGGCACATTCAGCAACATGGCCCGTGCTGCGGGTTTGGCACGTCGCTTCGAATCTCTGGGGTACAGCACGTCCATTCTTCCCGGACCAAATGGACAGCACCGTGTATCTGCAGGTTGTTTCCACGATGCATCCCAAGCCCGCGCTTTTCGCAGAGGGCTTGATGAGCATCACGGACTGGGCCAGGCTTGGATCCTGAAACAGTAATGCCCATCACCGCCCTCTTTCCCATCGATTGGCAACAGTACGAGCACGTCGTGCTGGATTTTGGAGGGGTCCTTTACGAGATTGACCACCAATTGACAAGCCGAGCTTTCGCTAAGCTCGGGTTCCCTCAGTTTGAAAGAGAATTCCGGCACGGTTCCCAATCCCGCTTGTTCGATGCATTGGAATGCGGCGAAATAGACAATCAGGACTTCTTACTTCAGTTGTGCAACCAGTGCAACAGCGGCACGAGCATCGCACAAGTTCAAGAGGCGTGGAACGCATTGCTCCTACGGCTCCGTCCCGAAACAACGGGGTGGATTCAATCCCTTGAAAAGCATTTTGACCTCCTGCTTCTGAGCAACACCAATGCCATACACGCCGCCCATTTCGAGCAGGACATTCTAAGGAACCGAGGACGTCAGTTCTCCAGTGCCTTCCGTCAAATCATATACAGCCACAGGTTGGGCAAACGCAAACCCCACCCTGAGACCTATGTCCATGTAGCCAAGGAATATGGCTTGACGCCCGAGCGAACCTTGCTCATAGACGACACCAAGGCGAACGTCGAAGGAGCCCTGGAGGCAGGCTGGTCAGCGGTGTATTTCGATGTGGAAGCCTATTCCTTGAAACAATTCCTCCTTGGCACAGGGTATGAAGACTTCCTGAACGGCTAGCAGAACGCCACCGTCTCAGTGCCACATTCCCTTTCCTGTGCCCAAATCGTTTTTCTTCCGCTTGGGCTTCTTCTGTCGGTAGCCGATATCAAAGGAAACGCCTGCCTGGCCTTGCCAGTGCCCAGAGTCCAAAGGCCAAATCAGACCGGGAATGTGACGGGCTGATGCGGAAAACCTGAGGGGTCCACCCCTGAGGGAAAGACCCGCACCCCACAACCAACGATCGGCATGAAATTGCCCTTGGATGTGGGTCGTCACATTTCCCCGCAGCCGATAAGTCAATCCAAAAACACCGCCCTCCTCTGTCTGACCAAACCTGAATTGGCGGTATGCGAGCACACTGATTTCCAAAGCCTTGACAGGCCTGAAACGGAACCCCAACCTCCACGTCTCCCGCACCCGGGTGTCAAATGCACCCGCCACACCGGGTACTCCTTCCAGTGCAAATGTCTGGGCCAGTGAATCCTGCATTCCCTGCAACCAGTCTTCGAAGGCTTCCGGAATCGAATCTTGGGGCAGCGAATCCCTATCTCCCCATTCCTGGACCAAATCCAATCCCTGCAAGACAAACACATCCGATCCGACCTCCTTTCGCGAAAGAGATTCCAGCCAACGCATACCCCCTCTTCCCTCAACAGAAGCTTCGAGATCAAACCAAGGCAACATGCGCCACAACAAACCATAATCAAAAGCCACACCCGCCCCCAGCGTGGGAGGCAGTCCCCCCTTTCCTGGCACTTCGATTTCTCCTCCACCCAACAGGGAATCCAAATCAAGACCTGCGGCATTGAACGTAGCTCCTCCCTGCAGTTCCCAGCTGTAATCCAATGAGTCCGTCGTCCAAATCGCCTCAAAACCGTCGGTTTGGAATGCTCCGACCCCATTCAGAAGGTGGATTCCCCAACCCAACCAAAGTTTATCCTCCTTGGCCATGGCACCCACACTGACTCCGTGGTCCAGGTAGGCCTGCGCATTGAATCCCATATCTGAGAGCGAAATCGGCCTGCCAATGTTGTCTGGGTGACCATTTCCCCTCCAGGCGATATCGAATAGATCCCTGTCGTAGTCAAACTGCTGCTCTGTCACCAGACGGCTCCGCAAGCGGAACTCAAAACGCCTTTCATCTCGGAAACCCAATGATATAAGGGGCACTTCTGCCCTGGAAGCGATGGACTCCCTTGGGTCCATGCCCTCCAGCATCAGCATGGGGTCCACCCAACCCTCTGCATCGATGAAATCAGAATAAACGGGACCCGTATGATCAAGTTCTACTTGAAAACCCGAAAGTCCGCCCAGCAGAATATGGCTCCCCGAAGGATGCAACATGGCGGGGTTCGACCATCCCGCTTGACCCCACTCAGGCACCAATTCCATGGGACCCAGCTGGGCCCGAACCGGATAGCACCAACAGACAATCCCTGCAACCCATATCCAAGCACTCCTCATCATGGCTCTATCCGGGTGAAACACTTGACGGACAATTCCAAACCGAGGCCTTGGTCCTCCGTGAGGTAAACGAATTCTGCTGCCTGAGCTCCCAGCGTGCTCGATGTCACTTTGAGGAGGGCATACTCAGCGGATTCCAAAACTTGGGCCCTCTCCCAGTCAAAATGGACGTCGTGCACAAAGACACCCGGCTCCACCACAGTGCCGGCACCGTCCAAAACAGGAACGGTAAAAATCGGCAGCGGACTCACGGACAAACTATCAACCGCCACAAATTGATCGTCCAACAGCACGACTTCCAGGTTGACACCAAAAGGGAAACCATTGTGGAGGATGATCCTCAACTCAGCCGAATCCAATTCCACCACCTCCTCTCCGAGGTCCAATTCGAAGCCAACGGTATCCAAGAAATCCAACTGCTCAACCCGGAACCCAAGCGGCACCTCGGCCCTCAATTGCGCATTCACAAACCCGTCCGCATCCACAAAGTTGGGATTAGCCGGAGACACGCCGTTGGGATTCGAGCGCACCCAGGCGCTCAATTCGACCGACTCAATCTCTGAATTCATGAACGAAGCCACATTGCTGTTCTCGGAATCCAACTGCCATGTGGTCACAGAAGGTGAAGCCGAGTTCCCAGTGGCTCCCGGCACAAACAATGCAGGCGCCGTCGTTGTCAATTCATTCACCACCACACCGTCCTGAAAAGCAATCAAATCAACGGAGTCTAGGCTGGCTTCCACGCCAAAAGCATTGGTGATTTCAAGAAACAGCTTGGCCTCTGCCAATTCGGCACCGAATACGGTGAACCTGTCGTCGAGAAATGACAAACTCGTCGTTCCCTCCTCGAGGAAAATCTCGGAAGATCCAAAGTCACCCTCCACCCGATCGAACGTCAATCCTGTCATACTGAATGCCGCCGACAAGCCCTCACCCGCCTGCGCCGTATGCATGGGGTCATTGATCACGAAAACATCGAAAAAAGCCCGGACCAGGTTGGTATCCTCCACATTGGGGTTCTCAGGCAAGATGCTCCAGCCCTCGAGGTCTTCCTGCACTTCAAAACTGCCTCCATCCAACATGGCATCCGTCCACGCAACGCTCCACGGCATGCCAATCGGATCCAAGAGGTTGGGAATGGTCAACTGGCCTTCCACGCCATCGCCCATTGTCGATTCCACAACAAAATTCAACTGTCCCTGGGCAAGGTTTACCAGGTCAATGAGTGCACCCGGCGGATTGTCCACCTTCATCTCGGAAACCATGGTGTCGGACAGCATGAGAACCGCTCCCGGAGGAGAAACATTGACGGCACTGGCCACCACTTCGTCCAAAAACAATTCCGCCGCTTCCTCCACATCGGGAATGGAAAGCCACTCTTCAGCCAAAGTTCCCGTAAAATCCTCCTCGTAGAGGAAAACGAGCGTTCCACCCTCTGCAGCCTCGATGGGAACGGTATCCAAATTGTCGGTCAACCCGTTCAAGATGTCCTCCAAATCAAAATAGGTGTCCACCAAAGGCACTGCCACAATGGGCGTCCAATCTGACGTAGCAAACTCCTCGGCAGGTGCCTGGCAACCTGCCAGACCTGCTACAATCAACCAAATAAAACCAAGACGCATCGCCACCCTGGACGATGATTGAAGCGACTGCATAGACCGCAATTTACGCTTGGAACAGGGCTGCAGTTACAGCAAAGCAGGTAGGAATTCGCCTGCGTTCAGGGGTTCAGCTGTCGATGCCCTCGAGGTCGAGCATGAAGGCATATTCCAAGGCCACCTCACGGTAGCGACGGAAACGGCCGGACTGACCGCCATGGCCTGCATCCATGTTGGTGTGGAACAACAGACGGTTGTCGTCGGTCTTCAGCTCGCGCAGCTTTGCCACCCATTTGGCCGGCTCCCAATACTGCACCTGGCTGTCCCAATACCCCGTGGTCACCAAGGTGTTCGGGTAGTCCTGGGCCTTCACTTGGTCATACGGGCTGTACGACTTCATGTAGTGGTAGTACTCCTCATTCTTGGGGTTGCCCCATTCGTCGAACTCGAAAGTGGTCAATGGAATGGTCTCGTCGAGCATGGTATTGATCACGTCCACAAAGGGCACCGCCGCAACGACACCATTGAAGAGATCCGGCGCCTGATTCATTACGGCACCCATCAACAGCCCCCCTGCAGAACCTCCCATCGCATACATGTGGTCAGGAGAAGTGTAACCCATCGCAACCATGGCCCGTCCCACGTCCTCGAAGTCGTTGAACGTGTTCTGCTTTTTCAGGAGTTTGCCGTCCTCGTACCATTGCCGTCCCATTTCCTGTCCCCCGCGGATGTGGGCGATGGCGTAAACAAAGCCCCGATCCAGCAGAGAAAGTCGAACGCTGGAGAAGTAGGGGTCCATGCTGCTGCCATAGCTGCCGTACGCATAAAGCAAGAAGGGGTTCTCTCCATTTCGCTCGGTTCCCTTGCGGTACACCATGCTGACCGGAACCTTGACGCCATCTCGCACCTCCACCATGAGGCGCTCGGATGTGTAGTTGTCCGGGGAGAAGTTGTCGTCGATCACTTCCTGCTGCTTGAGCATGATGCGCTCACCCGTGCGCATGTTGTGGTCATATGTCGTGCTCGGCGTCGTCATGGAGCTGTAGCCGAAGCGCAGGATCTCCGTGTTGAAATCGGGGTTGGACCCTGTACCGCAGGTGTATGCGGGATCATTGAACTCGAGGTACTCATCCCGGCTGCCTTCCCAGTTCCGGATGCGGATCTGGTTCAGGCCTTCCTTCCGTTCCTCCACGACCAAGAAGTCCTTGAAGATCTCGATGCCTTCTAGCAACACGTCATCGCGGTGCGGGATGACCTCCTCCCAGTTGTCCTTTGACGTGGCGTTGACCGGCGTCTTCATGAGTCGGAAGTTCTTGGCGTCGAGGTTGGTGACGATGTAGAAATGGTCGCCATAGTGGCTGATTCCATACTCGAGGTCCCGCTCGCGGGGCTGCACCACCTTCCACTCGCCCATCGGATCGTCAGCCGGAAGGACGCGGTATTCCTGAGACAAGGTTTGGGACGTGTAAATCACGAGATAGGCATCACTCTTGGTGCGGTAGACACCGCAACTGAACGTCTCATCGGTCTCCTCGTAGACCAGCACATCGTCCTCCACGGGCGTACCGAGGACGTGCCGATAAATCTGGTAGCTGCGCAATGTCTGGGGGTCCTTGCGGGTGTAGAAGACCGTTTTGTTATCGGCCGCCCACGTGGCACCACCCGTCGTCAGTGGGATCTCATCGGCGAGCAACTCCCCCGTGGAAAGGTCCTTGAACCGCACTGTGTACTGACGGCGGCTGACCGTATCCACTCCGAAGGCAACCAGGTTGTTGTCATCGCTGACGCGCATGCCACCCATGGAGAAATAATCGAAACCCTCCGCCATCACGTTCTGGTCCATCATGACCTCCTCGGCTCCGCTGCACTCCTCATAACGGGTCTCTTCACCTGCGGGCTTACGGCAGTTGATGGCATACTCCTTTCCGTCCTCGTATCGGGTGTAATACCAATATCCACGGTCACGGACCGGCACGCTCTGGTCGTCCTTCTTGATTCGGCCCACGATCTCATCGAACAGCTTTTCCTGCAACCCTTCCGTATGGGCCAACGTGGCGTCGATGTAATCGTTCTCAGCCGCCAGGTAGTCCAGCACATCCTGCGTCTGGGCATCGGGGGTCTCCGCCTCCTTCTGTGCATCGCTGAGGCGCATCCAGAAATAGTTGTCAACCCGGGTATCGCCGTGGTCGGTCAATTCCAAGGGAATCTTCTTCGCTGTAGGGGCCTCTGTGGTAGCTGTATCGGACATATCGGAATCCTGTGTTGCGCAGGCGGCGAAGATAACGGCGGCGAAGAGCGCGAGTGAGAAGTTCTGCAGGGTCATGGTGTGTTGTGAATCTAACCGAAGGGAAGGGCAAATTAGCCCATAAAAACCGTGACCCACCGGAAGTCCGGCGGGCCACGTAACCAAATCAGATGTCAAGCTGCCTTGCAGGCTTCACTTGCTGTCAGAGGACAAAAGTGTGGTGTGGCTTCCGGTTCAAATGAAACCCAGGTCACACAGTGCCAATGCAACCTTATACCGCAGCCTCTTCTGCCGTGAAAACACGGAATTCGAAACGCTCCATGATGGGATTGGCCAACAACTGCTCACAGGCTTTGTGGACCAACTGTTCCGCTTCGTCCCGAGAACCGGCCTCGATATCGAGGGTAATGTGCTTTCCGATGCGGACGTTGGTCAATTGACCGAGCCCGATGTTGGGCAAGTTGTTGGTGACCGCCTTTCCCTGGGGGTCGAGCAGTGCAGGGAGAGGAAGAATGTCGATGGCCGCGTGGAATACCATGTCAGATTTCAATTGAGGGTGCCAAAGCGGTGCGAAACAGCACCGAATAACGGGTACGAAATTAAGGCAAGGACGCCTCCCAGCGGACCGGCCCAAACACAAGCCAACAAGGCCCCAAGCAGCCATATGAGCCGTTGCAAATCCCATGATTTTCGCTTCCCCCAATGCTTGAAGCCAACCTGGGGCAAAGTGGACACCATGCCCAATGGCAAGAGAAGACTGCCCACCAAGCCGAGGGTCCAAAGCGCATCACATCCCCATCCAGGGCACTGCGACCAAGTCCAAACCAAACCGCCCCAATACAAAGCAGCAAATGGCGCGGGCAACCCCTCGAAATCAAAACGATCATCCCCCTTGGCACCTTCCTCCTGCAACAAGGCACCGCGGGTGAACCGCGCGAGGCGCCATGCCGCTGCCAACATCACCAAAAGAGGAAGAATGACCGTCCAAGCCCATCCTTCAGGAAGGCCACCCATGGCGCGCCATTCCGTCATCAGCGCCATGCCCACAAATGCAGGAGCCAGTCCCGCCGAAACAAGGTCTGCCATTGAATCCAACATCACACCTTGGGGGCCCTCTGCTTTCATGGCGCGCGCCACGGCTCCGTCCAACAAGTCGCAAAACTGACCGAACATCCATACGGCCAGCAACCAAAGCATGCCTGCTATCCGACGTTCTCGGACGCCCAAAAGGTCCATCCACCCCTCCAACATGCCCAGTGATTCCAACCATTCTGAGGGTGCCCACCCGAGATCGAACTCAGACGCGGCCCACCAACAAACCAAAGCTCCCGCCCCCATGTTGGTGAGGGTCAAAGCATTGGCTGGCCATGAGCGCCAGCCGTATCCCATCGTTGCGGTTTCGGTCACGACAGGAAATGTACTTCCATTGAAACCCTCCCGCACACCTTCCGTATATTTGCATCCCCGCAACGGTGGGGAAAAGACGGTCTGGTGGCCGAGTGGCTAGGCTCAGCTCTGCAAAAGCTGCTACAGCGGTTCGAATCCGCTCCAGACCTCCAACAAAAAGCCCGGCAAATGCCGGGCTTTTTCGTGTTCCTATCTCAGGATGACATCATGGGCAAGTTTGACCAAATCCTGAAAGGACCAGGAGGACGTCGTTCACTCCGATCAAACCATCCTCGTCCACATCCGCAGGACATGCCGAGGACAAATCGAAAGCACAACTTCCGTTGTCCATTGTAGCGCCTGAAGCGTAATTCGTGGCACCCGAGTAAGTGCAACCGGCCACATCATCCACATCGCATATGCCGTTTCCGTTGGTGTCACTCTGGCAATCTCCATTGCAGACCCCCACAGCATCCAATTCACCTACACAGGGATCTACGTCGTCACAAACTCCATCGCCA
>JAURDB010000008.1 GCA_030828175.1 Flavobacteriales bacterium
AATGCCATCCTCTCTGATGCCAACCTCTCTGATGCCGACCTCTCTGATGCCAACCTCTCTTATGCCGACCTCTCTGATGCCAACCTCTCTGATGCCAACCTCGATGGTGCCACTATGACCTGCCTTTATGGCTGCCCAGATCAGCTTCCACCAGGCTACATCTGCGAAACAGATCCAGACTGTAGCTTGTCTAATCGCCAGCGCATCGTACCACTACCACAGTAACCCACCGCCCGCCTCACGGCCTCGATGCCTTCGGCGGTAAATCCCCGTCCTCCTCCAGCTGCTGCATGATGCGCTCGCGCTCCTCGTGGCTTGGAATCCTTCGAATGATATGTGCGGCTTGCGCTACGCGGTCGGCGGTGTGATCCATGCCCAATGATGGGCGTTGGGTGGATGTGCTCGGCGCGGTGTTTTCGGTGGTGGCGGTCGGTTTGTGAGCGCATAGAAAAGGCCACGCCTTCGCGCAGCCTTTTCCAGAAATTGACTGACAACCTGTTTTACGCCTTGGCTCACGGCGTGTCCTAGTCCCTCACGTAGTGCTTGGCGTCGGTGGCCCGTGTCCAAAGTACACGTTTAAATTGCTAGCTGTCAGTTAGTTGCGTTTCTTTTTTACCAAATCGATTGCTATTTTTGCGCCTTTCCAAACCGACCATTGAATCGAATCAAGCATGGGCAGAAAGGTGAACTTCTTGGCATTGGCCGCTTTTGTTTTGATGGCCGTTTTTGGTGGGTCGCTCGCATCCTCCAACAGTGGCTGGGGTGAAGTCATCGAAACCAATCCCGGTGATGTGGCTTGGATGGTGGTGGCCAGCGCATTCGTGCTGCTCATGACGCCAGGACTGGCCTTCTTCTACGGGGGTATGGTCGATCGGAAAAACGTCATCTCCACGATGCTGCAGAGCTTCGTGGCGCTGGGCGTGATCTCGATCCTCTGGGTCGTATTCGGATTCAGTTTGTGCTTTGGAGACAGCATCGGGGGCATCATCGGCAACCCCTTGACATTCCTCAACTTCGCGGGTGTCGGAGCCGCACCCCATCCGCGCATCGGCAGCAGCATCCCCTTCCTGCTCTTCGCGCTGTTCCAGTTGAAGTTTGCCATCATCACGCCTGCGCTCATCACGGGCAGCATGGCGGGCCGCATCCGGTTTCGCAGCTACATCCTGTTCATGGTGCTGTTCTCGGTGTTCATTTATGCGCCGCTCGCCCACATGACGTGGCACCCTGACGGGCTGCTGATGAACCTCGGCGTGCTCGACTTCGCGGGCGGAACGGTGGTGCACATGTCCGCCGGATTTGCCGCCCTTGCAGGTGCGGTCTTCCTCGGACCGCGAAAGACCGACCGATTGGAGCACGCCAACATCCCCTTCATCATTCTCGGAACCGGCTTGCTTTGGTTTGGATGGTTTGGATTCAATGCAGGTTCTGCGTTGGGCGCCAACAGCGACGCTGTGCTCGCATTTGCCAACACCCACTTCGCCTCAGCCTCCGGCATGATCACCTGGATCTTCTTCGAGCGCTTTCAAGGCCGTAAGATGAGTGCGGTAGGCGCTTGTATTGGTGCCATCGTAGGCCTGGTCGCCATCACCCCGGCCGCAGGATTCGTTGCCGTGCATGAGAGTGTGCTCATCGGCTTCATCGCAGCACTGGTGTCCAATTGGGCCATCTCACGACAAAAGCGCACGGCCCTGGACGACACGCTCGATGTATTCCCATCTCACGGCGTGGGTGGCATTGTCGGCATGATCCTCACGGGCGTGTTCGCTGCCGAAGTGGGACTGACCTCCGGGGAGACCACCACTTTCACGTGGCACATCATTTCACTCTTGGGCGTGGCCGTGTTCACCTTTGGCGGAAGCTATCTGCTGTTCATGCTGGTCGACCAGGTGATTCCCTTGAGGGTCAGCGGGTGGCAGGAGACCCTGGGGCTGGACGAAAGCCAGCACGGGGAGCAGCTGGACTGATCTTTCCTCCCCGCAAACAAAAGGAATCACAACGCAAGCGTGATTCATGACTTTGAAGGAGAGATCGGACCTACCTTTGCCCTGCACGACGCAGGCGTGACCCGAAAAAATGGGTGGTGAGATTGCGTCAAACCCATATCCTTTGACCGATTTCCATTCGCTCGGATTGAGCGAACCCCTCATGAGGGCCATCGAACCCCTTGGTTACGATACCCCCACCCCCATTCAAGCCCAGGCCATCCCCCACGTACTCGCAGGCAAAGACGTCCTCGGCGTTGCCCAGACCGGTACGGGAAAAACCGCGGCATTCTCTCTGCCCATGCTGCACCATTTGGGCAATCAGCCGCGGCGCGACGCCAGAAGGGTCATCCGTGGATTGGTGATCAGCCCCACACGTGAGCTGACTGCACAGATTGGCGAGAGCATCCGCGATTACAGCCAGCACCTGAACATCCATCACACCGTGATTTTCGGCGGTGTCAAGCAGGGCAAACAGGTGGCCGCATTGAACCGCGGTGTAGACATTGTCGTGGCCACGCCCGGCCGCCTGCTCGACCTGATCGACCAGGGATACATCAGCCTGAAGCACCTCGAGTACTTCGTTCTGGATGAGGCAGACACCATGCTGGACATGGGCTTCATTCACGACATCCGGAAGGTGATCAAGCTGCTCCCACCAGAGCGACAATCGCTGTTCTTCTCGGCCACCATGCCGCAGAACATCCAGGAGTTGGCCGACACCATCCTGCGGGATCCGATCACCGTGGAGGTGGAACGCCGGAGTTCGGCGGCCGAAACCGTGGACCAACGCGTCTACTTCGTGCGACAAGCAGAGAAGAAGCACTTGCTGGTGGATGTGTTGACCGCGCCCGACGTCACCAGCGCCTTGGTCTTCACGCGGACCAAGTATGGCGCCGACAAGCTGGTCCGGCACTTGCGCAAAGAAGGCGTGCGGAGCGAGGCCATACACGGCAACAAATCGCAGCCCCAACGTGAAAAGGCGATGAAGGCCTTCAAGCGGGGCGACCTCGGTGTGCTGGTCGCAACTGACATTGCCGCCCGGGGCATCGATGTGGACGAGCTCAGTCACGTGGTGAACTTTGAGATTCCCAACATCCCGGAGACCTACGTGCACCGAATCGGCCGCACCGGTCGGGCCGGCGCTGAAGGCGTGGCCATCTCCTTCTGCAACGAAGAGGACGAACGCACTTTCTTGAGGGACATCCAACGGCTGATTCGCCGGGAGGTGCCGCTCATCGAAGACCACGAATACCACCTCCCCTTGCCCGCCATCCCCTTGGATTCGGGACGCCCAGGTGGCTCCGGACCATCCGATGGCCGAGGTGGCAATGGTGGCGGAAAACGCAAAGGTGGCAGGAACCGCGGTCGTGGCCCGGGCACCGGAAGACCTGGCGGTTCGGCCGGAAACCGACAAGGTGGCGCACCGCAAGGCCAAGGCGGGCAGTCAAACGGAGGTCGAAACAAGCGACGCAGGCCGGGTGGCGGAAGAGGAAAGCCCCAAGGCACAGGCGGACAGCGGAGCGACCGGGGAGCCGGTTCGCACGGTTCAGGCAGCCGGGATTGACCCTCCTTCAAATCCGTTAATTTCATCCCATGCGCACCACGTTGGAGGAGACATACGGGCACGTGCTCAACAGCGACTTGATTGACACCATTGCGGCCCAAGGGAAGTTCATGGAGGTGCCGAAGGGCACGCTGATCATGGACGTGGGTGACCCCATTCCCGGGCTGCCCCTCCTTTTGCAAGGGGCCATCAAGATTTTGAGGGTCGATGAACAAGGGGACGAAATGCTCATCTATTTCCTCGAAGCAGGCGACAGTTGTGCCATGACGCTGGGCAGCTTCTTTGGGGTTTCCAAAAGTTCCATCCGAGCGGTGGCCGAACAGGACAGCTCCTTGGTCATTGTTCCCATGGAAAAAGCGTACGACTGGGTTGGAGAATACAGCGACTTCCGCCAATTCGTCATCGAGAGCTTCAACACCCGACTTCAGGAGCTGGTTGAAGCCATGGACTCCCTCGCCTTTTTGGACCTTCACGGCCGATTGACCAAATACCTGAGCGACCGGGTCAAGGTCAACGGCACGACCACGCTGGACACCACGCACGCGGAAATCGCCGCCGACCTGCACACCTCTCGTGTGGTCGTTTCGCGGATCCTCAAGCAGCTGGAGCGCGAAGGGACCATTGAACTGCACCGCAACCGGATCGAAGTCCTCGAGTTTTGAGCGGTTTCGTGCGGTGGGTAACCTGAGTGGCGGCCCATCGCGGGGTTTCGCCTGTACTTTGCAATGTGAAGTCTTGGATTCCCGCCCTCGATTGGCTCCCGCATTATTCACGCAAGCACTTCGCGGGCGACCTGCCCGCCGGTCTGACAGTGGGCGTCATGTTGATTCCGCAGGGCATGGCCTATGCCATGATTGCCGGCCTTCCACTGGTCTACGGATTGTACGCCGCCCTCATACCCCAGGTTGTCTATGCCTTTCTCGGCAGCTCCCGTCAATTGGCGGTGGGACCGGTGGCCATGGACTCCCTGCTGGTCGCATCGGGACTGGCGGGGCTGGCCGTGGCGGGAACGGACCGCTACATCGAGCTCGCCCTGCTTCTCGCCCTCATGATGGGGGCCATTCAGCTGATGCTGGGCATCCTGCGGATGGGGTTCCTCGCCCAATTCCTGTCGCGCCCCGTCATCAGCGGATTTACCAGCGCGGCCGCTCTGATCATCGGGCTGAACCAACTGCCGAGTGTGCTGGGTATCCCGATCGAACGAAGTGCGCAGCTCCATGTCCTTTTGGCCGACGCGGCCCGTGAGGTCGGGGGCGTCCACCTGCCCACCCTCGCGATGGCCCTGACTGCGGTGGGCGTAATCTTTGGGCTGCGCCGTTGGGCACCCCGCATCCCCGGATCGCTGGCCGTGGTGGTTCTGGGCATTCTGGCCGTCCGGCTGGGTCAACTCGAGGAATTGGGCATACAGGTGGTGGGCTCCATCCCCTCCGGCCTCCCCGGATTTGCGGTTCCCTCCTTGGATTGGGCAGACCTTCAAGTGCTATTGCCCATGGCGGGAACATTGGCGCTCATCGCCTTCATGGAGGCGTACAGCGTGGCCCGCGCCGTTGCGCAACGTCGAGGGGACCACGAAGTGGATGCCGACCAGGAACTGCGGGCGCTGGGTGCTGCCAACGTGCTCGGCTCCCTGTTCGGAGCGTACCCCACAACCGGCGGCTTTTCCCGCACGGCCGTCAACGACCGGGCCGGGGCGAATACCGGCATGAGCGCCCTGATTTCCGCCGCCGTCATTGCCCTCACCTTGACCTTTCTCACCCCGCTTTTCCAGACCTTGCCCAAGGCCGTGTTGGGCGCCATCATCATCGTGGCCGTATCCGGACTTGTGGATGCGGCATACTTGCGCAGCCTGATGCGCAGCCACCGTGAGGAGGCCGCACTGCTGTTGATCACCTTTTTCTTGACGGCATTTGGCGGGATGGTGCTCGGCATTGCATGTGGGGTCGTCCTCAGCCTCATTCTGACCCTGTACCGCAGCACCCGGCCCCACGCGGCCGAGCTGGGTAGCATTGCCGGCGTATTTCGAAACGTCGAACGCTTTCCGGAAGCGCAGCGCATGCCGGGCTGGATCATCGTGCGCTACGATGGTCCGCTTCACTACGCCAGCCAAGCGCACTTCAAGGATTACCTCGGCGAACGCATCGGGCAACGCAGGGCCAACGGGGAGGACGTCAAACGCGTGCTCCTCCACGCCGAATCCATTCCCTATGTCGACGCCACCGCCACCGCCATGCTGGCCGATGTGCTATCAGACTGGGAGCAAATGGGGATTGAATTGCACCTCGCCGGAGCCATCGGACCTGTGCGCGATGCCCTGGAGAGAAGCGGTTTGATGGACCGCATGGGGCGCGCGCATTTCCACACCGGCATTGAAGCCGCGTTGGGCACGGCTGAAAGTGGCCACGGCCATGTGGATATCGCGACGCAAACGGATGTGAAACGGTAACCCAGGTTTCCTCCCATTGAACAGAAACTCCCGAAATTCACGTCATGAAAGTCGAACAGATCTATACCGGATGCCTCGCACAAGGCGCGTACTATATCGAGTGCTGTGATGAGGCGGTGGTGATCGATCCGCTGCGCGAGGTCCAGCCCTACATCGACCGCGCCGAGGCGGGTGGAAAGAAGATCAAATACATCTTCGAGACGCACTTCCACGCCGACTTCGTGAGCGGCCACGTGACGCTTTCGGAGAAGACGGGCGCACCCATTGTCTTCGGCCCCAATGCCAATCCGAGTTTCGGCGCCACCATCGCCGAGCACGGGCAAGTGTTCAAGGTGGGCAAGGTGACCATCGAGGTCATCCACACCCCCGGGCATACCATGGAGTCCACGACCTACCTCCTGCGCGACAAGGAGGGCAATCCCCACGCCATCTTCACGGGCGACACCCTGTTCCTTGGAGATGTCGGGCGCCCCGACCTGGCGCAAAAGGCCGCCGACATGACGCAGGAAATGCTCGCCGGCACGCTGTATGACAGCCTTCGCGAGCGCATCATGACCCTTCCCGACGACGTCATCGTTTATCCGGGCCACGGCGCAGGTTCGGCTTGCGGCAAGAACATGAGCTCGGAAACCGTGGGGACACTCGGCGACCAGAAGGCCACCAACTACGCCCTCCGCGCCGACATGACGAAAGAGGAATTCGTGAAGGAGGTAACGGACGGCCTGTTGCCTCCCCCCGCCTACTTCCCTCTGAATGTCAAGCTGAACAAGGAGGGATACGCCTCCATCGACGATGTGCTCGTCCGCGGCAGTCGCGCCTTGTCTCCCGCGGCCTTCGAGACGGCGGCCAACGAAACGGGGGCGGTGATCCTCGACGTGCGGGGCATGCAGGACTTTATTGCGGCCCACGTGCCACGCAGCACCTTCATCGGCCTGGACGGCAACTTCGCGCCCTGGGTGGGCGCCATGATTGTGGACGTGGAGCAGCCGATCTTGCTGGTCTGCGAGAACGACAAGGTCGAGGAGACCATCACCCGTCTGTCCCGCGTGGGCTTCGACAAGGTCCTCGGCTACCTCGAAGGCGGCATGGATGCCTGGACTTCCGCCGGCATGGAAGCGGACCACATCACCGCGGTGGATGCGGCTGAATTTGCACGACTGCGCCATTCCGAGGACATCAAGGTCATCGATGTCCGCAAACCCGGCGAATACCTTTCAGAGCATGTCATCGATGCCGAGTCCATCCCCTTGGCAGACATCAACCAACACCTCGCCGAGATCCCAAAGGAGGGCGCATTCTATCTGCACTGCCTGTCCGGTTATCGGTCCCTCATTGCCCTGAGCATTCTCAAGGCGCGGGGTTACCACAACGGCATCAACGTGCTCGGCGGCTTCACGGCCATCAAGGAAACGGACGCGCCCTTCAGCGATTACGTCTGCCCTTCGACGCTCTGAATGGCGCACATCCTGCCCTCCATGTCGGAGGTAGCAGGAAAGGCGCTATTTTTGGCGCCCCAATGCCGGCAAAGGCCGGTGCAAAACCTACCCGGGTGGCGAAATTGGTAGACGCGCAGTCTTCAGGCGGCTGTGCCTTCGGGCGTGCTGGTTCGAGTCCAGTTCTGGGTACCAAACCGCTCCGCAAGGGGCGGTTTTCTTTTTGCGTCGAATCGGAGAAATCCCACGTATCCGCCCCAGGGTCCGGGCCGTAGACCCTGCATGGACTTGATGAGAACCCTTCCCCTTCTGGCCTTGCTGGCCCTGGCCGCCTGCACCCCCGAGACCTACATCGACCCGATTGAACCTGCAGGTGCTCCTGCCCCTGCCGCCGCTGCATGGGACCTTTCTGCATTGACTTCGGTTGAATCGGCCGAGAGCACCGGCCCCGCCCTCGCTTTGGAGGTGCCTCATCTCTGGACGGGGTGCCATGGTGAAGGGCGGATGACCTTTCACGGTGACGCAACGATGACCTGGGAAATCGACGAACAGACCTTCTCGACCCCGTTTTTGCTGGATGCAACGGGAAACCTCTACCCGGGTTGTGGCGAAGGGTGCGAAGAGATGCTGCCCTACAGCTATGACGCAGGGCTGCGCCAATGGCGTCAATTCGATGGCTACTGCTGGTACGCCCTGACTCCGATGGACTGAGCTGCAGACTACAACTGGCAGCCTACGCTGCGGAAGTCAGGCGTAAATGACGCCTGCGGCTACAGTGAGTCGGGTACCGGGATCCACGAGGATGAAGGAGCCGGTGGCGCGGTTGCGGCGGTAGTCGTCGGCCAGAACGGGAGCCGCTGTGCGGATGCGGACCCGTGCGATGTCGTTCATGCCGATTTGGAGGTCGTCCTCGACCCGGTGGAGCGTGTTGATATCCAGCTTGTAGACGACCTCCTTTACGACGGCCTTGGCCTCGCGTGAGGTGTGGTGCAACTCGAATCGCGTGCCGGGGCGCATCGGCTGTTCACTGAGCCAGCAGATCCGGGCGTCAATGTCCTGCACGCTCTCGGGCTGGTTGTTCTCCCGCACGAGCATATCGCCCCGACTCAAATCGATGTCGTCGGCCAGGGTCATGACTACGCTCTGTGGCGGGAAAGCCATGTCGACCTGCTTCTCTCCGATGGCAATGGACGTCACCTTGCTGCTCAATCCGCTCGGCAGGGCGACCACTTTGTCGCCCACCTTGAAAACACCGCCAGCCACGCGGCCGGCGTAGCCGCGGAAGTCGCGGTGGGCATCGGTCTGTGGCCTGACGACGTATTGGACCGGGAAGCGGCAGTCCTGCAGGTTGCGGTCGGCCGCCACGTGCACGTGCTCGAGGTGGTTGAGCAGGGTGGGTCCATCGTACCATGCCATGCGCTCGGAACGGTCCACCACGTTGTCGCCTTGCAGCGCGCTGATGGGAATGAAGCGGATGTCGGGAATGTCGAGGCGGCTGGAGAAGCTGCGGTACAGGTCCACGATCTCGTTGTAGCGCGCCTCGTCCCAATCGACCAGGTCCATCTTGTTCACGCACACCACCATGTGCTTGATGCCGAGGAGGTGGGCGATGAAACTGTGCCGGTGGGTCTGCTCGAGCAACCCGGCGCGCGCATCGATCAGGATGATGGCGAGGTCGGCCGTGGAGGCGCCCGTCACCATGTTGCGGGTGTACTGGATGTGTCCGGGTGCGTCCGCAATGATGAACTTCCGCTTGGGCGTCGCGAAATAGCGGTAGGCTACGTCGATGGTGATGCCTTGCTCCCGCTCGGCGCGAAGGCCGTCGGTGAGGAGGGACAGATCGGCGCCGTCCGTTCCGCGTTGTGTCGAGGCCTGCTCGATGGATTCGAGCTGGTCTTCAAAGATGGTCTTGCTGTCGTACAGCAAGCGCCCGATCAATGTGCTCTTGCCGTCGTCTACGCTGCCCGCTGTGATGAACCTGAGGAGTCCTTGTGCCATGGTTTCTTCTGCTCTGTTCCTTGGATTCTCGCTACTCAGAAGTAGCCTTCTTTCTTCCGGTCCTCCATGGCCGACTGGCTGCGTTTGTCGTCCATTCGGCCCCCGCGCTCTGTTTTCCGGGCGGCGGCCACTTCGGCCACAATCTTTTCGAGGTTGTCTGCGTCGCTTTCAACTGCACCCGTGATGGTCAGGTCGCCCAGGGTGCGGAAGCGCACCTGCAGCTTTTCAGGTTGCTCATCGGGGCGCAGGTTCAGGTACGCGCTGTTTGCCAGGATCTGGCCGTCGCGCCTGATCACCTCGCGCTCGTGGGCAAAATAGAGGCTCGGGATGGCGATGTTCTCGCGCAGGATGTAGTTCCAGATGTCGAGCTCCGTCCAGTTGTTGAGGGGGAAAACCCGGAAGTGCTCACCGGGCTGGCACTTTCCATTGTAGAGGTCCCACAGCTCGGGGCGCTGGTTCTTCGGGTCCCATTGGCTGAAGTCGTCGCGGTGGCTGAAAAAGCGCTCCTTCGCGCGGGCCTTCTCCTCGTCGCGCCGGGCACCGCCCACGCAGGCATCGAACTGGTGTGCCTCGATGGTCGAGATGAGCGTGGGCGTCTGGATGCGGTTGCGCGAGGCATTGAATCCCTGCTCCTCTGTCACCTCTCCGCGGTCGATCAGTTCCTGCACACTGCCCACGATGAGCTGGACGCCCAGCTCATTCACGAGGTCGTCCCGGAACTGGAGGGTCTCCGGGAAATTGTGGCCGGTGTCGATGTGCACCAAAGGCATGGGGATCCGCGCCGGAGCAAAGGCCTTGCGTGCAAGGTGGGTGACGCAAATGCTGTCCTTTCCTCCGCTGAACAGGATGGCCGGGCGCTCGAATTGCGCAGCCACTTCCCTCAACACATACATGCCTTCTGCCTCGAGTTCGTCGAGGTGGCTCAAATTGTAATCACTCATCTTCTGTTCTTCCTATGCTTCCGTAGCGGAACCAAGCCCGCTCATGGAAATAGTACAAGACCATTTTCGTTATCATCTCCACACCTCCCACTTTGACTCCAATCCAAGGGTCGCCCGTCACGATCCATCCGATGATGACCGTATCCACCGTGCCGATGATGCGCCACGTAATGGTCTTGGCAAGGTGCCTGCGGCGGCTGGCTTTGGTTTCCACGGTAGAGTCCTAGTGGTAAAAAGTGATTCAAAGGTGGGCATATTCCCTGACCCGGGCTGCGGATGCCGCAACCGAAACATCGGTGGTGTCCAGGTCCAGGAAATCGGATTCGGGCTTGCCGTATTCGTCGCTGTGGAAATGCTCGCGTCCGCGTACCTCTTTGGTGTGGACATAGACTTCCTTGACATTCGCCCGCGCCTTGAACTCTTCGCGCAACCACAGGAAGGGCGCCACCACGGCGACGATTGCCACTTGTCCTTGGCGGCTCAGATAGAGCGCGATGTCCTGTGCGCGGCGAATGTTGGCCTCCCGACCGGCTGGACTGTAATCCGCATTGGCCGTGAGGGCCCGCAGGTCATCCCCGTCGACCATGAAGGCCGGAATTCCCGCGGAAGTGAGGTCATCGAGCAACGCCCGACCCACTGTCGACTTCCCCGCCCCCGGTTGTCCCGTGATCCAAATGATGGGTTTCCCCTCGGTCATGTGCTAAAGTTACGGTGCAATCCTGCATGGTTTCGGGCATGAACCGGCCGTTGGTTCAGTGAGCTTCGAAAAAAAAATCACTTTTTAATTTGCTGAAAACAAGTTTGTTACTGGTTAAACGAAAAAAAATTCGGCCAAAAATGTAACCTCCAAGGAACGCCTCAGGTATAGGGTAACGGTTTTGGTTACAGCCGCTCCCGCAAGGGAACAGGCGATTTGGTGAAACGAAGGGGCTCTCGAACGCGAGGGCCCTTTCTCTTTTTGTCCCTTTTCCAATCCGAACAGGCCTTGCAAAAGGTCACGTCCGCCTGAACCGCACGAAAAAGTGGATCCACATCGACCGGCTCAGCCGCTGCAACGGCGGCAACAAGATGAGCAGAACGGTCACTCCGGTACCGAGGAAAAGCTCGGGCTGGTCGAACATGCCGCTGAAGGGCACCCACCCCAAGCGGCCGAACACGTGGAGGGCGACGAGCACCGCCACCCACAGGGCCACCGACAAGGCGTAGTTCACGTAGGCCGCTCCAAAATAGAATCCGGGCTCTCGCAACAAATCCTCACCGCACCCGGGGCAAACGTGGTGCATGTCATTGATCGTGCGCAAGCGCCACGGGTTTCGCACCTTGAACAACCGGGCTTCGCGACAGGCGGGACAGCGGTTGCTCAACAAGTTGGCGAGAAAGGAGCGAGGCGGCTTCACAAAGCGAATCTAGGGAGGGGTTGGACAGCAAGGAAGCGCACCCACAATCCCACCATGCAGTGGGGACTCATCCTTCGAGTTGCTGCAATGCGACCATGCCTTGGTAGCTTCCCGAGGCGGCCATCAGTTCGTCGTGTGAGCCGGACTCCACAATGCGGCCCTTGTCCATGACGACAATGCGGTCCGCCCGCCGCACAGTGGAAAGCCTGTGGGCGATGACAATCGCCGTCCGCCCTTCCATCACCCGCTCAATGGCAGCCTGCACCAGCCGTTCGCCCTCCGCATCCAAAGCGCTTGTGGCCTCGTCCAGCACCAGGATGGGAGGATCGTGATACAGCGCCCTGGCAATGGCGAGCCGCTGGCGCTGGCCGCCCGACAGCCTCCCTCCTCCATCGCCAATCGTGGTTTCCAAACCTTCGGACAGCTGGTCAATGAATTCCATGGCATGCGCGATCTCTGCGACGGCCCGGATGCGCTCCCCATCGGGCGTCGGATCGAAAAGAGCGATGTTGGCCGCCACCGTGTCGTTGAACAGCAGGGGGTCCTGCGTCACGAACCCAATGTGACGCCGCAATTCACCGCTGGCCACGTTGCACAGGTCGGCCCCATCGATGCGCACCACACCTTCCTGGGGATCGTACAACCTGAGGAGCAGCCGCGCGACCGTGGTCTTTCCACTTCCTGATGCCCCGACGAGCGCGACGGTTTCGCCCTTTTCCACGGTCAAATCGAAGCCATGGAGCGCACGATCTGGGGCACCGGGATATGCGAAGTGCACTCTCTGAAAAGCGATCTCCCGCTGGAAGGTCATCGGCTGAGGATCATCGGGTTCTGCAACGCTCACTTCGGCCTGCAGCACCTCGTCCAGGCGGTCGAGCGAAGCCGCCCCCTTCTGCACCTTGAAGATGGCGTCACTCAGGGACCGGGCCGGTGGGATGATCTGGCTGAAGACCACGAGATAGCCGATGAACAGCTCGCCTTCGAGGCCTTCACCGCGAAGAACAAGGCGACCGCCCACCGCCAACAGGATGGCGATGACCGTCATCGACACGAATTCACTGACCGGTGAACTCAGGTATTCCCGCTTGTACAGCTTGCGCATGAGTTGGAAGTACCCCTGGTTGTGCTCTTCGAATCGTCCCCGGAACCGGGGTGCGGCATCGAAAGCCTTGACCACCACCATGGCGCCCAAGGTCTCCTCGAGGCGGCTGATGAGATCGCCCAGGCGCGCCTTCCCCCTTCCGGCAGCGCCGCGCAGCGCCATGGCAATCCGCGAGATGATGAATCCTGCGACCGGCATGAAAACCAGAGCAAAGAGCGTCAATTCCCAGCTGATGGCAAACAGCGTCACCAGCGACAACAGGATCATGATCGGCGCCTTGAACAGCACCTCCAGCGTCCCGATGACACTGAACTCGACCTCCATCAGGTCGTTGGTCATGCGGCTGATGAGGTCGCCCTTGCGCTGCTCGGTGAAATAGCCCACCGGCAGCGCCAGGATGCGGTCGAACAACTGACTGCGAAGGTCACGGGCCACACCGGTCCGAATGGTGGACAGGCTGTAAAACGACAAATAGGTGACCGCATTCTTGATGAAGGCGAGCACGGCGATGGCCCCGCACATCATCAGCAGGGCATGCTCCGCCCCATGGGCCGCCACGTAGGCGTCCAGCGCTCGTGTGATCCCGGCAAAGACGGGGTGGGACTCCGCACTCCCTTCCGATCCGGAGGCCGGACCTGCTGCTCCACCTGTCGCGCCGCCCGTCTGGAAAAGGATGCGCAGGAATGGCACGATGGCGAGGAAGGTGAAGAGGGACAGGACCGACCCCAACGCGTTGAAGGCGATGTTGCCGATCAGGTTGAGCCGGTAGCGAAGGACCAGCCGGAAGAGGTCCCGAAACCGCCTCATCCGCCGGTGGTTCCGATGTAGTTGTGGGGGGTGATGGCGCGGAGCTCGGCCTTGACTGTATCGCTGACGGCCAGCCCGTCTATGAAGCCCGCAATGGACGCTGCATCGATGCCCGCCTTCCCCCGCGTCAAGGCCTTGAGCGCCTCGTAGGGATTGGCCACGCCTTCGCGGCGGAGTATGGTCTGTACGGCTTCGGCGACCACGGCCCACTGGGCCTCGAGGTCGGCCTCCAATCGGGGCGCATTGAGCACCAGCTTGCCGAGTCCTTTGCGCAAGGCGTTCAGGGCGACGAGGCTGTGCCCCACCGGCACGCCGATGTTCCGCAAAACGGTGCTGTCGGTCAGGTCCCGCTGCAAACGGCTGATGGGAAGCTTCCGGGCGAGGTGGGCGAGCAATGCATTGGCCACGCCCAGGTTGCCCTCGCTGTTCTCGAAGTCGATCGGATTGACCTTGTGCGGCATGGCAGAGGAGCCCACCTCTCCTTCCACGATCTTTTGCTTGAAGTAGTCGAGGCTGATGTAATGCCAGATGTCCCGGTCGAGGTCGATGAGGATGGTGTGGATGCGCTGGAGGGCGTCGCACCAGGCCGCGAGGTAATCGTAGTGCTCGATCTGCGTGGTGGGATGGCTCCGGTGCAAGCCGAGTTCCTCGCCCACGAATCGATCGGCAAAGCCATGCCAATCCACTTCTGGATAGGCGACGTGATGGGCATTGAACCCACCGGTTGCGCCACCGAACTTGGCGGCAAACGGCACGGCCTCGAACTGGGCGATGGCGTGGTCCAGGCGCTCCACGAAGACGGCGAACTCCTTTCCGAGGGTAACCGGGCTCGCCGGCTGGCCGTGCGTTCTCGCCAACATGGGCACGGCCTTCCATTGCTCAGCGAGGCCCGCCAGGTCATCGCGCACCGCCTGCAGTGCCGGAAGCAGGACATCGGCCGTCGCCTCCGCCATGGAGAGCGGGATGGCTGTGTTGTTGACGTCCTGGGAAGTCAGGCCAAAGTGGACGAACTCAGCGCGTTCTGCCAGCCCAATCGCTTCGAGCTTGGCCTTGATGTAGTACTCGACCGCCTTGACGTCGTGGTTCGTGGTCCGCTCGATTTGCTTGACCTCATCGGCTCCGCCCAAATCGAATCCAGTGTAGATGCTCCGCAAGCCCTCGGCCTGGGAATCCGTCAATGGCGGCAGCTGGGGCAGGCCCAGTCCGTGCAGCGCAATGAGGTACTCCACCTCCACGCGGATGCGGTACTGTATCAGGCCTGCCTCGGAGAAATAGGCGGCGAGGGGCTCGGCGTGGCGGCGGTAGCGCCCGTCGATGGGACTGATGGCGTTCAGGGCGGCGTGGTCTGACATCGCGTCGGGACGGGTGTAAAACGCGAAATTAGGGCGTCTAGCGTGGGGCACGCGTACCTTTCGCACATGTTGATTCACACCGTTTCACACGGACTGTTCAAGCTCGACGGAGGAGCCATGTTCGGCGTGGTCCCCAAGCCGCTGTGGTCCAAGTCCCACCCCACCGACGAACGCAACCGCTGCGACTGGGGACTGCGGTCGCTTCTGATCGAAGAGGGTGACCGCCTGATGCTCGTGGATTGCGGCATGGGAGACAAACAGGAGGAGAAGTTCTTTTCACACTACATGCCGCGGCCGCTCGATCTCGACGCCCAATTGAAAGACCTGGGGTACCACCGGGACGACATCACCGATGTGTTCCTGACCCACCTTCACTTTGACCACTGTGGCGGGGCCATCCGCCGGCACCGGCAGGACCCGAACCGTTTTGAACCCGCCTTTTCCAACGCGATTTTCTGGAGCACGGAGCGACATTGGCAATGGGCCACAGCGCCCAATCCGCGAGAAAAAGCCAGCTTTCTGAAGGAAAACATCCATCCCATCCAGGAATCCGGTCAACTGCAGTTCATCCCGCGCGCTGAAGGCACGACGGACACCCGCGGCCCGATTCCCGGGTTTCCGGACCTCGACGTTCTGTTTGTCGACGGGCACACGGAAAGTCAAATGCTCCCGCTGCTCAAACAAGGCGACCGCAAGGCACTCTTCACGGCCGACCTGCTTCCCGCCACCACCCACATCCCAACGGCTTGGGTCATGGGATACGACACCCGCCCCTTGCTCACGGTCCAGGAAAAGGAGCGCATTCTCACCTGCGCCGAGCGGGAGAAATGGACCTTGCTTTTTGAGCATGACGCCCACAACGAAGCCGCTCAGGTTCACCGCACGGAGAAGGGGATTCGTTTGGAACGTGCCGGCGACCGGTCTGACTTCGGTTGGTAAAGGTGACGTCGGCCCGGTGCGTTGGAGAATGATTCAGCCGCGCAAACCGGCCAGGCATTCGCCGACGATGCCCGGTCCGGTATAGACCATGCCGCTGTACACCTGAACGAGGTCGGCACCCGCTTCGATTTTCTCGCGGGCCGTTGGTCCATCTTCCACACCGCCCACACCGATGATGGCGAAGTCGCCCCGTTGTCGAAGGTAGCGGATGACCTCTGTGCTTCGGGCCCGAACGGGGGCTCCGCTCAAACCACCAGCACCCACCGCATCGATGTCGGCAGCAGGTGTCTTCAAGCCCTCCCTTGAAATGGTGGTATTGGTCGCGATGACGCCATCAATGCCTGTATCCCCTACCAGTGCCACGATGTCGTCGAGTTGTGCGTCGCTGAGATCTGGCGCGATTTTAAGAAAAACGGGGCGCAGCATGGCCTGGTCGCGGTTGTACTCCTGCAATCGATTCAGCAAGGCCGTGAGCGGCGCACGGTCCTGCAGCTCGCGCAGCCCAGGCGTGTTGGGAGAACTGACGTTGACCGCGAAATAATCGACATGCGGGTGCAGTCCTTGGAAGCAGGTGAGGTAATCGTCGCCCGCGCGCTCATTGGGGGTCACCTTGTTCCGGCCGATGTTGCCGCCAACAATCAAGCCGGCCGGCCTGTGTTTGAGCCGCTCGACCAGGGCATCGAGTCCTCCGTTGTTGAACCCCATTCGATTGATGAGCCCCCGGTCCGCCTTGACGCGGAACAACCGCGGCTTCGGATTGCCGGGTTGTGGTTTCGGCGTGATGGTCCCTACCTCGACGAATGCGAAGCCCATATTGGAGAGGGGGGCCAGCCACCGTCCGTCTTTGTCGAACCCCGCTGCGAGACCTATCCGATGCGGAAACCGCAGTCCCGCCACCTCCACCGCGTCCTCCTGCGTGGTCGTCACGGCCAGAGAACGCTTCAACGCAGCGCCGACAAGGGGCAGAGCGAGGCCCAAGCGAAAAAGCCCCATGGTTTGGTAATGGGCCTTTTCCGGGTCCAGAAGGAAGGCAACGGGACGAACGATGGAGCGATACAACCGGCTTCCGAGTGGGGAGGATTCCATGGCCCGCAAAGATGTTAATAAAGATGTGGACACGCGCCCCGAGGAGGATCGGAAGACCGGCTCTCCTCCCCGGTAGATTTGGAGCAACCTGAAGGATGTTGTTTAACTGGGGGAAGAAAAAGCTGAAGCCTGAAGAGGTGGCGCGCATGTTCGTTCATGCGACATTGGACAGCGTCGAAGACGCCTGGCCCGATGTCCTTGGCCTGATGCGGGAAACCCCGCACATGGAGCGCCCGCCGGAAATTGACGAAGCCGAAGTGGCCCCCTTCCTGTTGGTCGTATTGGCCGGAAACCTCGATTTCATCCCCCGGTTCTTTGAAGCGGGAACGGACCAGTGCCTTGTGGAGGCGATCCTGGCAGAATTGGCCGTTCAACTGGAGCTTCCCCCGGGTCAATTGGCGAGCCGAATCGCTTCGACCCGCGAAGCCATGGTGAAGTTGAACAAGCCATCCAAAAAGACGGTGAGCGCCATGTCACGTGGCATGTATCTCGGCTACGACCTGAACGGTTACCAAGAAGAATACTTCCGCTCGCTCAACGTCCCGAACCCTCGATTTTTGATGCAAATGGAGGAAATCTTACAGCATTTCCTGTGGGACTGGACTTCGTTCAACGAGCAGTATCGACTGCAGCTCCAGCATCAACAAGGCGTTACGGCCTGACCCTTTTTCTATCCCCTTCTATCGAGGTCGCGCGCCTGGTCCCTGTCCTTGATGGTATTGCGCTTGTCAACCAGCTTCTTGCCCTTGGCAACGGCGACGTCCAACTTGGCAAATCCGCTGTCCGAAATGAAGAGCCGCGTCGGTATCACGGTGACTCCGACATCCCTCAGTTTGCGTTGGAGTTTGGTCAATTCGGTCCGCTTCAAGAGCAACTTCCGAATGCGCCGGGGCTCGTGGGTCACATACCCTGAGTGGTCATAGGCCTCGATGTGCATGTTGAACACGTAGAACTCATCGCCCTGGAACCGGCAATAGGCCTCCACAATGCTGGCCTTGCCCGCCCGGATGCTCTTGATCTCCGTGCCCTTGAGCTGGATGCCCGCCGTGTAGGTGTCCGTGAGGAAATAGCTGAACGCCGCCTTCCTGTTCTTGATCTCGATCGCCATCCGCGCAGGAAAAATACGCCCCTAGGACCCCGCGTTCAACCTTTTTCCTTTTCGAGCGTCCTTTGTTTCGTGAACCGATTCGCTCTTCCCCTTGCCGCATTCGGCGTCTTCCTTGCTTGTTCCACCGCGCAGGCCCAAAGCGTGGGGCTTTTCCAGAATGCCCCCGAGTCCTTTGACGGTTACACTTTGGTCGCGCCAGCAGGGGCGACCCGGACCCACCTCATTGACAACTGCGGCCGGATCGTCAACCAATGGGACAGTGGATTCCGCACAGGAGAATCGGCCTATCTCCTGGAGGACGGTTCCTTGTTGCGCACCTGTCGATTGCCGAGCGATTATTTCAGTGCGGGGGGCATTGGGGGACGGGTCGAGAAGTTCTCTTGGGAAGGTGAGATGCTTTGGAGTTTTGACATCGCCACGGACACTGCACACCACCACCACGACATCGCCCCCCTGCCCAATGGCAATGTTGTTTTCCTGTGTTGGGAGTACATCTCTCCGGAGGAAGCTGCCGCTGCCGGTCGCTTGATCGAAGGGCAGTTGTGGCCTCCCATGCTGGTCGAAATCGAGCCGAATGGCGCTGAAGGCGGAAATGTGGTGTGGGAATGGCATGCTTGGGACCACCTGATACAGGATGTGGATTCGGCGCTTCCCAACTACGGTTCTCCAGCAGAGCACCCCACCCGATTTGATGTCAATTACGGGCAGGTATCATCGGGAGGATTCCCCGGCGGGGTTTCCGGTGGTGATTGGTTTCACTGCAATGCAGTGGACTACCATGAAGAACTCGATCAACTGATCGTCAACTCTCGGAACTGGAACGAATTCTTCATCATAGACCACGGCCTCACATCCGAAGAAGCTGCCAGTAATGCAGGAGATTTGCTCTACCGCTGGGGCAACCCCCAAACCTATGGAAGGGGCACGGAAGAAGACCGCGTCTTCTACCAACAGCACGACGCGCATTGGTTGCTGGGAGAAGGACCCGCAGCCGACAGCATTTCAGACCCCGCCTTGACCGTCCTCGTTTACAACAACGGCAACGGGCGGCCCAGTGGGGACGGCAGCTCCGTGGATGAGTTGATTCTGCCGTGGGATGATGTGACCGGCAGCTACACCCTGCCTCCCGCTGACGACCTTACGGTGCCTTTCGGCCCCGACACCTTGGATTGGATGTGGCCGGAATTGCCCTCCATGGACTTCCACAGTCACAACATCAGCGGTTCACAGCGCCAACCCAATGGCAACACCCTCATCTGTGAGGGCAGCAAAGGGCACCTTTTCGAAATCACGCCTTCAGGTGAGATCGTCTGGGAATACTACACCGCATACAACCAATTCGGCCCGATATCGCAAGGAGACAATCCTTTCGGCAATGCCACCTTCCGCGCCTACCGATACGGACCGGACTTTGCAGGATTCGAAGGCCGCGACATGACACCGGGAGATCCGGTCGAAGCCAACCCCTACCCTACGAATTGCATCACCTACCCTGCACCTGTCGACACGGTCGACACGAGTGGAACCACATCAACCCTGTCGCTTGAAATGCAAATCCTCATCGGCCCGAACCCCGCGGATGATGTACTGTTCTTGAACTCCGGCATGGATGTGACCTGGATGCTCACCGATGCTTCCGGTCGTGAAATCATACGGGGGGACTCACCCGCAACGACGCACGTGATCGAGACCGCCAATCTCCCGAACGGATTGCTGCTTCTGCACCTTTTGAAAAAGGGTGGGGCGATTGAAGCGCCGCGGCGCATACGGATTCAACATTGATAGCCACCTTGCTCCCAGAATCAAACCACACCATGAAACTGCAAGCCCAATCATTGGTCGCCCTCCTGTTGATGGCAGGCACCCTTGCTGCTCAGAATACGGTAGGCACCATCGCCTTTGACCCCGAACTGTACACGGAGGGGTATACCATGATCTATCCGCACAACCAGAACCGCGCCATGCTGCTCAACGGCTGCGGTGAGGTGGTACACGACTGGAGCCTCGATCCCGCCCGCCGTCCGGGCAACACGGCCTACCTGCAGCCCAACGGCGACATCATCATGACCTCCCGCCCTGCCGCCGTTGGCAACGATGCCATCTGGGCCGGTGGCGGAGGCGCCACCATCGAACGCCGCACCTGGAACAACGATGTCCTGTGGAGCTACACGGCCAACAACGACAGCATGCGCCTGCACCACGACTTTACGGTCACGCCGCAGGGCAACGTGATTGCGATTTGCTGGGAGGTCATCGACAGCCTGGAGTGCATCGAAAACGGCCGCGACCCGGCACTGCTCGAAGGGGGCGAACTCTGGAGCGACAAACTCATCGAACTCCAGCCCGACACCATGGGTGGGGCGGAAATCGTTTGGGAATGGCGCGTTTGGGATCATCTGGTGCAGGATTTCGACAGCACCAAGGCGAATTATGGTGTAGTGGCGGACAACCAGCACCTGATTGACGTGAACTACGGTTCGCCGAGCGCCCAGGCTGCAGATTGGCACCACATGAATGCGGTCGACTACTTCCCATTCTATGACACCGCAGGGCAGATCATCATGAGCGTGCCCACTTTCAATGAGGTGTGGGTCATCTGGCACGACTATCAGTTCAATGACAACCTCATTTGGCGCTGGGGCAATCCCGCAGCCTACCAACGCGGAGACAGCACGGACCAGAAGCTGTTCTACCAGCACGACATCCATTGGGGCAATGGCCTCGGCGTGAACCCGGGCAATCCGGACTTCACCAAGTTCTTCGTCTTCAACAACCGCGTACCCAATGCCGACACGACCGGCACCCACAGTGAAGCGGCCATCATCTCGCCCATTTTCGACGAATACGATGGCGGTTACGAGTTCAATGTTTCCACGGGACGCTGGGGTCCGGAAGACTTCCAATGGACCTACACGCAGCCCGGACTGAGCAGCACCGGACTGAGCTCTTTCCAACGGCTCGGCAATGGAGGCAACCTCATCTGCAACGGCCGCACGGGTGAAATCTTCGAGATCACCGAAGACGGCCAGCTCGCCTGGGAATACCGGACGCCGCTCATCCAAGGCGCACCGGTGGAGCAAGGCACCGAACTCCAGCTCAACAACAACCTCACCTTCCGCGCGGACCGCTATCCCTTGAATTTCCCGGCGTTTGACGGGCAGGACCTCGATGGAGGCGAAGTCATCGAGGTAAATCCAACGCCCCTTGCCGTATGCCAACCTCAGGCCATTTGCTCCGAAGTGATTGCCTGCAATTACGGAGAGGAAGGCGATTGCATGTATGCCGACAGCGACTTGGACGTTTTCGGACCCATGATGATCGGTTTGGTGGATACAGCCGCCTGCTTGGATGGATATGAGGTCTTTGATGACGGCTTCATTGCCCTCATTGAAGGAGACAGCAGTCTCGTGTGGGACATCACCCCCGAGGTGGCGACCTTGATGATTGCCTCGGGTTTCGAGGTGCTCTACAACGACCTCGTCACCCAATCCGTCTCCGTTTGCGGGAACACGTTGACCGCAGTGAGCGTTCTGTTCAATGACACCGTGGTGAGCGACTACGATGGGATGGGTTGGTATTGGCCCGCCTATGATGGTTACACGGCGCCTGCGAGCAACTTCGACCAAGGCTGCAACAACCCGGATGCGTGCAACTTCGACCCTTGTGCACTGCCCGTACCCGCCCTGTGCCAGTTCATTTCCGGAGAGACCACCACCGACGAGACCACAGGCTTCTTGGAATGCTCCGTTTCTGGAGGCACGGCCCCTTACACCTTTGAATTGCTCTTTGGAAACATGGAAGCCACGGGAATCACGGGAGGTACAGGGAATCTATCCATCGCGTGGGAATGGCTGGCCTACGGCATCTACTGCGTGGAAGTCACCGATGCAACAGGTTGCATGGAGGTCTTCTGCGACAGCCTCGGAGTGACCCGTACGGATGTGCTTCTCAATGCGGGTTTCCAATTGCATCCCAATCCTGCCATCGCCTCCGTCTCGTTGGTTTTGCCCGACACCTGGGAAGTCGAATCGATTGTGCTGCGCGATGCCCTCGGCCGCGAGGTGGGCGCCCTGTCAAGCCCGGGTTCGACCGTGCAATTGGACATGATGCCCTACGCACCTGGCACCTATTACATCGAAGTACGGCACAAAGAAGGTTCTGCCGTTGAGCGATTGATGGTGCGCCGGTGAGGCGTGCTACATTGCCGTTGCGATGCAAGAAGACACCATCCTGACTTCCCGTACTGGCGGGGTGCTGACGTTGACCCTGAACCGGCCCGCCGCATTCAACAGTTTCACGCAACCCATGGCGGCGGCCTTTCAGGCAGGATTGGACGCTGCCGCGGCGGACGAGGAGATTCGATGCGTGGTCATCACCGGGGCCGGAAAGGCGTTCTGTGCCGGCCAGGACCTGAAAGAGATCACCGCAGATGATGCGCCGGCCATGAAGGACGTCGTGCACGGAACCTATAACACCACCGTCCGGAAGATGCGGGCCATGCCCAAGCCCATCGTCGCTGCCGTCAACGGCGTGGCCGCGGGTGCCGGGGCCAACATCGCCCTGGCAGCAGACCTTTGTGTGGCCCGTGAAGACGCCAAGTTCATCCAGGCTTTCTCCAAAATTGGGCTTATCCCAGACAGTGGTGGAACCTGGATGCTGCCGCGGTTGATCGGGCTCCAGCGGGCCACCGCCCTGGCTTTTCTTGGAACGCCTGTCAGCGCCACGGAAGCCCAGGCGATGGGCATGATTCACCGCGCCTTTGCACCGGATGTCTTTGCGTCGGAAGTAGAAGCATTGGCGGCCCACTTGGCGGCGATGCCCACCCGAGGGCTGGCCTTGACCAAGGCCGCCTTTCAAGCGGGCCTCGAGCAAGATTGGGACACGCAATTGGATACGGAGTTGAAACTTCAGGCAGAAGCCTCACGTACAGGGGATTATGCAGAAGGAGTGGCTGCTTTTCTCGAGAAGCGCGCGCCCAACTTTCAAGGATGTTGAACATGGAGCAGATCAAGGAAACCAGCATAGGCTGGATCGCCTGTGAAGAGCGCCTGCCGGCGGACGGTCAACGCGTGCTCGCCGTGGTACCCGGAAACGAGGTCCTGCTGCCTGGCAAGGCCAAATTCGAAATGCGCGAAGTGCTGGTCCTTCGCTTCATGGAGAACTTCTTCGCCGTTCAATCGGATCAGGCAGACAACCATGGCCGCCATTTCTGGAGTGGCGAAGGCGCGTCCAATCAGTACTTCGAGGCCGTCACCCATTGGATGCCGATGCCGGAAGCCCCGGTCGTCCCGAACGAGGACGAGGCCTGATCAGCTTCCCTTCAGCGAAACGAACTGCCCGGCCACACCGAGAAAGACGTGGGACTCCCCTGCGATTTCGATGGTGTACAACGACGCCACAATAAGGTCATTCCTTTCGGTCAACCCCGCTGCAGCGGCGCTGGCCATTTTGCCCAACCCCGTCCGCAGTTTCCGTCCCAGCTCTGACTCTCCGGGAACATCGTCCGCCAGCTCATTCTGGACGTGAACGGCGAGAAACTCGGAGAATGCTTCCTGGTCCGGGTTGGTGAGATACAAACCTCCCCCCAGAAGGGCCAGAACCAGCGTGAGTTTGAACAAGGATTTCATTTCAGTGCATTGAGTATGTGGAAGGCCTGAACCGCATAGATGGCGGCGGTTTCCGTGCGCAACCTGTGTTCCCCCAGGGTCACCGCAGCAAAGCCCTTTTCGGCAAAAGATTGGATTTCTGCAGGTGTAAAATCTCCCTCGGGACCGATGGCCATCATAGCGTCAGTTCCTTTGGGCATGGCCTCCACCATGGATTGGCGTTGCCACTCTGGGTGATCCGGAACGGGACAGTGCGCAATGCCTCGCCACGGATTGCCCTTCGCATCATCCAATCCCTCCAACACCTCTGACAATTCAGCAGCAGGCATCAACTCGGGCAACCACGCCCTGCGGCTCTGCTTCATGGCTTCCACGAGGGTTCTTTGCCAACGCTCCCGCTTCTCTACACGGCGTTCACTGCGGCCCGTCCAAATCGGGTATATCCGGGTCACACCACATTCACAAGCCTTTTCGAGAAACCACTCGAACCGATCCGTATGCTTCGTCGGCGCAATCAGCAGACTCAGCTGAGGCGAAGGTTCAGGATGGCATTGGGGCAGCCCCACCTCCAGAACCGCTTCCCGCTTGCCCATGGATACGATTTCCGCTGGAAAAATGGCTCCGCGACCGTCCGCCAGTTCGACGGCATCGCCGGGGCGGGCCCGCAACACTTGAACCAGGTGCCGAGCCTCATCTGGCCCCAACCCGTGGGGACCCGGCTGAACATCGGGAGCATAAAACCGGCGCATGCGACAAAGGAAGTACTTGGGCGGAAACCAATTTCCACCCCCGCATGTGGTTCATCCACAAGCCAACGTCAGTCCGCCATGACACCCACCTGGGGCGCTGCAGACCGAATCGAATCGCTCACACCTGCCTCGAACTGTGCAAAATTCTCATTGAAGCGATGAGCCAAAGCATCGGCCTTGGCATCAAAAGCCTCGCCATCAGACCAGGTGTTCCTCGGGTCGAGCAACCCACTGTCCACTTGATTCACGGAAATGGGAACCTCCCAACCGAAGCGCTTGCAGCGGCGGAATTCAGATTGCGAGATGCTTCCATTGAGCACCGCCGTCAGCAGTGCGCGGGTATCCCTGAGGCGCATCCGGTGCCCCACCCCATGCGGTCCTCCTGTCCAACCGGTATTCACAAGCCAGACCTGTGTTCCATGCTCCGCCATGCGTTCACCGAGCATCTCAGCATAACGTCCGGGGTGCAGGGGAAGGAAAGGAGCACCGAAACAGGCGCTGAAGACGGCTTTGGGCTCATCGATCCCATCCTCGGTCCCGGCCACCTTGGCCGTATACCCGCTGATGAAATGATACATTGCCGTTGGAACGTCCAAGCGCGCCAACGGGGGAAGCACACCAAACGCGTCGCATGTCAGGAAAAAGACGTTGTCTGGATGCGTTCCGCGACCATTGGGCTTGGCCCCTGGAATGTGGTGCAATGGATAACTGACCCGGGTATTCTGCGTGGTGGTGGCATCGGTGAAATCCGGGGTCACGCCGTCCGCCTGGAATCCGATGTTCTCCAAAAGGGCGCCGTGTTGAATGGCGCGGTGAATGTCCGGTTCACGCAAAGGATCCAGGTCTATGGTCTTGGCATAGCACCCTCCCTCGAAATTGAAGATGCCTTCAGGACCCCACCCGTGCTCATCGTCACCAATCAACCTCCTGAAAGGATCGCTGGAAAGGGTGGTTTTCCCCGTTCCACTGAGCCCGAAGAAAACCGCCGTCTTGCCGTCTTCTCCCTCATTGGCGGAGCAATGCATGGGCAAGACATCGCATTCGGTAGGCAGGAGGAAATTCATTGCACTGAACATGCCCTTTTTGATCTCTCCGGTGTAGCCGGTTCCACCAATCAAGACCCGGCGGTTCTTGAAATCAAGCACCGCAAAATTGGCCTGTCGTGTTCCATGCCTGTCTGGATCCGCTTTGAAGCCGGGTGCACAAACGACATGCCATTCCGGCGAGAAAACCGAAAGCTCTTCTGCTGAAGGGCGGATGAACATATTGTAGGCAAACAGATTCGACCACGACTTTTCCGTCATGACCCTGACAGACTTGCGATAATGCTCATGGGCACCTACAAATGCGTCGCGCACATACAAGCCCCTGCCATCGAGGTATGCCATCAAATCCTGATGGAGCTGTGCAGCATGCTCTTCGGTAATGGACTGGTTGATATCACCCCACCACACCTGGTCGTGCGTGTGGTTGTCATCCACGATGAACCGATCCTGTGGACTTCGTCCCGTGAAGCGGCCTGTATCAATCGCAAGGGCTCCAGAAGAGGTGAGTTTTCCTTCTCCTGCGAGAAGCGTGCGCTCAATGAGTCGAGCGGGGGGTAGATTCCACCATATGTTGCGGGCCTTAAATAGCCCAATCTGAGCCAAATCCGGGCGGAATGGCGTGTTGCCTTGGTGTACCATGATGATGTGGGGTCGGTCATTGCGAACCCAACTCTAAGTTAAGGAATCTTCCGCTTATGCTCGGGGGTCCACCCATCAGACTTTTCTGATACCTGCCCATGATAAGACCTTATCACTCTCGCAACGTTCTACAGGTTTCAGGGATTATTTTGCCCATTGTGCCATATACCCATGGCAGAAACATCTGATGGAATGATGCGATACACCCTTTCTTTTCTCTCCTTTCTTTCTTTGGTCACTCTTTCATGCAGCCCTGGAGAGTCCGCCTCAGATGAAAAACCTGTCAATGGCGCCCGCACGGAACAAGCCGAGGAAAAAGACCAAGGGGCTGTCAAGGTGAAAGGTGAAAAAGGGCGCCGTTCATACACCCCTGAAGAACTCAATGAACCCTACAGCAGGGTCAGCCCTTGGCGCTACATCGTGACCAGTCCAGAAACCGGCTACTTCGAACGCATGGTGGGGTCTTCCAGTCTTGCACGCACCGTACACGGCAGCGGTCATGCCATTCTCGTGCCTGAGGACATCACTTTTACGGATAACCGCGAATGGAAGGGCATCCTAGACCCCGGCCAAGAAAAGGCGCTGGACCGGTTTGTTGGGGCGCACATCCTCAAAGGCATCAAGGGTGCGAAGATGCTGGAAGGCGAATTTGAGAACCACAACGGTGAAATGGTGGCCATAGAGCGGGATGCACAAGGGCAATTGGTATGCGGTGGTGCCCGTTTGTTGGGGCGCACAGTGGAAACCGACTTTGGGTTGGTCATCCCTGTAGTGGGCATGGTGGAGTCCATTCAATGGGACTGAGGAAAGGCTGCCACCATTGTCACATCTTTCGTTCAGCGTCAGTATCAACCTTATGCGGCCTCTCGTCATCACTCCCATCACAACCGATGGGACAATAACAACCCGTGCCTTGGGTTTCTTGTTGGGCCTCTGCCTGGTCACCTCAGTGGTTGCGGCTCAGGAGATGGGATTCCAACGCTGGGATACGGTGCCGGTTCTGAACCTGGACAACCAAAGCCTTCAGAACCCATGGGCGGGAGGTCTCACGGCCCCCCAGTTCTCATCGGCTGACCTCGATGCCGACGGAATCATGGACCTGCTGGTATTCGACCGCAGCGGCCATCGGGTCCTTCCTTTCCAAGGGTGTGCATCGGCGCTTCCGGAATCCCCGATCGCCTATTACCACCGACCGGATTGGCGCCCATCCTTTCCCAATGCCATCCGGAATTGGGCGCTGTTGCGCGATGCGGACTGTGACGGCATTGCGGATTTGATCGTCAACAGCCAGAGCGGCATGAGAATCTGGCCGGGCGAATGGCAAGACGGTGGGATACAATTCAATGCAGCTCCGAGCACCAACGTCATCGCCAACTGGGACTTTGGCTCCGGGGACCAACAACTTCCCATCGTTTGCTTGGGCACGGACATTCCTGCCATTGGTGATTTCGATGGGGACGGAGACCTGGACATGGTGACCTGGACGGAGACCTCTTCTACCCTCTATTATTACACGGGGCGAGGCGCCTCAGAGGGCGATATCGGATGTGGAGACACCCTGATCTGGGATGTGACCAACCGCTGTTACGGAATGCTCGACGAAGCTTCGGAAGACAACACGGTATTCATCGGACCCGAGCATGAATGCGGATTCAACGTGGAGGACCCTCGGTTTGAAGGGGGCGGAGAAGAATCCCTTCAGCCGATGCGCCACGCCGGTGGAACCACCGCCCTGCTCGATTTGGATGGCGATGGCCACCTCGACCTGCTGTTGGGCGATGTTTCCTACAACCAGTTCGTGGCCTGCTACATGCAGGAAGCTGTGGATGGCCAGGACAGCACGACGCACACCACGGACATATGGCCCGCCGATCTCGGAACAGAAGACACCCTCGACATCCAGAGGTTTCCGGCGGCTTTCCACGAGGATCTGGACCAGGACGGGGTGCGTGATTTGCTGGTTGCGGCCAACGCCACTTTTGAAGTGGACGGACGCAATGGAAGTTGGTGGTACCGCAACGAGGGAACCGAAGAAATGCCGGTCTGGACCTTGCAGACGACGGCCTTTTTGCAAGAGGAAATGATCGACCTGGGAAGGGGTGCCTATCCCGTCTTCACGGACTTTGACGGCGATGGCCTGATCGACCTGGTTGCTTCCAACAAGGAGCGTTACCTCGGGCCTGGGAACACCCCCTCCATGCTGTCGAGGTTCAGGAATGTGGGGACAGCTGAAGCCCCTGCCTTCCAGCAACTGGACACCAATTGGTTGTCCCTGACCGAACTGGGTTTGGAGAGCGTGATACCCGAGTTTGGAGACCTGGATGGTGACGGAGATGAGGACCTCATCATCGGAGACGAGCTGGGCAATCTCCACCGCTGGGAGAATCTGGCCGGCGCAGGAAATCCGATGGACTTGGTTCTGGTGGAAGCCGCCATGGCGGATGCGCAGGGTGCCGCCATCGATGTGGGACAGTTCGCCGCCCCTGCCCTTTTCGACTTCGATGCAGACGGCGACCTGGACCTGATCGTAGGCGAGAAAAATGGAAACCTGAACCTTTTTGAGAATACGGGCAACGCCGAAGCGCACGTGTTCTCATTGGTCACTCCAAATGCCGGCCAGGTACTCGCAGACAATCTGCTCGGCATCAACGGGTTTGCCACACCTGAAATGTGGCCCACCGACACCGGGCTCGTGCTGGTTCTGGGCAACGAACTGGGTCGGCTGCAGCTTTTTGATTGCCCTGCCAACATCCTGGACGACCCCGAAGCGGAATGGACCGAAATCACGGACCAATGGTTGGACATTTACGATGGCGAATTTGCCGCTCCATCAGGAGCCGACCTGGACGCGGATGGGTTCCGGGACCTCGCCGTCGGTGTGAGGGATGGCGGAATCACGCTCTGGAATGGACAGGCCGAGTCGTACGCTGCCCGCGGGTGTACACCGCCGGTGGTGGACGGCATCGATGAGACCTTGTTGGACGACGCCATGTCGGATTGGCTCCCGGCCCCCAACCCGCTCCTGCTTGGAGGTATGATCACAGCTCCTTGCGCCCTTCAAGTGCACGACCTCCTGGGCCGCCCCATGGGCGTTCTGAATCCGGAGAACGGCAAGGTGAGCTGGCCCTGGAACTGGCCCGCAGGCACCTACCTCGTGCGGCCCAATGGCCCCGAATGCGAGACGGGCGCCTCCTCCATCAGAAGAAGCGCCCGCCGCTTGGTCGTGTTGGAACGTTGATTCCGAAAAAGGTCAGACGCCCATTCCGTCGAGTACATCGGCCACTTCCTTGACCGCTTTGGCGCTCTCGTGGAGCAAGGCCATTTCGTCTTCGTTCAACTGAAGCTCGATGATCTCCTCTACGCCCTTGGCGCCCAGTTTCACGGGCACCCCGAGGTAGAGGTCGCTGAGACCGTATTGGCCGGTCAGGCGCGCGCAACAGGGGAAGATGCGCTTCTGGTCCTTGACGATGGCCTCGACCATCTGCGCTGCTGCAGCACCGGGGGCATACCATGCAGAGGTGCCGAGGAGCTGAACAATCTCCCCACCTCCCTTCTTGGTGCGTTCGACAATGGCATCCAAAGCGGCATCGTCGATCATTTCAGTGACGGGAATGCCGCCGACCGTGGTGTAACGCGGGAGGGGCACCATGGTGTCGCCGTGTCCCCCCATGAGCACTGCTTGAATGTCCTTGGGGCTGACGTCGAGGGCCTCTGCGAGGAATGCGCGGTAGCGCGCGGTATCGAGGACGCCGGCCATACCCACCACGCGGTGGTCGGGGATTCCGGCGGTCTTCCACGCTTGATAGGTCATGACATCCAAGGGGTTGGACACGATGACGATGATGGCCTCCGGGCTGTGCGGCAGGATCTGCTCGGTCACGCTCTTGACGATGCCGGCGTTGGTGGCGATCAGGTCATCGCGGCTCATCCCGGGCTTGCGCGGCAAACCGCTGGTGATCACAACCACATCAGAACCGGCCGTCTTGGCGTAGTCATTGGTGGAGCCGACCGTCCGGGTGTCATAGCTGTTCACGGGACTGGTCTCCCAAATGTCAAGGGCCTTGCCTTCTGCAAATCCCTCCTTGATGTCGAGGAGAACGACTTCATTGCATACTTCGCGGGTGGCGAGCACATCGGCGCAAGTGGCGCCCACATTGCCCGCTCCGACTACGGTGACCTTGGTACGTTGGATCATGTTGATGGGGTTGGGTGAATCGGTTTGCAAAAGTAGGGAGTGGATACTGCGGCACCTTGGCCAATCGTTCCCAATTTGGTACCTCCATGCGCCCGCTTCGATTTCCCCTGATTTTCTGCCTGGTCTTGACCCTGCCCATGGCGGCTTTGGCCCAACCCGGACCGGACACCTCACAATGGCCCGAAGGTCGGCCTGGGGAGAATTTCAACGTCACCGATGCCGATGGACTCAAGCAGGGCCGTTGGATTCGGGTCTACCCGGATGGCAGACTGTACTACAGCGGTAGCTTCAAGGATGGTCGCCCCGTGGGGCACTTCACCTTTTTCCGAGAGAGCGGTCGGGTATTGAGCGAAGTGGAGCACGACGCCGAAAACAACCTCGCCAAAGCCGTTCTATACCGCGAGGACGGGACGCCTTCGCACCAAGGCCAATATCGAACGCTGCAGGTCGACGGAGAATGGACCCAGCGGAAGACGGGGGAATGGCAAGCACTGGATACAAAAGGCCGCATCCGGGTGAAGGAGCACTATTTGGACGATGAACTCGACGGAGTGCAGCTCACCTACCACCCCAACGGGCAGTTGCTGGAAGAAGGCACCTTCAAGGCCGGAAAAAAGGTCGGCCAGTGGACCGCATATGACCGAGAGGGCCACATCCGTTCTCAGGAAATGTGGCGCGAAGGTGAAAGGCATGGAGCATCCACCACCATGGCGGATGGGGGCGCAAAACTGAGCTCGGGCCAATACGAAAACGGTCTTCCCGTGGGGTCCTGGACCACGTACAACCCTGACGGCAAGGAGAGGGCCCGCATCACATATGAGGGAGGCCGCCCGGTGATGGAGGAGCCGCTGAATGGGGAGTTCTCCTCGGACTATCCGAGCGGAAGGCCGGAATGGGTCGGGCGTTATGCCCACGGTCGCCTCGACGGCCCCTTTACTTCCTGGCATGACAAGGGTGAATGGACAATGGTTCCCGCTGACCAGCAAGCGGGCAACCCCGGTGCCCCCCCCATGCAGGGAGGAGGAAGGCCTGGCGAGGAGACGATGCGACGGGAACTCCGCAACCAGCCCATGAAGGAGATGGGAGAATACACCGCCGGTGTAAAGGATGGTACGTGGCGTTACTTTGATGAGGAAGGCAATCGGACCCGCACCGAACGCTGGAGCCTCGGAAGACTTCAATCCACCGAAGAGTGAATGGATTCATCGCCCCACTCACACCGCTTGTCTCTTTTTGGGTCCTGCTGGTGAGCCTGTCTGTCGCACATGGCGCATGCGGACAAATTGCACCCCTGCACCATTGGGTGGGCTTTGCGGACAAAGTAGACTGTGGCGTCGACCTGAATGCCCCGGAAGCAGGACAACAACTGCTATCGGAGCGGGCGTTGGTCCGACGTGCCCACCACGGCATTGCATTGGACTCACTGGATTTGCCTGTGCCCCCTGGTCGCATTGCTGCCTTGCGCGCCCTGGGTGAACTGGAAAACGGCCAAGCCCTGCGCATCCTGCACCGCAGCAAGTGGTTCAATGGCGTGGTCATCCAAATCGATACTGCTGTCGCTGATTCGGCCACCGCCGTTGAATTGCTCGCCCAAATCGAAGGCCTCGACGGCGTAGCCGAGGTGAGAAGGACGGGCTGGCACGCCGGAGTGCCACGCCCACCGGCCGGGCCCGAAGCGTCCCTTCCCCGCCGACTGCAAGCTGTGTCCCAGAGCGGTTCGGAGGCCTACGGAGCCACATGGCCGCAGACCGAGCAGCTCCGGCTGGACCTGCTGCACGGATTGGGGCACCGGGGCAGCGGCATCCGTGTGGGCGTGCTGGACAGCGGTTTTGACCGCGTCGACGACAATCCTGCTTTCGACCGCGCCCGATCCGAGGGCCGCATCACCGTCGGAGGGAACTTCCCGAACGGTGGGGCGGCCAATGCCTGGATCTACCAAGAGCATGCACATGGAGCGATGGTGCTCTCCACGATGGCCGGGCACATCGACTCCGCCGGAACCTCGCTCTTCCTGGGATCGGCACCCGATGCGGAATACGTACTGTTCCGGACCGAGGACGTGCACTGGGAGCACCTCGTGGAGGAATACCACTGGGTCGCCGCGGCCGAGCGCGCAGACAGCATGGGCTGCGACGTGCTCAACACTTCATTGGGCTACAGCTTGTTTGACGACACCTCTGCCCACCACCTCACCTCTGAACTCGACGGGAATACGTTTCGGATCACGCAGGCCTCCGACATCGCGGCCCGAAAAGGCATGCTGGTCTTCAACTCAGCCGGCAACAGCGGCAACAGCACCTGGCAGAAAATCACGGCACCTGCGGACGGCGACAGTGTTTTGGCCGTGGGCGCCGTAGACGCCTTCGGACAGCACGCTTCCTTCAGCAGCTATGGCCCTTCGGCCGACGGCCGCATCAAACCCGACCTCTGTGCGACAGGGCGCAACGCGGCCTACGTTCACCCCGACGGCACGATTCGCGTGGGCAACGGCACCTCGTTCTCCTCGCCCATTCTCTGCGGGGCTGCGGTCAGTCTGTGGAGCGCTCACCCTGAGGCCCGGGCTTGGGACATCCGGCGGGCCTTGCTTGAGTCGGCCTCTCAATGGGCGGCGCCTGACACGGTGCGCGGTTTCGGCGTCCCTGACCTCTGGAAAGCCCATCTGCTCTTGGGCGGTCAGGAATCCAGCTTCTACAATGGCAACCTCCTGGTCTACCCCAATCCTGTGACGGATGCCGATGCCGGCCTGGGGATTGTCTTCCGAGAGGAAAACCTCCTCACCGCTGCTGGCAGTCCCTTGCGCTGGCAAGTCCTCGACGGCATGGGCAGGAACATCGCCGAGGGAGAGGTTGCCCGAGGGAAGGAACCCCTGTCGACCCTGCGCATTGATGTCGGCTCACTGCCTTCCGGCCAGTACATCCTGTCCCTGTGGGGGGTGCCGGAAGAAGATGTGACTTCCCTGCCTGCGGCTTGGACCCGATTCATCGTGCAAACTCCGTGATACGACTGCGAGGTACATACCTGGTTGTCGGATGGTTGGCCCTGCTTTTCACGGGCATGGGCTCGGAAGCGCTTGCCCAACGTGAGCGGTCCCAGAATCCGAAGCGACAGCGACAGGAGCAGATCAAAATGCAGCGCGAGCGGGAGAAGAAGAATGAGTCTTTGTTCCGCGAAGGGCGCAAAGCCCACTGGAAATCCCAAGACCGCTCCACCCGGAAAAGATGGCGGGCCCAGCGACGAGCAGCCAAGCGCATGAGGCGTGGCGGAGGGCCCGACAGTTGGTACAAGGGCATGTTCCAATCGGGACGCCCCATTCCCTGGACGCGGAGGGCAGCCAACAAGGTGGGCAACCTCTTCACACGCAACAAAAAGCGGCGCTCGTATTGAGCCGGAAGAAAAGAGACTTCCCAGTCCACCTTGGCGAAAGGCCAAACGCGCGTCTTGCTGCCCCAAAATGAAAAAGCCCCTTCTGGAAGGGGCTTTTCTGAGCCGATAAGCGGACTCGAACCGCTGACCTACGCATTACGAATGCGTTGCTCTACCAGCTGAGCTATATCGGCTTGCACATCGCTTTCGATGGCGGGCGGCAAAGATACGCAGGCGGTATAAGAAGGTTGCAGTATCGCGCCATTTTTCGTCGCCATGGCATCGCACATGGCAGGGCTGTCAGCCTTTCCTGTTGCCCCACAGGTTGCGCAAAAACTCCGCTATGGATCTTTCCCGGGGGCTGTCACCGGGCCTGAAAAAACGGGTGCCCGTCAATTCCTCCGGCAGGCACTCCTGGCCGCTGAAGCCTCCGTGGTCGTGGTCATAACGGTATCCCTCACCATGGCCCAGTTCCTTCATGAGCTTGGTCGGGGCATTGCGCAGGTGCATGGGGACCGGCAGATCCCCCCTTTCGCGGACCGCCTTTTGGGCCGCTCCGATGGCGGCATAGGCGCTGTTGGACTTGGGGCTCGAAGCGAGGTAGGTCGCGCATTGCGAGAGCGGAATGCGGCACTCCGGGTAGCCCAGCCGCTCGACGGCATCAAAGGTGGCGTTGGCCAGCACGAGGGCGGTGGGGTTGGCGTGGCCGATGTCCTCGCTGGCAGAAATGAGCAGCCGGCGGGCGATGAACTTGGGGTCTTCTCCGCCTTCGATCATGCGGGCGAGCCAGTATACCGCACCGTCGGGATCGCTGCTTCGGATGGACTTGATGAGGGCCGAAGCAATGTCGTAGTGGGTGTCGCCGGTCTTGTCATAGCGGGACAGGTTGGCCTGAATGAACCGGGAGACGAGCGCGTCATCGATGCGGAGCCCCTCGGCTCCATCGTCCTGCTCTGCAGCGGCGCCTGCCACCACCAATTCCAGGACGTTGAGCAACCGCCTCCCGTCTCCACCGCTGGCCCGCAGCAACGCGTCCCACTCCGTGATTTCAATGCCGTGGGACTGCAGCCATTGATCCTCGTTCAGCGCCCGATGCACCAGGGCCTCGAGTTGTTCACGGCCGAAGGCCTCCAGCACGTATACCTGGCTGCGGGACAGCAAGGCGGGAATGACCTCGAAGCTGGGGTTCTCGGTGGTGGCCCCGATGAGGGTCACCGAGCCGCGCTCCACGGCGCCGAGCAGGCTGTCCTGCTGGGACTTGGAAAAGCGGTGGATCTCGTCGATGAAGAGAACGGCGCGGGTGCTGAACATGCCCTGCCGCTCTGCGCTGTCTATGACCTCTCGCACTTCTTTGACCCCGCTGCGGATGGCGCTGAGCTGATGGAAGGGGCGGCCGGTCGCCTCGGCCATGAGCCGGGCCAAAGTGGTCTTGCCGACGCCGGGAGGGCCCCACAGGATCATGGAGGGCAACTGGCCCGCAGAGAGCGCGCGGCGCAGGGTGGCATCCGGTCCCACAAGGTGTTCCTGCCCCACGTAGTCCTCCAGGGTGCGGGGTCGCATGCGCTCGGCCAGCGGCGCTTCGGGAGCGTGCTGCACGTTCATTGGGCGGGTGTGGACTCCGGTGCATCCGCAGGTAAAGGCGGGGCGGGATTCCCTTCCGGGACTTGTACTTCGTGAAGGGGCACGCCTTCGGGCCGGACATGCTTCCAGCGGGTATGGGACCAGAGCCAATGGGCGGGGTCGCGGCGGATTTGCTTCTCCAGCCGGTCGTAGGTTGCTTTCAGCAGGGCGCCTTCAGGCCAATCCTTGGGCTGATCGGTGATGAGCTCGTAGTGCACCTCCCAATGGCCCCGGGGCTTGCCTTCTGCCTTGCGGACCCCGAAAAAGACCACCGGCATGTCGAACCGGCGGGCATAGGCCTCGAGCCCGAAGTGCATGGCGGTCTCCTGCCCCATCCACTCCATCCACCAGGCTTTCTTGGGATCGAGCGGCCGCTGGTCCACCGCCAAGGTGACCGCTTTGGCGCGGCCGATCTCATCGCGCATCCATTGGGAAACCTCCTTCATGGCCACCAGCTCTGTTCCGAATTTGCCCCTCGTTTTGAGGATGAGCGGGTCGTAGAAGTCATTGGACAGCGGCTTGTAGACGCCCATGACGGGCAGCGGCAGGGCGGCGCCTGCGGTCACGGCGTACCGCTCCCAATTGCCGTAGTGGCCGCAGCACAGCAACACGCCCGGAGCGCGGTCCTTGAAGGGAGCCAGCACTTCGGGATTGACGTGGTGGAACCGCTGGAGCAATTCGTCCCGGCCTGCATGGAAATGCCGCAGGGACTCCAGCAGCACCTCCGCGAGGTGGACATAAAACTGCTTTGCCGTTTGCTTTCTCTCGGTTTCGCTCCATTCCGGAAAGACGCGACTCAGATTGGCGAGGATCACCTTGCGCCGATATCCCGACCACCACAACAGCGTGGCGAGGGCGTCCGCCATGGCGTCCGCGCGACCGCGGCGTCGGGGTGTGACGGCGGCGGCTCTTCGGCTCTTCAATACGTGAAGATTCCCATCAGTGGCGTCGCGGCGATGGTTATTTCGCGTGTCACTGTTTGTACACCAGTCGGTCGGTCGGTCGGTCGGTCGGTCGGCCGTCGCGCGCGGCGCGCGGCACAGCGCCGCGCGGCGCGCGCGCGATGGACGCCCTCGACGTCGAGGATCGCGCGCTCGACGACGCGCGAGATCGGAATCGCGACGACGACGCGCGCGACGACGACGACGACGATGCGGATGCGGATGCGGATGCGGATGCCGACGCCGCGCGTTCAA
>JAURDB010000090.1 GCA_030828175.1 Flavobacteriales bacterium
TGCCGGGATTCTGGCGGGCTTGATACTCAGCAGGCTTGGCGTAGTGGTACTCGGCCAGGTTCTCTCCGATCGATTCCACTACGACGTGACACAGTTGGCCCCTGTGGCCGGTGAATTTGTCCTCGTCGCCGCAGCCTTGTTGGTGGGCGCCATCGCAGCAGGGATACCCGCCCGCTCGGCCTTGCGCATCGACATTTCAAATACGTTGGGTCAAGGACGTTGACACCTCCGCCCTCCACGGCGTATTTTCACACCCAGATGCTGTACCTGCAACGCTCCCTCTATGCCCTGCTTGCCATTGCGGCCGTAGCAGCCTTGGATTTGAGCTCGTATTGCCATCCGGATGAGACCGCCCCCGACATGCCGCTGATCGCCAAAGCGCGTGCCGCCGGAACTCCCGCCCATTCTCTGCCCATCACCGCGGAAGACAAAACGACCGAAGTTTCAGCAACACCCCTCACAGACTATCGGGAGCTGACTTGGGCGGAATTGGCCGACGTGGACTTCAAGGATGTATACCTCGAGGAGTTGGACAGCTACTACTGGAAACCGGTTTTCGGACCTCAGGTGTTGGCCGCGGAAAGTGACGACGTCTACATTACCGGCTACGTCATCCCCGTAGACCTGGACGAGGACTTCTACGTCCTGTCACGCTACCCCTTCGCAAACTGCTTCTTCTGCGGAGGTGCAGGGCCCGAAAGCGTGGTGGACCTGCGCTTCAAGGACAGTGGACACCGCACCTATCAGACCGACGAGCGTCTGACCTTCCACGGCAACCTCCGGCTCAATGCCGATGACGTCTACCAGATGAACTACATCCTGGAAGGCGCTGAGGAGCATCCGCTCTGATCACCAAGGGCCCCCATCAAAAAATTTGACCCGACCGGACAAGTCCAATCGGGTCTGGGTTTTCTTGAAATCCGAAACGCTTATACCGCGATTCGGGGAGGGAAGGTCATGAGGATGATGTCCTCATAACGTTGGCCGAACTGTTCGTCGCACCATTGGCGCAACCGCTCGACATCAGGCAGTTCGAGCCGCTTGATGCTCTTGGCCAATTCCTTGGCGAAGAGGTGACGGTCGAAACTCACTTTGGCCAGAATCCTCTGGCAGTATTCCAACATTTTCATTGATGGTGGATGGCTGGGTGAATCAGTAAGGGACTTCAATATATCGGCAAAGAGGTCTGTTTGCAAACGCGGAAACGCCCCAAATCGTATTCCGGTGCATTCCTACGCCGCTGTCCGCGCTATTTTTGTGGCTGTGGAAAAAGAACCGCTGCACAACCGATGGGACAAGAACACCCTGCTTGAACAGCTCGAGCAGGATGGGCGGCCTCGAACCACATTGAGCCTATATCGGTATGCCAAAGTGGCCAACCCCACCTTTCTGCGGAACCACCTCTTCTCGGTATGGGAGCCTCTCGGGGTCAGGGGACGGATCTATGTAAGTGCCGAGGGCATCAATGCACAACTCAGCTTCCCGACCGAGCAAATGGATGCCTTCCGCTCCACGCTCGAAGACATCGACTGGCTCAAGGGGGTGCGGCTCAACATCGCCATCGAAGGAGACGACAAGAGCTTCCTCAAGCTGATCATCAAAGTGCGGGATAAGATTGTAGCCGACGGACTTGATGATGCGAGCTTCGACGTCACCAATTGTGGGCGCCACGTATCCGCAGACGAATTCAACGCCCTCGCCAGCCAACCCGATACGGTCATCGTGGACATGCGAAACCACTACGAAAGCGAAGTGGGTCATTTCAAAGGCGCCGTCCTCCCGGCGTCGGGCACGTTCCGCGACGAAATCAAAGAGGTGGAAGCGCTCCTGAAAGACAAGAAGGAGGAGAATATCCTGCTGTATTGCACCGGTGGCATACGCTGCGAAAAAGCCAGCGCCTACCTCAAGCACAAAGGGTTTCCCAACGTGCACCAACTCGAAGGCGGCATCATAGAGTACGCGCGACAGGTGCGCGAACAAGGACTGGACAACCGGTTCCGCGGCGTGAACTTCGTATTCGACGAACGCATGGCTGAGCGCGTATCCGAGGACGTAGTGGCCGAGTGCCACCAATGCGGCACAGCCTGCGATACCGTGGTCAATTGTGCCAACGCCGCTTGCAACGTGCTGATGGTCCAATGCCCGGATTGCGCCAGTCGGATGGAACACACCTGCGGCGAAGAATGCCGCACTTTCATGGCCCTGCCCGAAGTGGAACAGCGTGCAAAGCGTGCCGGAATACGCCCTGCAAAGCGGACCTTGCGCGAGCCAAAGAGCGCCCGCATCGCCAAGCGCGACTGACCCCCCGGTCCTCCCACTCTCCCCTTCCGCTCAATCGTTCCGAGCGCGGTCCAGAAATGCGATGTTCCGTTTGAGGCCAGAATAGCCCGTCCGTTGGACCGGGCTTTTCTTGAAGAGCGAATCAAATGTCTCCTCCTTCAGGTCGACCCACTCCCGGCGGGTCATCTTCAGCAGTTCAGGTTTGGGGACGAACGCCGGTTCGGAATGGGGCTCTGCATGTCGGTTCCACGGGCAGACCTCCTGGCAGATGTCACAGCCGAACATCCAATTTTCGAATGTGCCGGCCATCGGTTCAGGAAGAGCGTCCCGCAATTCAATGGTGAAATAGCTGATGCACTTGCTGCCGTCCACCACCTGCGGCCGAATGATGGCCCCCGTTGGACAAGCGTCCATGCATCGCGTGCAAGACCCACAGTGGTCCGTAACCGGCCCATCAGGTGGCAATTCCAAGTCCACCAGGATTTCACCGAGAAAGAAGTGACTCCCTCCCTGCTTGTTCAGCAGCAATCCGTGCTTGCCAATCCACCCCAGACCCGAACGCGCCGCCCAAGCCCGCTCCAGGATGGGCGCTGAGTCCACATAGACCCGGCCCGCAATTTCCCCCCAATCCCGGCGCATCCACTTGAGCAACTCCTTCAGCTTCCATTTGACGACGAAATGGTAGTCTTCACCGTATGCGTAAGTCGAAATCTTCGGCGCCTCCGGGTCCTCCTGCTTGACATCGGTGTAGTGATTGAAAAGCAAGCTGATGACCGTCTTCGTACCGGGCAACAACAAGCGTGGATCGAGGCGCTTGTCGAAGTTCTTTTCGAGGTAACCCATGGTGCCATGCTGCCCCTCCGCCAGCCACTGCGCCAACCTGGGCTCCTCTGACTCCAGGCGTTCTGCCCGCGAAATGCCCACCGCCGCAAAACCCAGTTCCGCCGCCCATTCACGGATGCGGTCCACCCGTTCCTCTCCAATGTGCAGCGTCCGACCCATCGCCCTCAGCCAGCGTCAAACAAACCGCCGCCCGATGACGGCACACGGCCCAAATGACGATACGCCGCCTCGGTTGCCTGCCGGCCCCTTGGTGTACGCACCAAGAACCCTTGCTGGATCAAAAACGGCTCATAGACTTCCTCCAAAGTGCCCCCGTTCTCACCCACTGCTGTAGCGATGGTCGTGATGCCCACTGGCCCTCCTTTGAATTTGTCAATGAGCGTTCCCAAGATGCGGTTGTCCATTTCATCCAACCCCTTCCGGTCCACATTCAGCGCATCCAGTGAATACCGGGTAATGCCGGGCTCAATGGTACCGTCACCCTTGATCTCGGCAAAGTCCCGCACCCGGCGGAGCAAGGCATTGGCAATTCTCGGTGTGCCCCTGCTGCGGCCTGCAATTTCAAAAGCAGCCTCGTGGTCGATGGGAATACCCAGCAACCCCGCGCTCCGCTGCACAATGCCCGTCAGCGTCTCCGCGTCGTAATAGTGCAGCCTCAAATTGATGCCGAACCTGGCGCGCAACGGCGCCGTCAGCAAGCCACTGCGCGTCGTCGCACCCACCAAGGTGAACGGGTGCAGGTCAATCTGCACCGTCCGTGCATTGGGCCCGGTGTCGATGACCAAATCGATGCGATAGTCCTCCATCGCAGAGTAGAGATATTCCTCCACGATGGGACTCAGCCTGTGGATTTCGTCAATGAACAGCACATCACGCGGCTCAAGGCCGGTCAAAAGGCCCGCAAGGTCGCCGGGCTTGTCCAGCACCGGTCCGCTCGTCGTCTTGATTCCCACACCCAACTCGGACGCTACGATGTTGGCCAAGGTGGTCTTTCCCAGTCCTGGAGGGCCGTGAAAGAGAACGTGGTCCATCGACTCGCCGCGACGCGACGCGGCCTTCACGAAAACCTCCAGGTTCTCCAATGCCTCCCGCTGGCCGGCAAATTCAGCAAAGCCCGACGGCCGCAAGACGCGCTCGACCTCACCGTCGCTGTGGCCCTCGGCCGCACCCCGCAAATCGAAGTCCTCCATGATGCCAAGTTCGGCAGGCGCGACCAATTCCCGTTAACGCCTGCACACCGCCTTGTACACAAAAAGGGCCTCTCCCGGTGGGAAAGGCCCTTTTGAAATCGGTTCAATCGAAGGTCAGTGTGCCTCCTCTCCGTCACCCAGCGGGACGGTCTGTGGCACAAAGTCTTCCTCGAAGGCGGGATTGCTGTAATCGTAAGCCCAACGGTGCACCTCCGGCAACGCTCCTGGCCAGTTTCCGTGGACATGCTCTACAGGCGTGGTCCACTCCAGTGTATTGGATGCCCAAGGGTTCTCTGGAGCCCGTTGGCCGCGGAAGATGCTGTGGAAGAAGTTGAACAGGAACAACAACTGAGACAGCGCACCGACGATGGCGAACATGGAGATGACCGGGTTGAGGTCCGCCGTGGCGTTCAGGAACTCGAAGGCACTGTACTCATAGTAACGCCGGGGCGCACCCGCCATGCCTACAAAGTGCATGGGGAAAAAGACACCATATCCACAAACAAGGGTCAACCAGAAGTGCGCAAAGCCCAGCTTCATGTTCAGCATGCGACCGAACATCTTCGGGAACCAATGGTAAATGCCAGCCAACATCCCGAAGATCGCCGACATGCCCATCACGATATGAAAGTGTGCCACCACGAAGTAGGTATCATGCACACTCACATCCAAGGCGGAGTCAGCGAGAATAATACCCGTCACACCACCGGTGACGAACGTGCTCACCAGACCGATGGAGAAGAGCATGGCCGGCGTGAAGCGCAGGTTGCCCTGCCAGAGGGTCGTGATGTAGTTGAAAGCCTTTACCGCAGAAGGGATGGCAATCAACAGCGTGGTGAAGACGAAAACGGAACCGATGAACGGATTCATGCCCGTCACGAACATGTGGTGTCCCCACACAATGAAGCTCAAGAAACCGATGGCCAAGATCGATCCGATCATGGCGCGGTATCCGAAGATGGGCTTCCTCGAGTTGGTGGCGATCACCTCGGAGCTGATACCCAACGCGGGCAACAATACGATGTACACCTCGGGGTGTCCGAGGAACCAGAACAGGTGCTGGTAAAGGATGGGCGAACCACCCGTCACATCCAACGCCTCTCCCCCGATGAAAATGTCGCTGAGGTAGAACGCCGTTCCCATGGAGCGGTCCATGAGCAACAACACCACTGCAGACACGAGTACCGGGAAGCTCAATACACCGAGGATGGCGGTGATCAGGAAAGCCCAGATGGTCAGCGGAAGGCGCAGCATTTTCATGCCCTTGGTCCGCAGGTTGAGCACGGTTACGATGTAGTTGAGGCCACCGAGCAGGGAGCTCGCCACGAACAACACCATGGAGATGAGCCAAAGCGTCATGCCCGTGCCAGAACCGGGCATCGCCTGAGGCAACGCACTCAACGGCGGATAGACCGTCCAACCACCCGATGCTGCACCTCCCTCCACAAAGAGGGAGAAGATCATGATGAGGCTCGACACGAGGAAGAACCAGTAGCTCAACATATTGAGGAATCCGGATGCCATGTCACGGGCACCGATCTGCAACGGGATAAGCAAGTTTGAGAAGGTTCCACTCAGGCCACCGGTCAACACGAAGAAGACCATGATCGTTCCGTGAATGGTCACCAACGCGAGATAGGCGTTGCGGTCCAAGATGCCGCCAGGTGCCCACTTGCCGAGGAAGGTCTCGAGAATGCCGAAGGGTTGTCCCGGCCAGCCCAACTGGAGTCGGAAAAAGACCGACAGTGCCACAGCGACAATCCCCATGAAGACAGCCGTGATAAGGAACTGCTTCGAGATCATCTTGTGATCCTGGCTGAAAACGTACTTGGAGATGAAACTCTCCTTGTGGTGTGCGTGTGCTCCCATGGTTTCCTATTGCTGGGGTTCAGTGGATCATCGCCATCTCTCCGCCCTCGATGACAACATCGGCGGATGGCGCGGGTTCGTTTTCTGGCGCGGAAGGTGCTCCCTCGTCCACGAGGAAGGCATCCTGCTGCTCAAGCCATGCCTCGTACTCCTCACGGGACTCGATGATCACGTCCATCTTCATGTTGAAGTGGGCGGCACCGCAGACCTTGTTGCAGAGCAGGACGTAGTTGAAGTCGGGGTCATCCAAGATGACGCGCATGCTGTCCGTGGTGATGGTCGGCGTCATCTTGAAGCGCGTCGGCACACCGGGCACCGTATTCATCTGTGCACGGAAATGCGGCATGAATGCCGAGTGGATCACATCGCGGCTGCGGAATACGAACTCCACCTCCTCACCAACGGGCAAGTGAAACTCTCCCTTGACAACCTGATCGTCGCGACCGGAATCGAAACTGTTCAGCCCGCTCTCAAATGAGAAGCTCTCCAATTCAGCAATGCGCTGACGGTGGCGCATGAGGCGCTTCACCTTGTCCTGCTTGGCCTCAATTTGAGCGTCTGTCAGAATCAACAGCTGGTCCGCATTGTGGGCGAGGATGTGATCGATTTCAGCGATGCGCTCCTCCATGACCGCTTTCCAATCAGAAGTTCCGTGGCCGTGATCATGATCCGCGTGGTCGTCGTGACCGTGGTCATGGTCCGCATGGTCGTCATCACCGTGGTCCGCGTGGTCGTCGTGTCCATGGTCGTCATGGCCGTGGTCTCCGTGGCCGTGGTCGTCCGTTGCGATGCTGGCCGCAAGACGGGCACGCTCGGCAAGCAGCAATCCCTTCTCCATGGCGAGGTCGTTCTCCAATGTGGCAATCTGCTGCTCGATTTCAGCCATGGCATCCTCTACGCCCTCCGACGTGATGATGCCCAGCGGATTCATCGGTGTGATCAGGTTGTAATTGGATTGACCAAACTCCCCATCCTTTCCGGGGTAGCGGGCCGTCCAGTCGAACTGCTTGGAGTACACCTCCACCTTTAGCGCTTCAGCCGAAGCATCGCCGGTCATGGCGTTCCACGTCTGCAGACCATAGATGATGATCACCGCGAGTACGATCGAGGGAATGACCGTCCAAATGAGCTCCAAACGATTGTCGTGGGGGAAGAAGGTGGCCTTGCGGTTCTTGTCGTAGGCGTACTTGTAAGCGAAACCGAACAGCAGGAAGTTCACCAGGAAGAACACCGCGGTGATGATCCAGATGTTGAAGCTCATCAGCCAATCCAACGCCACACCGTGCTCGGAAGCAGGGGGCGGAGCGTAATCGCCATAGGCTACGTACAAGTAAATGACCGAAGCGAAGAAGCCCACCATGAAGACCAGCCAGAGGTTGGCATTCATTCGGGTATCGGCGTGTGTGATCTCCTCTTCACGCCGACCTGAAAGCCGCGAGGAGAGTTCGTAGACCTTCGCCAGCTGCCCAATGGCAACGATGCCTACAATAACAACAAGGAGGATGAGCAATTGCATGGTGCCTCAGTGATAGGTCAATAATGAAGGGCTTTTGACTCCTCGAGGAAGGGGTGGTTCACCGGAATCAACGGAGCAGAAGCGAGCCTCCGCAGCGTGACGTGAATGAACAACCCGAGGAACCCAAGGAAACTTCCCCATTCAAAGAAACCGAAATGCGCGTGGTCGTGCAGCGTTCCGGGTACGACGAGCAAATACACGTCCGTGTAGTGTCCACAAAAAATGAGAAACGAGACCGGAATCAGGAAATAAGGGTTGCGCTTGGCATCTCGGGCCACCAACACGTAGAACGGAATGGCGAAGTTCACGAAGAACATCGCGATGAACGGCACCTTGTAGTTGGTGAACATCCGTGCGATGTAGTACGTCACCTCCTCTGGAATGTTGGAGTACCAGATGAGCATGAACTGGGAGAACCAGAGATAGCTCCACAACATCGAAATGGCGAAGACCCACTTGGCCATGTCATGCATGTGGCTCTCATTCACCTCAGGGAAGTAGCCAATGCTCCGCAGCCATGTCAATGTGACTGTCGCGAAAATCAACATGCTCACCCACATACCACTGAACAGGTACCATCCGAAGAGCGTGGAGAACCAGTGCGTGTCGATGGACATGATCCAATCCCACGCGAGGGTCGAGCTGAACACGGCAAAGAAGACCAGGAACAGGGCCCCCCGACGGTACATCTTGAAGTGCAGGTCCGTGCCGCCCACCTCATCCTCGGCCAAGCTCCACTTGCGGAACATGCGGGCGAAAATCAAGAAGGTGCCCAGGTACACCAACGTACGCAACCAAAAGAAGCTGCCATTGAGGTAAGCACTCTTGTTGGCGATGATGTGGTCGAAGTTCGGATTGGCCACCGCACCTTCTCCGGCCTCATGGCTATAACTCCCATCGGGGAGCATGTACTCATAGTAGAGCGTGTGGTCCATCCAGTGGTACAGGTGGTGCAGATGGAACTGACCGGCGAGCAACACAATCAGGATCAATCCAGCCCCGTAGGGAAGAAAGCCGTAGATGGCCTCGAAGAGGCGCTTCAACACTGCGCTCCAACCGCTCTCAGTGGCGTATTGCAACGCGTAAAAGAACAGTGCACCCAAGGCCAAGGAGAAGAAGAAGAAGCCATTCACCAGCATGTTCGCCCAAAAGCGCTGCTGACCGTGGCTATCGTCAAAGAAGAATCCCGACACCAAAGCCACCAATCCAATGCCCATCAGGACATAGGTCAAGGTTTTGGCGCGGCCCTCAAAACGGAAGTTCATCGTATCCATGATGCTCAGTATGATGCGTTGTCGGCCATGCCCTCCATGCCCGCAGGGGCAGCAGGAGCAGCGGCAGGTTCATCCTCACTTTCCGGTGTCTCGGAAGGCGCCATCGGCATGCCGTTCTCATCGAATTCCGGCATCTCGCCTCCTTGTTGGAGCACCTTGATGTACTCGATCACCTCCCAACGCTGACGCTGGCTGAGCTGACTGGCGTGTGACCCCATCAGGCCCTTGCCCCAAGTCAGGGTGTGGTACATCTTGCCCTCCGGCAGGTCCTTGAGCTTGTCGACATAGCTGGGGATGCCCGCAATGTGTCCATTGACGCTCAACGCACCGTCTCCCTTGCCTTCGACACCGTGGCACTGTGTACACATGGCCTCGTAGACGCGCTGTCCAGCCTCGATGTTCGCCTGGTTGGTCACCAGCGGACTGGTCAATTCCAAGCCGGCGCGCTCGTAATCCTCGGGGGTCTGGGCATACGCATAAGGCAGAGCGAAAGCCAACTCGTCCATACCGCGGAAAGCAATCGTTCCGGGGGCAGG
>JAURDB010000091.1 GCA_030828175.1 Flavobacteriales bacterium
GACGGCGACGCGGTTGAAGCTATGGGGTAGGGTGGGTGATGCCATGGTCAGGCGGCGTTGGAATCGGGTTGGGCGTCCGCTGTTTCCGGAAAGTCATTCCGGGTGGGGTATCGGACGATTTCTACGTTGAGTTGTTGCAGGTCTTCCAGGAGGCGGGCGGTGCGTTCCGAACCCAGCCGCTCTGAAATCCACTGGTTGAATTTCCGGACGGCATTCCGGGCACGATCGCGCTCCTTTTTGCCGTCTGAAGTGAGGTGGATCCGCACCACGCGCCGGTCCTTGTCGTCGGCACGGCGTTCGATCATGCCTTGCTCTTCGAGGTTGTTGAGCAGGCGGCTCAATGAGGTCTTCTCCATGCCCATGCGCGGCCCCAACTGGGTGGAAGGTGTGCCTTCGCGACCGATGTTGAGCAGGGCTTGCCCCATGGCCATGGTGCTCCCACGGGCAGCGGCCAGCTGCCCATACTGACGGGCAATGCCCGCCCAGGCGAACCGCACATGAAAGTCGATGGTGTCTTCGGGTTTCACGTGTACAATATACACTATGCGCGCATATATTCTGCATGCATAACACTTTATCGGAATTTTCTTGCCTTGCTGAATGGGTGGGATTTTCTCAGATATTGGAGCCGTGCGCAAGGTCACATTGTACATCGCCATGTCCGAAGACGGCTTCATTGCGGGCGAAGGGGATGATCTCTCTTTCCTGAACACGGAGCAGCTCGAGGGGGAAGATTTCGGCTACGCTGGATTTCTGGCAGGCATCGATACCGTGATTGTAGGGCGGCGGACCCATGATGTGGTCAGGGGCATGGGGCACGTTTACCATCCGGACAAGCAGGTGTTCATCGTGACGCGTTCGGAGGATGCAAAAGGGGACGACCCGGCTTCGGTGCAACGTTGGTCTGGAGACCTCACGGAGTTGGTGAGCAGCCTGCGGTCCGAGGAGGGGATGGGGATCTATTGCGATGGGGGTGCCCAAGTAGCGGGCGGCATGCTTGAACGGGGATTGATCGATGAGATGATCCTGACCGTATTTCCCACCCGTCTCGAAAAGGGCACAGAGCTCTTTGTGGAAGGCGAGGTGCCCGGCGAATTCGAGCAGGTCAGCCAGCGCAAATACTTGAACGGACTTGTCCAGTTCCGCTACCTGAGGAAGTGGGGTTGACGCCTCCTCGTCAGGATTCGATGCGGCCGTCGCGCAGGCGGATCTGACGGTCTGCACGTTCGGCGAGTCCTTCGTTGTGCGTGACCAAGGCGATGGTCAAGCCGTGGCGGTCCCGCAATTCAAAAAACAGATCGTGCAGGGCTTCGGCATTGGCGCTGTCCAGGTTGCCCGATGGCTCATCGGCAAACAGCAGGGGAGGGTTGTTGACCAAGGCGCGCGCCACGGCCACCCTTTGTTGTTCGCCGCCGCTCAGTTGGCTGGGCAGGTGCTTGGCCCGGGCAGCCAGTCCCAGTTCTTCGAGGCGGAACATGGCCGCTTCTTCCGCATCTTTCTCGGAGCGTCCTCCGACCAGCGCAGGCAGCATGGCGTTTTCCACGGCATTGAATTCCGGCAGCAATTGATGGAATTGGAAGACGAAGCCGATGTGGGCGTTTCTGAATCTTGCCAGGGCCTTGTCCCGCAACGTTGACAGGTCGGTGCCATCCACCACAACGGAACCGCTGTCCGCGCGGTCGAGGGTCGAGAGGACGTTGAGCAGCGTGGTCTTTCCCGCTCCCGAAGGACCGACGATGGACACGATCTCGCCAGCAGTGAGCTGAACGTCCACGCCCTGCAGGACATGGAGGTCACCGTGGCTTTTGTGGATGCCGGTCGCCTGAAGCATGTGCGAAAGCTACGTCCGAAGGCTAACTTCGCGGCGCCGAAAAGGCGTCAACAGAATCCGCAGCGCAATGAACCTCCACGAATTCCAAGGCAAGTCCATCCTCAAGCAATACGGCGTCGCCATCCAGGAAGGCCGCGTGGCCTCCACGCCCGAAGAGGCCCATGAGGTGGCCGTGAAACTTCAGGAGGAGACGGGGACCGGATGGTTCGTGGTCAAGGCGCAGATCCATGCGGGTGGCCGAGGAAAGGGCACCGTTACGGAGACGGGCAGCCATGGGGTGGTGTTGGCCAAGGGGTTGGAGCACGTGAAGGACACGGCGGCCGGCATCCTCGGCGGTCACCTGGTGACGGCCCAGACGAGCGCCAAGGGCAAGCAGGTCAACCGTGTGTTGATTGCCCAGGATGTCTATGAGCCGGGTGACAGCGAGCCGCGCGAATTCTACATGAGTGTATTGCTCGACCGGAGCCAAGGACGCAACATCATCATGTACAGCCCCCAAGGCGGCATGGACATCGAGGCGGTGGCAGAGGAGACCCCCGATCAGATTTTCAAGGAGACCATTGACCCGGCCCTCGGCCTGCGTGATTTCCAGGCCCGCCGGATTGCCTTCAACTTCGGTCTGTCCGGCAAGGCGTTCAAGGAGATGGTCAAGTTCGTCAAGGCGCTCTACGCGGCCTACGTCGGCAGCGACGCCTCCATGTTCGAGATCAACCCGGTGCTGAAGACCTCCGACGACCGCGTCATTGCCGTGGACTCCAAGGTGACCCTCGACGGCAACAGCCTTTACCGTCACCCCGACTATGCCGCCATGCGGGATACCACGGAGGAAGATCCCACGGAGGTGGAAGCGGGAGAGGCCGGTCTCAACTACGTCAAGCTCGACGGCAATGTGGGCTGCATGGTGAACGGCGCAGGCCTCGCCATGGCCACCATGGACATCATCAAGCTCAGCGGCGGTGAGCCGGCAAACTTCCTCGATGTGGGTGGCACCGCCGACGCCGAGCGCGTGGAGAAGGCCTTTCGCATCATCCTCCGCGACCCGGCCGTCAAGGCCATTCTCGTCAACATTTTCGGCGGCATCGTCCGCTGCGATCGCGTGGCGCAAGGCGTGGTGGATGCCTACAAGAACATGGGGTCCATTGACGTACCCATCATCGTTCGCCTTCAGGGGACCAACGCTGTAGAGGCCAAGAAGTTGATTGACGAGAGTGGACTCGAGGTTCACAGTGCCATCCTGCTTCAGGAGGCCGCCGACAAGGTGGCTTCTGTGCTTGCCTGATTCGATGGGGTGCTCCGGGCGCTGCCAAGGGTCATGCTTTCCTCACCACGCTCAGGCCATCCCCTGTGGGAACTGTGACGGTTTGAAGGGCGGTGTCGCTCAGGAGTCGCTCGTTCAGTCTGCGCATTGCATCTGCTTTGGCGGCTGACCCTCCAGTGCCGTTTTCCCGCGAATACAGCGTCCCGTTCCACCAGGTATTGTCAAACAACAGGCATCCGCGTTCAGAAAGCAGGGGCAGCAAGGCGTCGAGCTGGGCGTTTACGTTTTGCTTGTCTGCATCCACATAGACGAGGTCAACTGTGCCGTTGAGGGGCACTTTCCATTGGTGCAGAAATGCCAACGCGTCCGCGTGGTGGCGTTGGATGCGGTGACCGCCCTCTGCCTGCTGCCAGAATTCATCCTGCAGGCTGAACAACTCGTCGTTGGATTCGACGGTGTGCAGGGTGCCTTCTGGCCCAAGTCCTTCCAGCAAGCACAGGGTTCCGTATCCCGTGAATGTGCCCAATTCCAAAATGGTGGTGGGCTGCATCAGCTTCGAAATCATCGCGATGACACGTCCTGTCTGGACATCGGTCATCAATCTTCCATGTCGCGTGCGTTGCCACGTTGCCCGCGCCAATTTCTCCAAAAGTGGAGGAGCAGGTGTGCTTTGGTGGTTGGCAAACGTTGCGAGGTCCATGGCTGGACCAAGTTCGGTCAGTTCATTGGCAGTAGGAACCGATTTCACCGAGCAGGATGACAAGGTCGGATACCCCCACCAATCCATCGCCATCGAGGTCGGTTTCACCACAGCTCTCCATGCAGCCGAAATCCCCCAGGAAGACAATCAAATCGGCCGCGCCCACAACCCCATCTCCGGAGAGGTCAGCCGGGCATCCAACCTCTGCGATTTCACTGACCTCCATGAGGCCGTTGCAGTTGTTGTCAATTCCTTGGTTGGTTCCCGGTGCACCGGGATACTGGAACGGGTTTGCATCGTCGCAGTCGCAGATGTTGTTGTGGGTGTCGTTGTCCATGTCGACGATTCCGGCGCATGCCTCAAAGGAGTCCTGGCAATTCTCGTAGACGCAAGCGTCACAAGCATCGGTGCTTCCAAAAGCACAAATGGTGGCGCAGTTGTCCAGGACGCAATCGGCCTGTTGGGAAAAGCAATCGATGCACCCTGCACTCATGGTCGGTAGCAAAATGGTGGCTTCGACAATGAAGCAACCTGCCGGATCCGGGTCAAAAGCACAATCCAGACCTGCGGAGGAAGTGGCGATGTCCACTTGCGTGGCGCTGTCGCAAAGCAGCATCAGGTCGTACTCGTTGCATTGGGCCTTCAGCGCACTTGCCCAGGAAAAGGCCGTGCAAATCAAGAAAACCTGGAGAAATGTCGTGTTCATGACAAATTTGGTCTAGGATTATATAAATATACGAAATCCTCCCTAGACCCTTCTATCTTCGCTTCATGGGCAAGCAGGGTGACGGTATGCAGCGGTTGAAAGGGCTCGATGCCCTTGCCGATTTGCACCGCGCCATGGGGGGGGAGAAGTCTGAATTTCGCGAAGACGAGCAAGATATGCCTTCAGCGGAGGCCCCGGTCATGCTTTACGTTTCTCGCGATCGAAAAGCCAGAAAGGGAAAAGAAGTGACCCTGGTTGAAGGGTTTGACCCCGAAATTCATGGAGGGTTGGGGATGGAGGTGGCAAAAGCACTGAAGTCCCATTGTGGTGTGGGCGGAGGATGGAAGGAGGGCGTCGTTTTGCTTCAGGGAGACCACCGGCAGAGGGTGACCGATTGGCTCATTCAATCGGGCTATCGGGTAAAAAACAAAGGCGGATGAAATCAACGGAAGCATCAAACGCCTATGTGGTGAGGACCCTCATGGGGCTGGAGTCATTGGTGTGCGAGGAATTGAATGAGCACGGTGCCACGGATGTGGAACCCGGGCGGCGCAGTGCCCGATTCTCGGCAACGGATGAAGTGTTGTACCGGTATTTGCAATGCACCCGCCTTGCCGTTCGGGTGTTGCGGCCGATTTTTTCTTTTCAGGCCAAGGGGCCAGATGATTTGCATGCCAAGGCACTGAAAGTGGACTGGGGACAATGGGTGGACCCCAAGCGTTCCATGGCGTTGGATGTCACGGTGAACAGCGAACATTTCCCGCATGATCAGTTCGCGATGTTTCGTCTCAAGGATGCGCTGAGCGATCATTTCCAGGCGTCTTCCCGTGCGCGTTCCGTTCATCATTTGAACATCAACCGAACGGCACCGGAGCAGCTGATTCACCTGCACATTGCAGGAGATGAGGTGACCTTGTCTTTGGACCTTGTGGGCAAGGATGCCTTGTTCAAGCGGGGCTACCGCGCCCCCAAAGCGCGTGCACCGCTGAATGAGGTGCTCACGGCAGGTCTCCTGGGCCTGGCGGGCTGGAAGCCCGGGGAGACATTGGTCGATCCCATGTGTGGATCGGGAACGTTTGCAGTGGAAGCGGGACTGTGGACAGCGGGTGTGCCCATTCATGCGGGGAGGAGAAATTGGACCCTGTTCGGCATGCCGGGGTTTCAAGCGCAACTGTGGCGTGAAGTGGGAGAGGTGGCGCGTGAGGAGCGGATTGCCCGTGCACCCATTCTCGCTTCGGATTGGAACAAGCACCCGGTAGGAGATGCCCGTGAGAGTGTGCGCCGTTCCGGTCTGGAGCATCTGGTGCGGGTCGAAGTTGCTGACTTTTTGGATTTGCGTCCCCCACGCGGTGTCGAACCGGGGTTGGTGGTGTTGAATCCTCCCTACGGACAAAGGGTTCACGCGGATGATCTCGAAAACCTCTACGGAGGGATTGGAGGGGCCTTGAAACACAGATGGTCGGGTTGGCGCGCAGCGCTCCTGTTCCCCAAGGACCTGGAAGCCCAACATCGCATTGGCCTGAAACCCTCGGCAAAGCACACTGTGATGAACGGACCGCTTGCCTGCACTTGGGCGGTCTATGAACTGTTCAAAGGGAAGCGCATCGACCATTTGACAGGAGATGTGGAAGGGGCGGAAACCGCCGCATCGGACCCGGCTTCGTCTGCATCCGTCAATCCTGTTGGTGAGGAACAAGAAGAGGGTGCAACCGTCCGTTTTCGTCGCCCTCGGATTCAACAGCAGGGCGAAGAGAACTGAGTCCCACGGCTTCGCGAACTTGGCCCCATGATTCGACTCTTTCCATGGGTTGGGGCCCTGGCTCTCCTGCTGCTGAGCGGATGCTCCTTTCAAGCGGAGCGCGCGGATGTCCTTTTGCACAATGGCATCATTCTGACATTGGACGCTTCCGACGCGGAAGCACAGGCGGTGGCAGTCCGCGGTGGACGCGTATTGGAGGTGGGCCCCGAGCGCGCCATTCTCAATAAGTTCCACGCAGACGAAAAGGTCGATTTGAAGGGGGCGGTTCTGGTTCCCGGATTCATGGATGCCCATGCCCATTTTGTGGGGTTTGCCGAGAGCCTGGCGGCGGCGGATCTGGTAGGAACGACTTCGGAAAAGGACGTTCTGGCCAAAGTGCAGGCGCATGCCGCCCTTTTTCCTGAGGGTTGGGTTTTGGGAAGGGGATGGGATCAGAACGACTGGGAGGAGACGTCTTTTCCCAATCGCCACAATGGATTGGATTCCCTCTTTCCCGACCGTCCCGTTCTCCTTGAGCGGGTCGATGGGCATGCGGTTTGGGCCAATTCCGTTGCATTGGAAAAAGCGGGATTGACATCGGACCTCTTCATACCAGGGGGGGAGTTGCTCCAAGATGCCGAAGGAAGGCTGACAGGGGTATTGGTGGACCGGGCTGCGGACAGTCTTCAGTCATGGGTGCCTGAACCGGATAGCAGTTCAAGGGCCGGCTACATGAAAGAGGCGGCCCGTCGGCTCACGGCGGTAGGATTGACGCACATCACGGACGCTGGGCTGGGACCGGGGGATGTGGCTGCGATAGAAGCGCTGCAAGCTTCCGCCGAATTGCCCCTGCGGTTTTCGGTGATGGTGGCGGACGACCGGGATGCGCTGGATTACTTCCTTCCGCTCGGTCCCCGAATTGATACAGCAGGGATGTTGGATGTGCGCGCGGTCAAATTTTACATGGACGGTGCTTTGGGATCGCGCGGTGCATCCCTGCTTGAGCCCTATTCCGATCGTCCGGAGACCCAAGGCCTCTTTTTGCAGGATGAGGGAGATTACCTGGAGAAGGTGATTCGGACGGAGGAGGCCGGATTTCAAGTGGCCACCCATTGCATCGGGGATGCTGCGGTGCGCCGCGTGTTGGGAATCTATTGTGATCGTCTGGGGGGTGTCAATGACCTCCGTTGGCGCGTGGAGCACGCACAGGTGGTGCACCGCGATGACATCGGTGCATTTGCCGCCTGTACGGTCATTCCTTCCGTGCAGCCTACACACGCCACGAGCGACATGTATTGGGCGGGCCAGCGGCTCGGTCGGAACCGGATTCGCCGCGCCTATATATATAAGAGTTTGCAGGAGCAACTGGGGTGGCTGCCATTGGGGACGGATTTTCCCGTGGAGGGGGTGGCCCCCATGAGGACCTATTATGCCGCTGTGGTGAGGAAAGACATCGAGGGGTATCCCGATGAGGGGTTTCAAGCGGATCAAGCCTTGGACCGTTTGAGTGCTTTGAAGGGAATGACGGGTTGGGCCGCGCTCGCGTGTTTTCGGGAACACGACCTGGGTCAGGTCGCGCCGGGTTACCGCGCTGATTTTACCGTGCTGGATAGAAATGTTCTGACGGTTGATGAAGATGACCTTCTCGACACCCAGGTGCTGCAAACCTGGATTGGAGGGCGGCAGGTATTTGAACGCGCACGTGGTTCAGCGGTTCCCTTACCATGAGCAGTTCTGGAAACGGGCCCCGCAGGGCCCTCATCGCCTACTTGGTCATCGCAGCGGTCGCCATTGGTGTCGGCACTTGGATGTTGACCCCAGAATATGACCTGCCGATCTATCAGCCGTCCGAATTGAATCCCGCGCTGGTCGATCCGTCCGTTCTCGGCCATGAGGACCATCGCATCCTTCCCTTCACGCTGCTGAATCAGCAAGGGGATACCGTGCAAGAACATGACGTGGCTGGGCAGGTTTTGGTGGTCGATTTCTTCTTTACCCGCTGCGCGACGATATGCCCCATGTTGACTTCCAATATGAAGCGGGTGCAGGATCGTTTTCTGGAAGATGATCGGGTTCGATTGATGAGTCATTCTGTGACGCCGGTAGCCGATTCCGTACCGGTGCTTTCATCGTGTGCTGAGGCCCATGGGGTGGAAGCGGATCGATGGTGGCTCCTTACGGGAGGCAAGGAGGAGATATATCGCTTGGCCCGCAAGAGCTATTTCGCCGCATTGGACGAGGGGGATGGAGGGTTCCAGGACTTCGTTCACACGGAGAACATGGTACTGGTGGACACCCTCGGTCGGCTGCGGGGCTTCTATGATGGGACCGATGTGGACGAGGTGAACGGGTTGGTTCGGGATTTAATCTTTTTGTTAGACCCTTGAAATCAGCTTGTTACAGAATGATTTTCCACAGGCCCGAAAAAAAACCGGTGGGGGACTTGTGGGTATAAAAAACGGCTCTACATTTGCCCCCGCTTTGAACGCAAGGCGCCGCTGCAAGCAACGAGGAGAAGGAAAAAGAATGAGAGAGAAGCTTGTACGGATTGAAAAGTAAAGTATCTTTGTCGCCCCGTTTTCGGGTAGACGTTCAGAGCCGAAGGGCACTGTTCAGATAGAAGTTCTTTGAAATGATGTGATAGCCCAACCAACGTTAATTTACTTTGAGAGTCAATTTTCAAACTTTTACAATGGAGAGTTTGATCCTGGCTCAGGATGAACGCTAGCGGCAGGCCTAACACATGCAAGTCGAGGGGTAACAGGGAAAGCTTGCTTTCCGCTGACGACCGGCGAACGGGTGCGTAACACGTATGCAACCTACCTTCCACTGGGGTATAGCCCAGAGAAATTTGGATTAATCCCCCATAGAACCAAGAGTCGCATGGCTCAATGGTTAAAGGATTCCGGTGGAAGATGGGCATGCGTCCCATTAGCTAGTTGGTGAGGTAACGGCTCACCAAGGCAACGATGGGTAGGGGTCCTGAGAGGGAGATCCCCCACACTGGTACTGAGACACGGACCAGACTCCTACGGGAGGCAGCAGTGAGGAATATTGGGCAATGGACGAAAGTCTGATCCAGCCATGCCGCGTGCAGGATGACGGCCCTATGGGTTGTAAACTGCTTTTATACGGGAAGAATAAGCCTTACGTGTAAGGTGATGACGGTACTGTAAGAATAAGGACC
>JAURDB010000092.1 GCA_030828175.1 Flavobacteriales bacterium
TGCGCGAGGCCTACGTGAAGGTGGTTCGGGACTTTTACCAGAAGGAATACGATCCCGGCGACGTCCGCATGGGTTTGATGGCGGCGATCGCCGTAAGGGTGCAGGAGCCTGTCTTCGAATCACAGACCAAGACCAAGCTCGGCTCCTCCGAGATCCGCCCCGGTGGCACGAGCATGCGCTCGTTCGTCTACGATTTCCTCAAGGTCGAACTCGCCAACCACCTGCACCGGAACCCTGAGACCGCCGATGCCCTGCTGAAGCGGATCCTCCAAAGCGAGAAGGAACGCAAGGACCTGGCTGGCATCAAGAAGTTGGCCCGGGAGCGGGCCAAGAAGGCCAGCCTCCACAACAAGAAACTCCGTGACTGTCGCGTACATCTGACCAAGAAGCACGAGCGCGCCGAAGAGTCCATGCTGTTCATCACGGAGGGCGACAGCGCTTCGGGCAGCATCACCAAGGCCCGCGACGTGAACACCCAAGCGGTCTTCTCCTTGAAGGGAAAGCCGCTGAACTGTTACGGCCTGACCAAAAAAGTGGTCTACGAGAACGAGGAGTTCAATTTGTTGCAGGCCGCCCTCGACATCGAGGACGGTCTGGACGGACTGCGCTACAACCAAGTCATCATCGCCACCGATGCGGACGTGGACGGCATGCACATCCGCATTCTCCTCATGACCTTCTTCCTGCAGTTCTTCCCCGACCTGGTCAGGAAGGGACATCTGTACGTGCTGCAGACGCCGCTCTTCCGGGTCAGGAACAAGAAGGAAACCCGTTATTGCTACACCGAGGAGGAGCGGGTAAATGCCATTGCGGCCCTCGGCCCCAAGCCGGAGATCACCCGATTCAAGGGACTCGGAGAGATCAGTCCCGACGAATTCTCGCACTTCATTGGCGAGGACATCCGTCTGGACCCCGTGGATTTGGGTGGCGAGCACCAGCTGGACGAGATGCTGTCCTTCTTCATGGGCAAGAACACCCCCGACCGCCAGCGATTCATCATAGACAACCTCCGGGTAGAAAAGGATCCGGACGCACCGACCCCTTCTGAGGAAACCAACGAAGCCGCATGATTGAGGAAGCGCAAGACCCCGAAGAGCACGAGGAGAACCAAGAGCAGGAGGAGCAGGGCGGCTCGAATCCCGACCCCTCGGAAGAAGGGGAAGGGGTGGATATGGAACAGGTGATCCGCATCAAGGGGATGTACAATGAGTACTTCCTCGATTACGCTTCCTATGTAATCCTGGAGCGGGCGGTTCCGCACTTGCACGATGGCCTGAAGCCCGTGCAGCGCCGCATCCTGCATTCGCTGCGGGAAATGGACGACGGCCGCTTCCACAAGGTGGCCAATGCGATCGGAAACACGATGAAGTTCCACCCCCATGGCGATGCGAGCATCGGCGATGCCATGGTGCAGATCGGCCAGCGCGAGTTGGTGTTGGACTGCCAGGGAAACTGGGGAAACATCCTGACCGGTGACCGGGCGGCTGCCGCTCGATACATCGAGACCCGACTGAGCCCCTTTGCGAAGGAGGCCCTTTTCAATGCAAAGACCACCAACTGGCTGGCCAGTTATGACGGCCGCAATCAGGAACCGGAAACGCTGCCGGTCAAATTCCCGTTGCTGCTCCAGCAGGGGGCTGAGGGCATCGCCGTAGGCCTGGCGTGCAAGATGCTGCCGCACAACTTCAACGAGCTCATCGACGGGGCGGTGGCTTACTTGAAGGGCCGCAGCTTCAAGCTGCTCCCGGACTTCCCGACCGGAGGCGAAGCGGATTGCGAACAGTACAATGACGGCCTGCGCGGTGGCAGGGTGCGCGTTCGGGCGAAGCTGCGCAAGGAAGACAACAAGACCTTGGTCGTAGAAGAGGTGCCGTATGGCGTGACCACCACCTCCCTGATCGAGAGCATCCTCAAGGCCAACGACAAGGGCAAAATCAAGGTCAAGCGGGTCGAAGACAACACCGCCGAGAACGTGGAGGTGATGATCCACCTCGCCAACGGCGTTTCTCCGGACCGCACCATAGATGCCCTGTTCGCCTTTACCGACTGCGAGGTGCGCATTGCGCCCAACGCATGCGTGATTGAGGACGACCGCCCCGTCTTCCTCGGGGTGAAGGAGATCCTCAAGCGCAGTGCCGACCGCACCCGGATGTTGCTCGGCCGCGAACTCGAGATTCGGTTGGGAGAGTTGCAAGAGGCGTGGCATTTCGCCTCCCTCGAGAAGATCTTCATCGAGAAGCGCATTTACCGCGACATCGAAGAATGCGAGACCTGGGATGCCATTCTCAAGGCCATCCACGATGGCCTTGCGCCGCACATCAAGCACCTGATCCGCCCGGTGACCGATGAGGATGTGACCCGCCTCACGGAAATCCGCATCAAGCGCATCTCCAAGTTCGACTCGGACAAGGCCGACCAGCGCATCGCCAACCTCGAAGTGGAAATCGATGAGGTCAAGAACCACCTTGCCCACCTCACGGACTACACCGTCGAGTGGTACCGCCAGCTCAAGAAGAAATACGGCAAGGGCCGGGAGCGGAAGACCACCCTGCGCACCTTCGGCAACATCGACAGTGCCAAGGTGGCGGTGGCCAACCACAAGCTCTACGCCGACAAGAAAGAAGGGTTTGTGGGCATCGGCATGCCGCGCGGCGAGGGCGAATACATCTGTGATTGCTCTGACATCGCCGACATCATCGTCTTCCGTGGGGACGGCACCATGCAGGTTTCCAAGGTGAGCCCCAAGGCCTTCTTCGGCAAGGACATCCTGCATGTGGGCGTCTGGAAGCGGGGAGATGAACGCACCACCTACAATCTCATCTACCGCGATGGCAAGAAGTCGGGAGGATTGCGGACCTATGTGAAGCGCTTCCATGTGACGTCCATTACCCGCGACAAGGAGTACCCCTTGACCAAGGGAACGGCAGGCAGCCAGGTCCTTTGGTTCTCCGCCAACCCCAATGGCGAAGCCGAGCAGGTGACCGTGCACCTGAGCCGGATGCCGCGCCTGAAGTCGCTCAAGGTGGATGTGGACTTCGCAGATGTCGCCATCAAGGGGCGCGGGGCGGCAGGCAACACCGTGACCAAGTACGCCGTGACGGGCAAGGTTGACCTGAAGAGTGCCGGCACCAGCACCCTCGGCGCGCGCAAGGTGTGGTACGACGAGTCGGTCAAGCGCCTCAACAGCGAGGGCAGGGGACGCCTGCTCGGCGCCTTTGGTCCGGACGACAAACTTCTCGTGGTGGTGGAATCCGGCGCCTACGAATTGCTCAAGCCCGAATTGAGCGTGCACTTTCCGGAGGACATGGTCTTCCTGGACAAGTGGAATCCCGACCGGGCACTGACGGTGGTGCATCTCGACGGGGAGAAGAAGGCGGTGTATGTGAAGCGCTTCCAGGCCGAGTCATCGACCAAGTCGGTGGAGTTCATCGGCGAGGAAGAAGGTTCCAAGATGCTGCTTTTCACCGACCACGGGGCACCCATCGTGATGTGCAAGGCCAAGGACCTGGGCGAACAGCGTTTCAGCCTCAACGAGTTCATCGCCGTGAAGGGCGTCAAAGCCCGCGGCAAGCGCCTCTCAACCGATGCGCGGGCGAAGGTGACGCTCGAGGATACGCCGGACCCCAACGTGAAGGAGGATCCCGAGGATGTTTCTGCTCCGGATGTAAAACCCGACGGCGCTGTGGATACAGCGCCCGAGATGCTTCCTGATGTCCCTTCGGACAAGGGGCCGAAGTCCGTTGATGTGGAAGACGGAAGGTCGGCTCCGAAAGAGGACGGCGATGTGCAGGCGAGCCTTTTCTGATTTTATGTTTGCGGCATGATTCGCACGCTCCCCATTTGGTGTTTTGCTTGGATTTTGACGTCGTGTGCAGGCGCACCTGCGGACGGGGAAACCGCTTCCGCGATCCAGGTGAATGGCACGGACACTTCGGATGTTCTCATCCATCCGGAATGGTCCAAAAATGCCGTGATATATGAGATGAATGTCCGCCAACATTCTCCCCAGGGAAATTTGAAGGCCGCGCAAGCGGATTTGCCCAGAATCAAGGAGCTGGGCATCGACATCGTCTGGCTCATGCCGGTGCACCCCATTGGCGAGGTGAACCGAAAGGGAGGTGAGAACAAGGACAATTACCTCGTGCAACCCGGAAGCACATCGCTGGGCAGTCCATACAGCGCAAAGGATTACAAGGCGCTCAACCCGGACTATGGAACGTGGGAGGATTTTGATTCTTTCGTAGCGGCTGCACATGACCTGGAGATGAAGGTCATCATCGATTGGGTAGCCAATCACACGGCTTTCGACGCCGTGTGGACGCAAGATTCGACAGGGCTTGGTTATTACTTGCTCGACGAGGATGGAAAGATCCAGCCACCGACAGGAACGGATTGGGTGGATGTCGCCCAGCTGGATTGGGAGCGGGGCGAAGAGAATGGCTTGTACGCCGCCATGGAGGATGCCATGACCTTTTGGGTCCGAGACCACGACATCGATGGATTCCGTTGCGATGTGGCGATGAAGGTGCCCACTCCGTTTTGGAACCGGGTGCGCCGGGCATTGGAGAAAATCGAACCCGAGGTGTTCATGCTTGCTGAAGCCGAAGAGCCCGAACACCACGAGCGTGCCTTTGATGCAAGCTATGCTTGGGAGTTCCATCACATCACCAATGAAGTGGCAAAGGGCCACATGAACGCAGACAGCGTCCGCGCCTATCTGCAGCGGGAATTTGTCCGTTTTCCCGAGTCTGCCTATCGCATGACCTTCATCACGAACCATGACGAAAACTCCTGGAACGGTACGGTAAAGGAGCGCTACGGAGAAGCGGGAAGGGCCATGGCCGTGATGTGCGGGACCCTGTTCGGAATGCCTTTGGTATACGGTGGGCAGGAAAGCGCCATGGACAAGCGGCTGCGCTTCTTTGAAAAGGACACCGTGCCCTGGGGCGATTACCGCGAGATGTCCTTCTACCGCATTCTGCACGACTTGAACCACATGCATGCCCCGCTTCACAACGGTTCATTCGGGGTGCGTCCGGTTCAACTGGTGGAGGAAGGCGATATGCTGTATTTCGAGAGGGCATCCCAAGGAACTTCTGTGCGCGTGGTGATCAATCTCAGCGGCGAGCCGGTGGAATTCAAGCCCGAGGGGCTGGACGGGTACCGCGGCATCTTTCAGCGCAATGCAGGAGAAAGGACGAATTGGGAACCTTGGTCATTCGAGGTCTACGTCAAACGAGAGGCATGAAGAGCATCGCACTGATCGCGCACGATGGAAAGAAGGGTGAGTTGGTGGAGTTCGTGACGCGCTTCAGGAATTTCTTTGCGCAGGTTCCAACCATTGCCACACAGACCACCGGGGGAAAGCTCAGGGAGCATGGCATCATTGTTGAGACGGTGGCGTCGGGGCCCAAAGGAGGGGATGCGCAGATTGCATCCCGCATCACGGAGGGTAAAATTGCAGGGGTCATCTTTTTCCGGGACCCCATGGGCAAGCACCCTCATGAGCCGGATATCAATATGTTGCTGCGCCTCTGTGACGTCTACAACATTCCCTTGGCCACCAATCCAGCCACGGCGGAGTTGATTGCACGGAACATTTCCTGAGGTGCATGCGCCAGTGGTTCCATTTTCCGAAGGACAATACCGACCGAGCGGTTCGCCGTTGGCTGCGGGCCACACTCTCGGAGACAGGGGCTTCGTGGTCCATGGAAGAACGGGAATGCGCTGCGCTGGCCGACCGGCTGATGGCGGGGTTGGACGACCGGCACCGGGCCACATTGGAAGCGGTGGACAGGCGCTACGACGAGGGCGAGTTGGATCGCCTGGGAGGCTGGCTGGACCGCGTGGTATCCGGGGAGCCGGTGCAGCATGTGGTAGGTTGGACTGAATTCAGGGGCTTGAGGTTGGCATGCAATGCCTCCGCCCTCATTCCCCGCCCCGAAACCGAGGAGGTGGTGACCTGGTTCCTCGAAGGCGTGGACCGAATGATGGACTTCCGCCGGCGAAAAGGGCCCGTCAAGGTGGTGGATTTCGGAACCGGTTCGGGTTGTATTGCCTTGGCCATCAAGGCAGCCCGCCCCCATTGGGAGGTTTGGGCGCTGGATGTTTCCGATTCGGCGCTGGCGCTGGCGCGGGCCAATGGCGCGGCCCTGGGGCTCGAAGTGAATTGGGTGCAAGGTGATCTTCTTTCGGGCGCCGTGGGTGACCTGCCGCAATCTGTGGATGGACTCGTCAGCAATCCGCCCTACATCCCCCTGAAGGAACGGGCCGACATGGATGCCCACGTCCGCGACAAGGAGCCCGCCTTGGCATTGTTCGTTCCCGATGCAGACCCCCTGTGTTTCTACCGGGCCTTGGCTGTCCAAGCGGAAAGATTGCTGCAGGAAGGAGGTTGTCTTTTGGCAGAGTGTCATTTTCAATTCGCCCGTCAGGTGGCAGATTGTTGGCAACTCGAAGCGGCGGAAACCGAGGTCCTCAGCGACCTTCAGGGCGCCGAAAGGGCCGTCCGTCAGATTCGGCATTGATTGCATCCATGCAGGAAGAGCTACGCATAGCGGAGTTGCGCCGCATCCTCCACCAGCACAACCACCGGTACTACGTACTGGCAGCCCCCACCATCAGCGACCGGGAGTTTGACGCGCTCCTCGGTGAATTGACCTTGTTGGAGGCATCGCGTCCCGACCTTTGGGACCCCAACAGCCCCACCCAAAGGGTGGGCGGCGGATTTACGGAGCAATTCGAAAAGGTGGCCCACAGCCGTCCCATGCTCTCCTTGGCAAACAGCTACAGCCGCGAAGATGTGGAGGATTGGGCGCAGCGGATCCACAAGGAGTCTGCCGGGGAAACCCGGTTTACCTGTGAGCTCAAGTACGATGGCGTAGCCATTGCATTGCAGTATGAAGGCCACCGGTTGGTGCGGGCATTGACCCGCGGCGATGGCACCGTGGGCGAGGACATCACCACCAATGTTCGGACCATCCGCAGCATTCCGCTGTCATTGCCGGATTCCGCACCGGAAAAGATGGAAATCCGGGGGGAAATCATCCTCCCCTTCGCCGCTTTCGAGGCACTCAATGCCCAGCGTCGGGAAAAGGGAGAAAAGCTGTTTGCCAATCCCCGCAACACTGCGGCAGGCACCCTGAAACTGCAGGACAGCAGCGAAGTGGCCCGCAGGGGTTTGGATTGCCTGTTGTACAGTGTGCTGTTGGATGCGCCGGAAGAGTGGGGAGTGGACGGGCATGAAGCGGGGGTAAAGGCAGCAGCAGAATGGGGTTTCAAGACGCCCCTCCAACGGGACCGCGCTTTCGAATCCGCGGACAATGTGGAAGGGGTCATGGATTTCCTGGCGCATTGGTCGGAAGCCCGGCGGGATTTGCCTTTTGCCATCGATGGGGTGGTCATCAAGGTCGATCGATATGCGCAGCGACGGACGTTGGGCTCTACCGCCAAGGCCCCCCGATGGGCACTCGCCTACAAGTTTGAAACCGAGCAGGGATTGACACGCTTGGAACGCATCGCCTATCAGGTCGGCAGAACGGGCGCCATCACTCCGGTTGCCCACTTGGAACCGGTTCCCATCGCGGGAACGACGGTGTCCAAGGCTTCATTGCACAATGCGGATCAAATCGCCTTGCTCGACATTCGGGAAGGAGATATGGTGCGCGTGGAGAAGGGGGGGGAGATCATTCCCAAAGTGGTCGGCGTGGTGATGGAGGAGCGGCCACCCCTGAGTTCCCCGCACGTCTATGCAACCGAGTGCCCGGATTGCGGAGCGACACTCGAACGTGCTGAGGACGAGGCGAGGCACTACTGCCCGAATGCCGAGGGCTGTCCCGAGCAGATCAAAGGCCGCATCGAGCATTTTGCATCACGCCGCGCGATGAACATAGATGGACTGGGTTCGGAGGGTGTCGAACAACTGTGGGAGGCAGGCTTGATCCGAGATGTGGCCGACCTCTTCGATTTGACATTGGAGCCCTTGTTGACGCTGGATCGGATGGGGGAAAAGAGGGCGGGCAATCTGCTGGAGGGCATTGCGGCAGCCAAGGAGGTGCCCTTTGAACGACTCATGTTCGGACTCGGTATCCGCCATGTGGGAGAGACCGTTGCCAAGCGACTGGTTCGGCATTTCGGTTCCATCGAGGCGCTCCAAAGTGCAGATGAAGCAGCGTTGCTCGAGCTGGATGTGGTAGGTCCTGTGATTGCTGAATCCGTGGTGAGCTGGTTCAAGGAGCCGGCAAATGGTCAACGGATCCATCGATTGGCAAACGCGGGTCTGCAGTTCTCCATCGAGGAAGCAGAAGGACAGGAAGTGAGCCAAGTATTGGCTGGTAAGTCATTCGTTGTCAGCGGGGTGTTCAGCATTCCTCGGGATGATTTGAAGCGGATCGTGGAGCGGCATGGAGGCCGGCTTCTCGGCGGCGTTTCCGGCAAAACCGATTACCTCCTTGCGGGGGAGAAAATGGGCCCTTCAAAACGGGAAAAAGCAGAGCGTTTGGGGGTTTCCGTGTTGTCTGAGGAGCAATTCATGGCCATGCTCCCCGCGTAGGAGAGAACTGACTTTTGTCATTTCGACCAAGTACTTTGTCCTTAGTGTGGGCATTTGTGGGTCATGCTTTATCTTGTAGTGACCTTAACGCTTGATGATGAATCACTTGAACCACCTCGTTGTGCTTTGCTGTCTGTTCCTGTTTTCTGTGGGAACCGCATTTGCGCAGAACTGCACTGATTCCAATGCCTGCAACTATGACCCTGCCTCCACCGGTGGGGTTTTTGATGCACCGTGTCTTTTTGTTGAGACCTTGGCAGTGCATACCGACGGCAACCTCGCGGGAATGACCACCTACCGTGTCTATTTTCAGGCGGAGGGTCCCACGGATTTCGTGACTTCTGTATTCGGCAACCAGGATTTGCCCTTGTCGTTGACAACCACGACAAGTTTTCATCAGGACGCATTGGGCGGTCCTTCCTCTCAACCGTTGAATCCGTTGCTCTTCCCGTCATTCCCGGATTTGATTTTCGATAGCTATGTGACGATCGGATTGACCCAAGCTGCCAATGGCAGCGCCGGAGAGAGTGCCCCCAGTCTCATCGCTTCGCCCAATCAGGATTGGATCACCGCCTTTGACGCTGGTGGAGGGGTGCCCGGAGGCGACATCATCATCAACGACGAAGTGGGGGGGATCTGGTACATCTTCA
>JAURDB010000093.1 GCA_030828175.1 Flavobacteriales bacterium
CAGATTCCATCGTCATCGGCGTCAGCAGCACAAGCGCCGCCGCAGACGTCGATCGCGTCGAGCTGGTTTCCGTCACAGTCGCAGTCTCCCGCGGGGATGTCACTGCAGCCGCAGTCGTAAACCTCTCCGGGACCGTTGCAGACGCCACAGGCGTCAAGCGCACCAATGCAGTCGTCTACGTCGTCACAGATTCCGTCGTCATCGGCGTCAGCAGCACAAGCGCCGCCGCACACGCCGAGGGCGTCGGGTTGGTTACCGTTACAGTCACAGTCGCCGTCGGGAATCCCCGTGCCTCCACAAACGCCGCATTCGTCCAATGTCTCGCATGAACCATCGTCGGTATTTGCATCTGCATCATAGTTGCAGGCGGAGGGGTCTGTGCACCCATTGGCGGGGAGGTCCAAAGTGAGGTACACGGTGCCCCCCAGATTGTCTCCCTGGAGAAAGACCTGTGTGTTGATGGTTCCTGAAATGGCCCCATCGGTAGTGAATTGTGCAATCAGCACGCGCTTCTCGGGTCCGGCAATGCCGTTTGTTGCACTCGGTAGTACAAACCAGCCGCCTCCTGTCAGGTCTGAAATCGTGAAGCTCGAACCGTCAATACTGGCGTCGGATGGTTCAAATACTGTGACCCACGAATTGGACCCGGACTCCAAAATGGAAATGCCGGATTCACCATTGGATGGGATGGCGGGCTCATCAATTCCTATGGTGACAAAACTGTCAAATTGATTGGATGGGAAAACAGACCAAATGAGGGGAGAAATGCCTGCCGGGGTCACACCCCCGGGGGCGGAATGGAAGAACCCTCCTTCTGTATTCAAATGCAGCGGCTCATTGATGTCTCCATATACACTGGAGATTTGATCCGTTTCTGCGTTGCTCGTTATGTAAAGCCGGTATGTGCTGTAGCCGGTCAGGTCAGCATCAGCGAGCAGGCCGATGTTTTCAGCTACAGTATCGATTTCCACATTGAAATCGACCAAGGCATCCACCTGGGCGTCTGTCAATTCAGAAGGTGCGGCGGAAAGCAGGGCATTCAAATCTTGGCCACTCATTGAAGTGGAAATCAAGATTGAGCAAAACATTATAGTTTGGCGAAGTGAGAGCATGGTAAGATTGGTCAAGCGCATTCGTCCCAAAAATTGACCTGTTTCATCAATATATATATGCCAATGACAAACTTTACACGTATAATTTGAGAGTATAATTCTGTTCGTCGAAGTAAATTAATAATCCACCGAACGAATTTTATAGACGTTTGATGGAGTCGATTATCGCCGGGGGCGAAAGGGGGCGTTCGGGGCATAGAGGTGGGGGCGCAGGTGCTTGAAAAGACCGGTCGTTTACTGGGAAGTCGCAGAGGCTATCTTCGCGTCCCATGCGGAACATCGTCCTATTTGGCCCTCCAGGAGCAGGCAAAGGCACGCAAAGTGCTTTGCTTGTGGATCACTTCGACTTCGTGCACCTCTCCACAGGGGACATTTTTCGTGCCAACATCAAAGGAGAAACCGAACTGGGGCAACTGGCCAAGTCTTTTCTGGACAAGGGCCAGCTTGTTCCCGATGATGTGACGATTCGGATGTTGGAAGACGCAGTCAACGCCCATGCCAATGGCAACGGGTTCATTTTTGACGGTTTTCCAAGGACCACTGCCCAGGCTGAGGCACTGGATGCTTTTCTCTCGGAAAAAGGCCAGTCCATCCATGGGATGCTTGCCCTTGAAGTGCCCGAAGACGAGTTGAGGATTCGCCTCGCCAAACGGGCCGAGACAAGCGGACGTGTGGATGATGCCGATCCCACTGTCATCCAGAAGCGCATCGACGTTTACAACGCTGAAACGGCTCCGGTTGCGGATCATTATAAAGAGCAGGGTAAGTATTCGGGAATCGAGGGGTTGGGAAGCATCGAAGACATTTTCGGGCGCTTGAAATCGGCCATAGAAGGATTGGGCTGATCGCCCAAGTACCCATGGCAAGCGAGAACTTCGTCGATTATGTGAAACTGTGCTGTCGCTCCGGCAAAGGAGGTCCGGGCAGTACGCACATGCACAGGGACCGCACCACAGCCAAAGGAGGACCTGATGGCGGCGATGGTGGGCGCGGTGGCCACGTCATCCTGCGCGGCAATGAGCAGATGTGGACGTTGCTTCACTTGAAGTATCGCAAGCATATCTCAGCGGGTCATGGCGCCTCTGGCGGGGCCAATAGAAGACACGGTGCGGATGGTCAAGATGAATTCTTGGACGTGCCCATTGGTACCGTGGTCCGCGACGCTGAGACCATGGAAGTGGTGGGAGAAATCACAGAGGATGGACAGCAGTGGGTCGTGGTTCCCGGTGGGCGCGGCGGATTGGGCAACGATCACTTCAAATCTCCAACGAACCAGACCCCGCGCTATGCACAGCCGGGGGAAGACGGTCAAGAGGTATGGCGCATCCTCGAGCTGAAGTTGTTGGCAGATGTGGGACTGGTTGGGTTTCCCAATGCGGGAAAGTCGACCCTTCTCAGCGTGGTCAGTGCGGCCAAACCGGAAATTGCCGATTACCCTTTCACCACCTTGAGGCCCAATCTGGGGATGGTGGCCTACCGGGGCGACCGCAGTTTTGTGATGGCGGACATACCGGGCATCATTGAGGGGGCACATGAGGGACGGGGACTTGGTTTGAGGTTTCTGCGCCACATCGAACGCAATGCCGTGTTGCTTTTCTTGGTTCCCGGTGATGCAGATGACATTGTGGAAGCATACCGGATCCTGCTGCGCGAATTGGAACAGTACAATCCGGAGTTGCTGACCAAGGACCGCATCTTGTCGATCAGCAAATGCGACCTGCTGGATGAGGAATTGCGGGAAGAGGTCACTTCTGGGTTGGGTGAGTTGGCCCACCATTATTTCAGCGCGGTGACAGGTGAGGGGGTGGATCGACTGAAGGACCTGCTGTGGAAGGTCATTTCCGGAGGTTCGGACTGAACAGGCCGTCCGCGGTAACTTCGCGCCGTACCATCAACGCCCATGGGAGAAACACTCGCGCTAGAGACCGGAGAGGACCTGAGAAAGGTCGCACTCCACGATTATAGACTTGCGTGCATCAGCCGCGAGGCATCCCTCCTCGGCAGGAAGGAAGTGCTGACGGGCAAAGCCAAGTTTGGCATCTTCGGCGATGGCAAGGAAGTGGCCCAGCTCGCCTTGGCGCGCCAATTCGAAGGGGGGGACTTCCGCAGTGGATACTACCGCGATCAGACTTTGATGATGGCGCTTGGGCTGATGAACGTCGAGCAGTATTTCGCCCAGCTCTACGCAGACACCCACGCGGAGCGTGAGCCCATGACGTCGGGGCGCCAGATGAATGGACACTTCAGCTCGCGGACCGTGGACCGGGATGGGCACTTCCTGTCGTTGACCAAACAGCCCAACAGTTCAGTGGACCTGTCTCCAACCGCGAGCCAGATGCCCCGCCTTTTGGGACTGGCGCATGCCAGCAAGCATTTCCGTGCCCGGAGCAAGGAGATGAAGAAGGAGGGCTTCAAGGTCAAGGGGTTCTCCAAGGATGGAAACGAAGTGGCCTTCGGTACCATAGGAGACGCGTCGACCTCTGAGGGCATGTTCTGGGAGACGATGAACGCAGCGGCGGTTCTCGGAGTGCCACTGTGCATGAGCGTGTGGGATGATGGTTATGGCATCTCCGTTCCCAAAAAATACCAGACAGCACGTGAGAGCATCTCGCAGGCATTGGCTGGAATGGCTTACGGTTCAGAACCGGGAGGGGCCGCCGATGGTGGGGTTTCTGTGGCGGAATCAGAGGCTGAACTGCCCGGAGGTGGCATTGTCATTTTCAAGGTGCGCGCGTGGGATTACCCGGCGCTTTTGTTGACCTACGAACGGGCCGTCAGGATCTGCCGAGAAAGGCACGTGCCGGTTTTGGTGCATGTGGAGGAGTGCACCCAGCCGCAGGGGCACAGCACCAGTGGTTCCCACGAACGCTACAAGACGCCGGAGCGCCTCGCTTGGGCCGAGGAATTCGATTGCATCCGCCAGTTGGGGCGTTTCCTCGAAATGGAGGGCGCTGCCACAACAGAGGAATTGGATGCCATCCGCGAGGAGGCCAAGTCCCTCGTCCGGACTGAGCAGAAAGTCGCTTGGCAAGCGGTCCGGACATCCTTGGATGGAGAGCGCGATACGGCAGTGGAATTGCTTCGCGCTGTGCCGGGTTGCGGCGACCGCGCCACTGCGCTGGCTGCGGTGATGGACCCCATTCGCAAGGACGTGCATTCTGCTGTCCGTCAAGCCCTTCACGCTACTTCCGGGCAGCCCTCGGATCAGAGGACGGCGCTGATGCGTTGGCTGGAAGTACAGCAGGCGCGATGTGCGGGTTTGTATGGGGGAAACCTGCACGCTGCAGGGGTCTACGATGCGACGCAGGTCGCTCCGGTTGCAGCAGAGTACGGCGATGAACAAGTCGACGGGCGCATTGTCCTGCGCGACAATTTCAAGGCGCTTTTCGAGCGCTATCCCGAGCTGCTCACCTTTGGAGAGGACACCGGCAAGATTGGTGGCGTGAACCAGGCCATGGAAGGCATGCAGGAGGCCTTTGGTGAAGAGCGGGTTTCCGATACCGGTATCCGGGAGTGCACCATCATCGGTCAGGGCATAGGCCTTGCCATGAGAGGGCTGCGTCCCATTGCCGAGATCCAGTATCTCGATTATCTCTATTACGCCCTTCAGATCATGCGGGATGACCTTGCGACGGTGCATTACCGGAGTGCGGGATCCCAGCGCGCGCCGCTCATCGTGCGCACGCGGGGCCACCGACTGGAGGGCATTTGGCACGCCGGCAGTCCCATGGGGGCGGTCGTGCACAGCGTCAGGGGCATGCATGTATGCGTGCCGCGCAACATGACCGAGGCCGCTGGCATGTACAACACGCTGATGGCGGCCGGGGAGCCCGCACTGGTGGTGGAGTGCTTGAACGGCTATCGGGCCAAGGAACGTCTTCCCAAGAACCTCGGTGAATTCCGGGTGCCCCTCGGGATTCCTGAAGTGGTAAGAAAGGGAACGGACGTTACGGTCGTCTCCTACGGCAGCACGTTCAATGTTTGTGCCGAGGCGGCTGAGCGTCTCGCAGAAATGGACATCGATGTGGAACTGGTGGACGTCAGGACCCTGCTGCCGTTTGACCTGAGTGGGACCATCGTCGAAAGCGTCTCGCGAACCCACCGCGTGCTCTTTGTGGACGAGGACGTTCCCGGCGGAGCCACTGCCTACATGATGGACCGGGCCATGGCGTCCGGTGAATTGTGGGTGCACTTGGATTCTGCCCCGCAGACATTGTCTGCTGCGCCCCACCTTCCTCCATACGGAAGCGATGGAGACTACTTCTCCAAGCCTTCTGTGGAAGATGTGGTGGAGCGTGTCCACGCCATGATGGCCGAGGCGGATCCCGGCGCGTATGCCGATCTTCTCTGAGCTTTGGAGCGCATTGAATTCGCGTTGCGAACGCCCTATATCGACCTTCTTCAATTGTTGAAGGCGACGGGACTTTGTGCGACGGGTGGTGAGGCCAAGTGGGCGGTTGATGAGGGCAGGGTCACCGTGAATGGTGAACCTGAATCTCGTCGGCGCCGAAAGTTGAATTTGGGCGACGAGGTGGTGATGGATGGTCAATATCTCGTGTACATCGTACAGCCGTCCGAAACGTGATTTCGTCGCATATTGCCCTGCCTTGTTTGAGGCACAGTTGAAACCGCGATTCTGAAATCCATGTGCCGTATGCCTCGCATTTTCTGGGCCAGTAGCCTTTTCCTGAGCTTTCTAACCTTGCCCTTGGCTGCACAGGAAGTCATTCGCGGCCAGGTGTTGGACGGAGAGACGGGAGATCCGGTATTCGCTGCAGGGGTCCTCGTAGAGGGCAGTTCCACGGGGACTTCCACCGATTTTGATGGCCGATTTCGATTGGAGGTGCCGTCGCTGCCGGTTCGACTCAGCGTGAGCTTCATCGGTTACGCCACGCTGGCCATTGATGTGAGAAGCGGGGCAGAGGAGGTCAAGGCCGTCTTGCAACCCGATGCCGTCCTCATGGAGGAGGCTGAGGTAGTCGGCTCGCGGATCGACGAACGGCAAAAGCAAGGGCCATTGACCGTAGAGTCGATGGATGTGCTTGCCATCAAGGAGGCGCCGAGCGGCAACTTCTACGAAGGGTTGGGCAACCTGAAAGGGGTGGATCTGACCAGCGCTTCGCTTGGATTCAAGATCATCAATACGCGCGGATTCAACAGCACTTCTCCCGTCCGCTCCTTGCAGCTCATCGACGGCGTGGACAACCAAAGCCCGGGCTTGAACTTTTCCCTTGGCAATTTTCTCGGAGCTCCTGAACTGGACGTCATGAAAGTGGACATCGTGGCGGGGGCGAGCAGCGCGTTCTACGGCCCGGGAGCCTTCAATGGCGTCGTTGCCATGGAGACCAAGTCGCCGTTTCGATTTCCCGGGGTGTCCGTGAGCGCCAAAGTGGGGGAGCGCAACCTGACCGAAACCGGATTCCGATATGCGGATTACGTGGAGGATGCAGAGGGCAATCCGGTGCTTGGTTTCAAGGTCAATGCTTTCCGGTTCAGCGCCGACGATTGGGTGGCCGACAACTACAATCCCGTGGACGCTTCACAGGTGGACGCAAGCAATCCCGGTCGTTTCGATGCGGTGAACATTTATGGCGACGAGTACAAGACGGTCTTCGATTACAGCGGTGACAACAGTTCCAATGCCCGCGGCCTCGGTTCCTTTTTTCGGACCGGCTACAAGGAGATTGATCTCGTTGATTACGGCACGAAGAACCTCAAGGTCTCGACCGCACTTCACTTGCGTCTCCAGCCCGACAAGACCTATGAGTCGCCGGAATTGGTGTACGGGTTCAGCAGTGGTTTCGGAACCACGGTCTATCAGGGAGACAACCGGTTCTCCCTCCGCAACATCGAGTTCTACCAGCACAAGTTGGAGCTGTCGAAGCCAGGCAAGTGGTTTGTCCGCGCCTATCGCACCAGTGAGGACGCCGGAGACAGTTACGACCCTTATGCCACGGCCCTGCGCCTGCAGGAAGAGACCCGTTCGGACTACAGCTATTCCAAGGTTTACTACCGCTACTGGGTCGACAGCATCGCCCCTCAGATCGCGGGTACTTGGCCCTCCGGAATTCTGGACACTACGGGTCCCTTCCCGGTGTTTACCATTCCACCGGACAGTGTTTCGGCCTGGTATGCCAACAATGGGGACAACCTTGCCGCCTGGCATTCCCTGGTGGAGGATTGGACCAACAATGGCTACGCCAGCTTGAGTGACGTTTCGCTCGAGCCTTTGGGTCACCTCGAGCCGGGAACTCCGGAGTTCCAAGAGGCTTTCGAGCGGATCACCGCGCTCAAGAACAACGAAGGGGAGGGGGGCACCCGGTTCTACGACAGGTCGAGCCTGATTCATGTCCACGGAGAGCGGATTTTCAGCCCTGCCGGCTTTGACGAAGTCCGCATCGGGGCCAATTTCCGTCGCTACACACCGAACAGCGATGGCACCATCTTCAGCGACACGGCAGGTGTGGTCATCACCAACCAGGAAATGGGCCTCTACGCCGGTGCGCGCAAGCGATTCGCCGAAGACAAGGTGATCACCACTGCGACCATCAGGGCCGACAAGAACCAGAATTTCGATTGGGTGGTCTCACCTGCTGCTTCGCTGGTGTGGAAGCCAAGAGAGCAAGACTACTTTCGTTTGAGCTTTTCCAGTGCGCTCCGCAATCCAACATTGGCTGACCAGTACCTCTACCTCGATGTGGGACCGGCCACATTGGTGGGCAATCTCCAAGGGCGGGACAGTCTCGTGACCATCGCGAGTTTCATTGATTACCGGAACAGCATTTCGAGTGCGGCCGGATTGCCCTTCGGCAACCTGGACACCATGCAGTACTTCAATATCGCGCCTTTGCGGCCGGAGCAGGTCCGGTCGGTCGAGGTGGGATACCGGACGACGCTGTGGGACAAGCTGTACCTGGACGGCAGCTGGTACTTCAGCCAGTACAACCATTTCATCGGCTACAACATCGGTTTGGATGTCCTCTTCCAGAATCCGGCCTTCCCCAATGCCGTTACGGGAATCGATGTGTACCGATATGCGGCCAATTCCATCAATGAAGTGCGCACCACGGGCGCTTCCATAGGGGCCAACTGGTATGTGGGGGACAATTGGATGTTGTCTGGCAACTACAGTTGGAATCGATTGGTCAAGACCAATGAGGACGACCCCATCATTCCTGCATTCAATACCCCCGAACACAAGTACAATTTGGGCATCAGCACCCGGGACCTTCGGCTGCGGGAAGCGAGCACATGGGGTTTCGGCGTGAATTATAAGTGGGTTCAGGGCTTTGTTTTCGAGGGTTCGCCCCAATTCACTGGTTTTGTGCCCACTTTCGACTTGCTGGACATCCAAGCCAACGCCCACATCGATCAGCTCAACATGACCATCAAGGCTGGCGCATCCAATGTGCTGAAAAACTGGCACATAGAGACTTATGGGGGGCCTTCTGTGGGTCGCTTGGCTTATCTGAGCCTGCTCTACGAAGTCGATACGCGGAACTGATTATCGACGCGCACAAATTGTTTGTTGACTCTTGTATGGAATGCAGTGTGTAATTCGTACACACTGTAATTCGACTTGCCTATCTTTTCACCCTCATACCATTGGGACCAAACCATGAAGCAAACTTGTCTCCTTCTGGCAGCCTTCTTTGTCTGCCTGACCGCCGGAGCCCAGACCCGCTACCTCGATGAGGTGTTCAGCGACGTCACGGTGACCTCCGACATCCAATACGGAACCAACATCACAGTCATCACTGCG
>JAURDB010000094.1 GCA_030828175.1 Flavobacteriales bacterium
GTCCTCGACCACCGCCGAGGCATACCACGACATGCCGACGGGGAATTTCCACGCGACCTGGCCGGTGCGCGGCCCGGCATCGGGCGAGAGGCCTGTTTGCTCGAGGTTGCCTCCGAAAACCGGCCAGTCCGTGGTTTCCACCGCTTCCCGCCATTCGGCGAATACCCCGCCACGGATGCGGCCAAGGTGCTGCTCTGCGGCCACCACTGCGCGGTCCAGTGCTTTCAGCGCATCCACTGCATTGGATCCCGGTACCGCCATGCCACCATCGGCGTAGCTCATCGCGTGCCACAGGCGGTCCTGAATGCGGACGACGGCGTCGTAGCCGTTGAAATCCTCGGGCGTGAAGTAGCGCTCGTCGAGTGCAGTCCATTCTCCTTCGAGTGAGTCGGCGAGGGTCTTGATGGGCTTGTAGGTTGTATCGCCCTCAGCCAACGAACGCTTGGCGTGGCGCATGCGATCCGAAACCGCATCACCCGCGCGGCGCATCCGCTTAAGCTCCTCGTACACGGCGTCGGCGCGGCCCACCACACCGTACACCTCCTCCATGTGGGCACGCTGCGCGGCCCGCACCTCGACCGAGGAGGACCGGCGCGGATCCGCCATCACCTCCACGTCCATGCGGCCCCATTCCGTCACCGAGGAATCGCCCTCAAGGTTGAGCACCATCGTGTACGTACCAGGCTCCACAGGGAAGCCACCTCCGGGACGGGCGTCCTTGTCGCGCTTGCGGCGGGAAGGCCAGAATGTCCCGGTTCCCCGCATGTCCCAGCGCATCCAATCCATGCCCGCTTCCGGCTCGGGCTCCAGGGTCCGCACCGTATCTCCAGCGGCATCGAGTACATGCAACAGGAAGGTCTCTCCCTTACCGACTGCATCCAGACTGTCTTCATTGAAATGGCAATGCACCCGCGCACCGCGGCCCTTGTTCTCTCCGGACCAATATCCATCGGCAGGGAACCGCTCGCCGGCAGGACGCCGCCATTCGGCCATGACGCCCGGGTCGGGCGGGAACATCGTGCAGGCCGCACCCCCGAAGGTCTCATCGCCTCCCGCCGCCGCATAAGCGCGAACAACCTCCAAGCCATCGATGATGTAGACGCCCCGTCCAAACGTACCGAGTACGAGGTCGGACTCCCGCTCCTGCAACACGATATCGCGGACCGGAACAGCGGGAACACCGTCCTTCCATCGCTGCCAATACTCGCCACCGTCGAAGCTCCACCACAGCCCCTGCTCGGTGCCGCACCACAGCAGGTTGGGCTCCACAGGGTCCTGCAAGACACTCTGCGCGTGCCCGAGTACATCGTCTTGATCGATGATGCGTTCCCACTTGGCACCCCCATCGCGGGTGCGGTACAGGTAGGGCGCCCAGTCGTTGCGGCGGTAGTTGTTGGCCACGACATACACCTCATCGGGGTTGTGGGGCGAAATCCGCACCTGTGGAATCCAGCTGCCCGCCGGCAAACCCTTGAGCCGCCCAGCCAGGGATTCCCACGTCTGACCCCCGTTCACCGTTCGGTGCAACATGCCATCGTCAGAGGAAGCCCAGATTTCCTGAGCGCGTTCGGGATGCGGGGTAATGCAGAGCAATGTCGTGTGGTTCTCCGCATTGGTCGCATCCGTAGTCAAACCGCCACTCTCGGCCTGCTTTTGCTTCTCGGGATCGTTGGTCGTCAAATCGGGAGACAGGATGGTCCAAGATTGTCCGCGGTCCGTGCTGTGGTGTACGAACTGGCTGCCGAAGTAAAGCCCGTCGTCGTTGAAAGGGTCCGCCGAAATCGCCGCATTCCAGTTGTACCGCAGCTCAATGCTGTCCGGGTGGTTCGGCTGGATGAACGTCATCGCCCCGGTTGGGATGTGGATGCGGTAGACATTGCCCCCTTGGGACATCGCGTAGCACATGTCGGGGTCGCCGGGCATGGGGACCACATCGAATCCATCGCCGAAGCTGATCTCCTGCCAGTCCTCATTGCGGATGCCGTCTCCGTGCCATACGTAGGCGGGCGCCTTCCAAGAACCGTTGTCCTGCAAGCCGCCATAGACGTTGTAGGGCATGTCGTTGTCGACGTTGACGTGGTAGAATTGGCCCACGGGCAGGTTGTGGACGAAGCTCCAAGTCTCCCCACCATCGCGGCTGATGTTGATGCCGCCGTCGTTGCCATTCAAGATGAAGTCCGGATCCTCGGGATCCTGGTACCACGCATGGTGGTCCGGGTGGGCGCCGCTGTAGGGCAGGATGACCTCGAAAGTGCGGCCACCGTCCGTGCTCTCGCTGACCATGCTGTAGAGGTTGAACAGGCGGTCCGGATCCTTGGGATCGGCGTGGATCTCCGCGTAGTAGAACGGACGGTTGCCGATGTTCTCGGTGGACACCAGGTCGAAGTATTCTCCCCCATCCGTGCTCTTGTACAATCCCGTCTTCTTGGATTCCACCAAGGCGTAAACGATATCGGGATCCGCGGGGCTCATCGTCAGGCCCATGCGGCCGAGCTGTCCTTTGGGCAGCCCTTCGTCTTCGCCGAGCCGTTTCCAGGTGTCGCCACCATTGTGGGTGACATACAAACCGCTGCCTTCGCCACCGGAGGTGAAGAACCAGGGCTCTCGGTGGAAGGACCACATGGCCGCAAAAAGCTTGTCGGGGTTGGACGGATCCATGATCATCTCCGCACATCCCGTGGTGTCATCGATGGACAACACGTGGTCCCAGGTCTCCCCGCCATCACGGGTGCGGAACACACCGCGCTCGGAATTCGGACCCCATGCAGAACCCATCGCCGCCACATAGACCGTCTTGGGGTCCGTAGGGTGAATGCGGATGCGGTGGATGGTACGGGTATCCTTCAAGCCCATCATGCTCCAGGTCGTGCCCCCGTCGATGGACCGGTAAATGCCACGGCCCGAGGTGTGGCTGTTGCGGGGGTTGCCCTCGCCCGTGCCCGCCCAGATCACATCCGGGTTGGACGGCGCCACGGCCACTGAACCGATGCTGAGGATGTCTTCATCGTCAAAGAGAGGTTCCCAGGTCGTGCCACTGGAAGTGCTCCGCCAAAGGCCACCGCTGGCCGTTCCCGCGTAGATGATGTCGCGGTCCGTCGGGTCTACGGTCAAGGCCGTTACCCGGCCGCTCATGGTGCCAGGTCCGATGTGGCGGACGGGGTGATTCTCGAAGATGTCCTGCGCAAGGGTTCCGAAGGGCAAAGTCCACAGGCAAACTGCCACAAAGGCGGCGAGACGGGTGAATCGGTTCATGCCGTCAAGATACCTACAGTGCCGCAGGCAATATCGAGCGAAGGCCATGGCACCCTTGAAGGCACATGACGAAAGTCACTTTCCATGGTGGTGTGGGGTCAATGAGAAGGCCTTTTCACCCCACCATGTTTGCTCTGTCAACACACAACAACAACCCCCTAAAACACAATAGCCATGAACAAAGTATTCACCTCCGTTTTCGCCACTGCCTTCGCAGCCGCCTTCGCTACCGTCTTCACACTCTGCGCTTCCGCTGCCTTCGCATACGATGCCAACAGCACCCTGGAAGGCCAAAGCCAAATGACGGAATTGACCAACGCCACAAGCGCAGAGGACAACGTCATCATGCGTGTCGCCATCCTCCTGCCCGATGGATCCACTACCCAGAAGAAAGGGAAGTACTCCGGCATGGCCCAAGCCTTGGTCGCCTACCACCAGTACGCCGACACCCTTCCCCGCGGTTCCAAGGTCAGCTTTGTCGAATTCACCGATAACAATGGCAACATCATCTTCAGCTACCAAGGATGACCTCAGATCATATTTCTCACCTCAAGTGAAGGGCGGTTCCGATGCGGTTCCGCCCTTTTTCCTGCCGTTCAATTGGAGGGTGCCCCGGATCCACCGAGGAGCTCAGGCAAGACAGAAGGAGCGAAGAAGCATGAAGTGCAAACGTCACTCCATCACCCGGATGCGCTGTTCATGGTAAATGGTAAGCGTCCTGTGTATGCCCCACGCCTTTCCTCGGACCCAGCCCTCTACGCGGACCGGAGCCCCCTGAACGAGGTATTCAAACCAATTCTGGCTCAAGACTTTCGAGAACCGCTTCGAGTCGAGAACGGCATCGACCCGAACCCTCTCCTCTCCGTTACCGGCAATCTGGACACCTGGAACGAATTGGAGAACACCGACCGAATCGGCACCCACCCACAATCCCAAGCGGCTCTCCTCGATGTGGACCTTGTATCCATTGGGATTGAAAAGGCCGATATCAATGCCGACCACGGTCTCCTCATTCCCCAATGAACTGAGGTCCGATATGGAGACACTGCGCACCTGAAAATCCTCGGGCTGACCGATGCACCCCGTAAAGACCAAGGCCAACAGCGCCAAGCCCAGAAGCAACAATGGGCGGAACGGAGATTCAGCCCGCATGAAACTCAGCGAACCGAGCGTGGAAGTGCGGAATGGTCTCGATGCCCTTGAAATAATTGAAAACCCCGTAATGCTCGTCGGGTGAATGGATGGCATCGCTGTCGAGACCGAATCCCATGAGCACCGTCTTCAAGCCGAGGATGCGTTCGAAGCTGGTGACAATCGGGATGCTGCCCCCGCCACGGAAGGGTACGGGCTTGCGTCCAAAAGTGGCCTCCATGGCGGCGGCGGCGGCGCGGTAACCAGGATGGTCAATCGGTGTCACCGCAGGGTGCGCGCCGTGCATGATGCTCACTTCCACCTTGCAGCTTTCGGGACAGATTGACTCGAAGTGCGACTTGAAAAGCTGGGTGATCTCATCGGGATCCTGATCCGGAACCAAGCGCATGGAAATCTTGGCCTTGGCCTCCGAGGCAATCACCGTCTTGGCTCCTTCGCCCGTGTAGCCGCCCCAGATGCCATTGACATCCAGGGTGGGACGAATGGACATGCGTTCGGGTGCCGTGTAATCCTTCTCCCCTTCCGTTCCTCCGATGCCGATGCTCGCCTTGTACTCCTCCTCCGAGAAAGGCGCCTCGGCCATCGCCTCCCGCTCATCGGCAGAGAGTTCGATCACCTTGTCGTAGAACCCCGGCACGGTGATCCGCTGCTGGTCGTCCTTGAGCGACGCCACAAGCTCGCACAGGATGTTGATCGGATTGGGCGCGGCGCCTCCGTACAAACCACTGTGCAGGTCGCGGTTGGGACCTACGACCTTGACCTCCACATAGCTCAAGCCGCGCAGACCCGTGGTGATGCTGGGAATGTCATTGGCGATGATGCCCGTATCGCTCACCAAGACCACATCGGCTGCGAGCAAATCCCGGTTCTGCTCCAGGAAATCATCGAGGTGATCCGACCCTACTTCTTCCTCTCCTTCGATGACGAACTTCAAATTCACGGGTTGGTCACCCGATTGCACCATGGCCTCCAAAGCCTTGACGTGCATGAACATCTGCCCCTTGTCATCACAGGCTCCGCGGGCGAAAATGGCACCCTCGGGATGCAGCTCCGTCTTGCGGATGACAGGCTCGAAAGCCGGTGACGTCCACAAGTCGAGTGGGTCAGGTGGCTGCACATCATAGTGCCCGTATACCAAGACGGTCGGCAGGGCCGGATCCACAATCCGCTCACCATAGACCACGGGATATCCCGGGGTTCCCATGACTTCGACGCGATCGGCACCCGCCTTGCGCAGGTGGTCTGCCACCGATTCCGCACAACGGATGACGTCATCCTTGTATGCAGGGTCGGCACTGATTGAAGGGATGCGGAGCAGATCGAAGAGCTCGTCGAGGAAGCGGTCCTTGTTGGCGTGGAGGAAATCCTGTGCAGTCATGATGCCGCAAGGTCGCAACTGAGAGCGGGCGGGTCAACGAACGGGCACAAAAGAAGCAGGGGCACTGCCGATTTCCGGTAGTGCCCCCGCCGTTTCAAGTGAAAGCTTCAAGTCAGGAAGATGAGATTCTGTGGAAGGAAGGGAGGGTCAGCCTTGGGCTGCGAATACGACCTGTCCATATTCATCCGTGAATTGGACACGGATCAGGGTCGAACCGTAAGGCAGGGTGGAAACGAATTTGACATAACCATCCACTGCAGACTGCATGTTGCGGAAGGTCTTGGTCTTGCGGGTGGTAGTGCCATCGGGCAACAGCACAGCAGCGGACATGGTGATGGCGCCTTCCGCGACATTCTCACCCAGGTCCATCTGGACGGAGACAGTGGCATCAGCCGAGGTAACCGCCGTGTTCATAGCAGCGCTGGCGGTGAAGGAGAAGAATGCGATCGCGACGGCGAAGAGGGAGGAAACTTTGTAGTTCATGATGTTGGGGATTTGTGTGTGGTGGTTGTTCGTTGACAGAGCAAACATGGACGCCGAATCAGCCCTTGGCGTTGACCGTACACCATGGTGGAAAGTGACTTTCGTCATTTGCCGGCGGCAACATCAACGGGTCGATGTGGGCGGTATCTTCGCGATGCGCGTTGGGCTAATGACCTCTCCGAACTCCACACTGAATGCTGCATCCGCCAAGGCGGAGCAGGAACTCCGGTTCGACGATACCCGAACCGCTTTCGCCCACAGGTCGACTTCAGACTTGAGGCGAGCCCGCTGGATGTTCGGTCTCATCGGCGCCCCCTCCCTTGTCAGTTTGGGCGCCAAGGCCATTCGGCTCGCCTTGGCCATCCGGTTTCCCCTCGATTGGGCCCTCCGCCCCGTATTTGATTACTTCTGCGGAGGCGAGGACATTCAGGAAAGCCTCGGAACCGCTGATTCCCTCTCGAAATACGGCGTCCAGACCATCCTCGACTTCAGTGCCGAAGGGCAGACGGGAGACGGGGCCTTGGAGGCCGCCAAGGCGGAAATCCTGTCCACCATCAAGGCAGCCAAAGGGGATTCCCGATTCGCCTTTGCCGTCTTCAAGGTGAGCGCACTTTCCAACAACGACCTTCTCGAGAAAGTCAGCTGCAAGGCGGTCCTTTCACCTGACGAACAGGTGGCATGGGAGCGCGTGGGTGAACGCGTGGCAACGCTGTGCTCCACTGCCGTGGAATCCGGTGTTCCCATCATGATCGACGCCGAGGAAACCTGGCTGCAGGGCGCCATCGACGAGCTGGCGGAAGCCATGATGCGCCAGCACAACCAGGATAGCTGCAAAGTCTACACCACTGCTCAGCTGTACCGCCACGACCGGCTCGATTACGTTCGCGACCTGGAACAGCATGCCCGCTCAGAAGGTTGGATTGCCGGCGTCAAACTCGTGCGCGGCGCCTACATGGAAAAGGAACGCGAGCGGGCAGCCGATGAAAACCGACCCTCCCCCATCCAACCGGACAAGGCAGCCACGGACCGCGATTTCAATGCCGCCCTGGATTACGCCCTGGACCATGTCGATCACCTGAACATCGTTTGCGGCTCACACAATGAAGCCAGCACGTTGCGCTTGGCCCGCGGAATGCAGGACCGCGGAATTGACCACGCGGACCCTCGGATCGGGTTCGCTCAACTGCTCGGCATGAGCGACAACCTCAGCTTCAACTTGTCCGCTCACGGATTCCGCACGGCCAAGTACGTTCCCTTCGGCCCCCTGCGCGAGGCCATTCCCTACCTCATCCGCAGGGCAGAAGAAAACACCTCCGTGGGCGGTCAGACTTCACGCGAGCTCGAGCTCATCCGCACGGAATTGAGGCGACGCAAAGCCGCAGCTTCCGCCTGATTCTGTTCAGGGACAATCGCAAACGGGGGGCACCTCCGGCCACTCCAGAGAACGCACCAGTGTCGTTGTGTCGGTCACCACGAATTCCGCAGCGCGATCATCCAACTCGATGCGGTAGTACTTGCCTGTTCCCTCCTCATTGCGAACATCGCTCTTCCCGTATCGGATGTCTCCCTCTTCGAGCAATCCCCTGAGGTCACTCATGTTGACGGCACCACACTGCATGAGGCAGCGCGTCCGCTCATCCCCCATCAATCCCGCCTCACCGAGGAACTGGCGCACCTGAGGATTGGGCAACCAATTCGTACAGGAACGCGCTCCGAAAAAGAACACGGCGAGCAAGGTGCCGATGAAGATGCCAATCATGAAGCGCCACAGGCGTTGGGTGAACGTCATGATGCAAAGATGGGCGATGTGGCATCGTAACTTCGAGCCATGCTGAAGACGGAGGGTCTGCACTACCGATATGAGGGGAGCGAAAGCGAATTGGCCTTCCCCGACCTCTTATTGGACCGCGGCAAAGAGCTGCTGCTCCTCGGCGCCTCAGGCACCGGAAAGACCACCTTGCTCCACCTGGTGGCCGGCATGCGCACGCCCACCTCGGGCAGCGTGGAACTCGCCGGCGCGCCGTTCAGCAGCCTCGCCACCGCCGAGCGCGATCGCACACGTGGCCGCAACATGGGCATCGTCTTCCAGACCGCCCACTTCGTTCGCAGCCTCACGGTCGGGGAGAACCTTGCCCTGGCGCGTTCACTGGCTGGATGCCCGGCCGATGATGATGTGGTCAAAGGACTGCTCGAAGACTTGGGGCTGGCGCACAAGCTCGGTGCCCGGGTGGACGCTCTGAGCGTAGGTGAGCAGCAACGCGTTTCCATCGCTCGGGCTGTGGTGCACGGTCCCGGCCTCATCCTTGCCGATGAGCCCACCAGTGCGCTCGACGACCAGAACACGGATGCCGTCCTTTCCTTGCTGCGGCGCCAAGCCGAACGCACCGGGGCAGCCTTGCTCATCGTGACCCACGACCAACGCCTCAAGGACCGCATGTCCGACCGCGTCGAATTGAACCCCACCGCATGAAAGCCGCACGACTCGCCCGCCGCAACGTGCTGCACCGCCCCCTTGAGACGGGGCTGAGCGTCCTGCTGCTCGCCTTTGGCGTCGGCATCATCAGCCTCATGCTGCTGATGCAG
>JAURDB010000095.1 GCA_030828175.1 Flavobacteriales bacterium
TGAGCCCCGTGCCCAATCCCATTTCGAGGATGCGCAACGGGGCAGTGGGTGACATCAGGCCCAGCTTGTGCTCCCACCCTGCGCCGAGGAAGACATGGAGGGATTCGGTCCGTGCTCCGTGTCGGCTGTGATAGGCTTGATTGAACCGCTGGGACTGCAGTGTCATGGAACCATCGGCCGTGAGCTCGGGGTGGAGCGAGCCTGCACCAGACTGCGGGTTTTTGCCGTCAAGATTCGTTGACATGGTTCGAAGTTAGCCGTGACATTCGGGTTGGAAAATGGCACGATGAGCAGCGTCTCGAAGTACTTTTGGCATCATGTTCAACCGGCCTTTTTTCGCCACGCTGCTCTTCGCCTTCATGGCGATCGGGTGTGGTAGCGATGATGCTTCCATGAGCCAACAAGACGCAGAGCCCCAAACGCAGGCAGACCCCTGGGTTCCCCTGGCGCGCTACATCGAGAGCAGAACATCTGAGTTTGATGCCATTGCTTCAACCCGCAGGGAGGAGCTGGATGCCCTCGCTGATTTCATCGCGGAATCAGCCGATACGGGCCTGGTCCGCTTGAACTTCATCTGCACCCATAACAGCCGCAGAAGCCAATTCGGTCAGGTGTGGGCCACTGTGGCAGCGCATCACTTCGGCATGGACTCTGTCGTGAAAGCGTACAGTGGAGGGACGGAGGTCACCGCCTTCAATGAACGCGCAGTGGGGGCTTTGCGCCGGTCCGGGTTGGACATCCACCCTTCGGCCATCAGTGACAACCCGAAGTATGCTGTCCATTACCGAGAAGGAAGCGACCCTTTGATCTGTTATTCCAAGAAATACGATGACGTTCCCGCTTTGGACGGTGTGGGATTTGGCGCCATCATGACCTGTTCGGATGCCGATCGGGGCTGTCCCATTGTCTATGGTTCCACAGCCCGATTCGCCCTTCCCTATGTGGATCCCAAAGTCGCGGATGGAGAGGAAAACGAGCGGGAAGTCTACGACGAGCGATGCGCGGACATCGCACGCGAGATGCTGTACGTGATGTCGGTCGCCCGGGGCGGGGCTTGACCTGCGTTCAACCTATCTGGCCGATTCGGTGCATGACACAGTCGTCGATCCGGCGGTAGAGTTGTGGAGGGCTGAATGTGCGCCATCCCATCTCTTGTAGTTCCCCTCCCAGAACGAAGTATTGGTCCAGATCGGCAGCAATCAGCTCGTCGACCACGTGCTGGCGGAAGTTGAGCAGGGCAATCCAACCGTCCCTTTCCGTGACCTCGTCGAACCACTCTTCGTAGTAGCAGTCGTCGTCCGAGTGAAAGTTCAGCACGTTCTCCCCGATGAGGATGAACCGCTCGATGCCCTGGTCCTGCAAAGGCTCTATGACATTGCGCTTCAGCGTCATGATGTCATTGAAGAGGGTGTCGTTCCATTCTCCGATGAACTCCAGAATGGCAAACCGCTCCTCGTAATCCGCGAACAAGATTTTGGCGAAAAGCGTGGTACTCCCAATGTTGTCCCACTGGGGGTGGATGAAGTGGTTGTAGATGCGCTCGGTATAGTGCGTTTCGCTGTACACCCTCTCGTGGAAGGGTGACCGCTCATCTTCACTGGCGACGTAGAAGTTCCGCCAATTGTAAAAGGGCTCGATGTCGTGCATGTCCTGCGTTACCCGCGCGATGCAAAAGTATCAATGGCCTTTCGTACGGACCCCGCCTCGGTCAGCAATTGCCGCGCCCGGTCCATGGGCAGGTCCAGGGCGTCGGCCACCATGCGGCTTCCGCGCTCCACAAGCTTGGCGTTGGCCAGTTGCATATCGACCATGCGGTTGCCTTGAACGTGGCCGCTGCCGATCATGATGCCAGTGGATATCTGGTTGAGGATGAGCTTCTGTGCGGTTCCCGCTTTCAGACGGGTGCTGCCAGTGACGAATTCAGGTCCTGTTTCGGCGACCAATGCGTGCTCTGCCGCTCCGACAACCGCTCCTTGTGGATTCGATGTGATCGCCACGGTCAACATGCCCTCTTTCCTTGCCCATTGGAGGGCGCCCACGACATAGGGCGTGCGTCCGCTCGCGGCGATGCCAACCACCACATCATGGGCGGTTGCGCCATGTGACCTCAGGTCGCGAATGCCGCCTTCCACATCGTCCTCGGCACCTTCAACGGCTTGGCGGATGGCCCCGTCACCGCCGGCGATGAGGCCGATGAAACGCCCGCTGACTCCGAAAGTCGGAGGGATCTCACTGGCATCCAGGATGCCCAATCTTCCGCTGGTCCCCGCACCGAGGTAGAATACCCTTCCACCTTGGGTCACGCGATCCAATGCCACGCCGATGACCTTTCCAATCTCTCCGGTCAGTCGTTCTACTGCTTCCACTGCTTCCCGATCACAGACCGACATGGCCTGTGCGATTTCCTGGGGCGACATGTATTCGAGTCGGTCCCAACGACCGGCGCGTTCAGTGGGAGAGAGGGCGTCCTTCATCGCCATCGAAATTCGGCAACCAAGGTGGAAATACACCTATTCCATTTGAGCGGGCTCCATTTCTTCTGGCCCGAAGCGTCGATGCCCCCATTGCAGCCCCGCTTGCAAGAGCAGCAATACCAAAGCCAACATCGCCGCGAGTACTTCATGTGCCACTGCGCTCCATGCTTCCATGCCGAATGAAAGACGAAGTATGATGGTAGCGATCACAAAGCCCGAGTTGCGAAGGATCAGCCCGAAGGAAGAGAGGTAGCGCAAGGATGTCACCAGCAGGATGACATCGACGAAAATGAGGACCGTGAAGAAATCCTTATAGAAGATGGCATTGGGATCCATGGGGCTGCCGGTTCCTCCGCTTGCATGGTCCACCATGTCCATGAGCCAATGACCAAAACTCCAGAATGCGATGGCGGCGAGAGCCAGGCCCAATAAGGCAGCTACATGCCGCTTGAAACGGATGAAACGCGCAAGTTCCTGTTCTTCGAGACGGGCCAGTCGCCTGGGCAGAATGCGGTAGAATGCCACCAGCGACGCTCCCAGTAGCACGGCGCCCACAATGTGTGGAAAGAAGGGATCATTCCATGGCCATATCCTTCCGTTCGTGCCTGCTTCCTGCAAAACCGACAGGTCTCTGAACACCGAACGGATCTCGATCAGTGAGACGATTTCCAGTTGCTTGCCCATGGAGCGGGCAAAGGAGGAAGGGAGATGATAGACGAGCAGATACACCTCGGCCACGAGAATGGCCGAAAAGGGCGTGTACAAAACATGCAGGGGGTGTCCGAAGAGTTCCTCCGGCATGGGAAAGGGGAGCCAGCCAGCCTCGTGAACGAGATAAAGCAGCAAATGCAACAGAAAAAGCCCCAATGCCAATTGGACCAAAGCATGCTCTACAGCCTTGCGGGCGGAAGGACTGAGGATGCAGTCGGCTGTGCGGTCGAGGAGTCGGAGAATGCCGTTCACGTTGAGGCAGCAGCCCCGCTCCAGATTTCCCAGGCGGCGTCCGCTTGATGGTGTAACATGGAGAGACCGTCCAATGTTTTGGCTCCCAGCGAAGAAGCATGGGAAAGCAGCCGGGTTTCACGAGGATTGTAGATCAAATCGATCACCAGATGTTCCGGTCCCAATCCGTCAAGGGCGGCATCCAAAGGCGGCATCGCATGTTCGCCTGGATGCATGCCGACGGGTGTGCAATTCACCATGACAGGTGTGGCCTTGATTCCCTCTTTCCGAATGTCTGAATACCCCATTGTATCCGGTGCGGAAGGGTTGCGACTGACCCGGGTCACGTCGAGGCCAATTTCGCGGAGTACATGGCAGACGGCTGCAGCCGAGCCCCCGGTACCCAGAACCAGGGCACGGTGGTGGTGTCCTTTCAGGTATGGGGCAATGGCGCGCTGGAAGCCGATGGCGTCCGTGTTGTGCCCAATGCGCCCATGAGGAGTGAATTCAATGGCATTGACCGCACCGATCGCATGGGCTTTGTCTGAAAGGGCGTCGAGAAAGGGAATGATGGACTGCTTGTGTGGCACCGTGACATTCATTCCGCACCAATTCCCTTGTTCCCAGAGGGCCTGCACCCCCTCCACGGACGGCAGGTCATGAAGTTCATAGACACAATCTGAAATCCCTTCGCGGTTCCATTTCTCTTCGAAATAAAGCTGCGACCAACTGTGGCCAACCGGGTGACCCATCAATCCAAACCGTCGCATCTAGGCGGCGTTTGGGTTGTCTTCGCTGGTTTTTCCCGTGTTCGCCAGGAAGGCGAGCCCGGTGACCAAAAGGGCGCCGGCAACCATGCACCCTATGGCCCAAGCCATCTGCGGATGTCCGTGAAGCGAAGGGACTACGTTGTCTTGGAGGTACTCAATGCGGCCGTCAGAATGCACAAACAGCTCGCGCACATTTTTCTTCCACGGCCAAAGCTTGCGCAAAGAACCCAAGAGAAAGCCGCTGAGCAGTGCCACTGCCCATTGACGGTGCCGGCGAAATACCCAGCCCAACCCTTTTGAAAAGCCCAGCAAGCCCGTCAGTGCGCCGCCCGCAAAGGCGACGATGCGGAGCACATCCAAAGACTTGAGGGCACCTATGACGGCCGAATATGCCCCCAAAATGACCAGAATGAAGGAGCCGCTGATGCCAGGAAGGATCATGGCGCAGATGGCGATGACACCTGCACCGAAGAGAAACAGCGGGTGGTCTCCTTGCATCAAAGGAGGAAGCCCCGTCAACCACCAAGCAAGGGCAGCCCCCAAGGTGAGAAAGCAGGCCGTCACGCCATCCCAAGCCTTGCGCGGGACATCGCTGAGCATCAAAGGGACGCTGGCCGCCACCAAGCCGAAGAAAAAGGCCCACAACAGAACAGGATGTTCGGCGAGTAGGTGGTGGAGGGCGCCTGCAAGCAACAGCACCGAAGTGCCAATGCCCAGGACCAGTGCCGCCAGAAATCCCAGATTGAACCGCTTCCAGGTTTCTACAGGACCGACAGAAAAAAGGGAGGCAACGGTAGGCCACCCCAGTCCCCCCAACGTGTCCAGCAACTCCTCATAAATGCCCGCAATGAAAGCGACCGTGCCTCCGCTGACGCCAGGCACAAGATCAGCTGCCCCCATGGCCATACCCCGTATGCCCAGCGCCAACCAACCTCTGGTGTCTCGGGACGCCATCTCAGGCAACTTCCATCGAAGGATCCACTTCTGTAGCCCAAGCTTGGGCGCCTCCTGTTAGGTTGTACAGATTGTCCATGCCGTAGCGTTCCTCGAGCGCAGTCAGAACGGCAGCAGAGCGTCCACCTGATCGGCATTGCAAAACGACCGGAATGTCGCGGTTCAATTCTGAATGGCGTTCGAAGATCTGTCCCATGGGAATGTGAACGCCGCCCAAGTTGCCCGCTTCGAATTCATAATCTTCTCGAATGTCGATGAGCTGATGGGCCTTGGATTCCTCTCGCCACGACAGCAGTTGATGGACATCGATTTCCTTCATGCCTGCGCACCTTCAGGTTGGACGTCCGCCTTCAACTCTTCCGGAAGGAAATGGAAAAAAGTGTCCCCGCGCAGGCCCACCCTCAGGCATTCCAGTGGGATGATATCAGCCGGTCCGATGTTGCCCAGATTGACGTTCGCCCCAAACTGCTTGATGAACCAGACCTGTTGTGGCTTTTTGGGTGCCTCCCAAAGGATGTCCTCCAGTGCCACGTTGGTCAGAATTTTGCGGATGAGCTGTGTATGGGCCGAGCCATTCGGACGGTAGATGCCGACGGTTCCGCTTTCCCGGGCTTCGGCAATGACTTTCAAAGAGCCGGCATCCAATTCGTTGCGCATCATACGAATCCACTTGGCAGGGGAGATCAAGATGCCTTCTTCTTTGGAGCCTACTTCGGATAGGACTTTGAAGTCCTTCGAAAGCCGCTGAATCAATTCACACTTGTGATCGTGGTCGATCACCATGGACCCGTCGCTGATCTCAAGACAGCCAATGCCAACACTGTCGATGAACTTCAAATAGTCGTCCAAACAATTTCGGACAAGGAAGGCCTCGAAAAGTGTTCCCCCGCAATAAACATCCATACCGGCATCGCGGTACAGTTTCACTTTCTCGGCGAGTTGGGGAGTAAACAAACTGGTGCCAAAGCCGAGTTTCAAGTAGTCGATCTTGTCTGCGGCTGTGGAAATGAGGTCTTCAGCTTGACGCAGGCTCAAGCCTTTGTCCATGACCATAGTAATACCGTTCGCCCGAGGACGGGTGGTCCGCTCGGGCATGTGGGGAAGAGGAAAGTTCATGGTTTTTTCGGAGCGTTCAGGACGCGCAGGCTGAATTCGGCATCTTGTTCAATGCCGGGAAAAACTCCATTCAAGGTCATGCACAGGTCGGGGATTCGCTCCAGTGCTTCGTCCAACAAGGCATAGGCTTGTTTGGTGCGGCCCAGTGAATAGAGGGAGATGAAGGTTCGGCAGGTCACCATGGGATCTGAATGGGACTCAGGAGGTATGGATCCCAGCAATTCCAGGGCCTCATCAAACCGCGCATCGCGTTGGAAGTTGTCGGCTGCTTCCAGGAAGACTTCGAGGTTGTCCGGCTCCAGTCTCAGGGCATTTCCATAGATCAAACCAGCCTCGTCGAACATTCCAATCTTCTTCAGGATTCCGCCGAGCAGAATGTGGAACTCGACATTCATGGGCTCGAGCTCCATGGCCCTCTCGAAGTGCTTGAGGCTTCCGCTGAAATCTTTTCGCATCTCAGCCACCACGCCCAGCCCCACGTGGGCGTCAGCAAAGTCTCCGTCAAGTTCCAACGCACAGCGGTAATATTCTTCGGCGTCGGTCAATTCCTCCATGCGCTCCTTGCACTCTCCCATGAGGGTGTAGATGTTCGCTTGGGGTGCGTCGAGCAGAATGGACTCCCGGTAACATTCCAATGCTTGTCGGTAGTCTTCCATCATGGTCAATGCGGATGCTTTTTGAAGCAGCGCAGGGCTGAATCCCTCGTCGATGACCAGGGCGTATTCGTATGCTTCGATGGCATGATGGAACTTGCCCGAGCGCTGCAGGGCATTTCCAAGGTTGTACCAACCGGGGCAACTGTACGGGTGGCGGTCAACGAATTGTTCGAAGGCTTCCACAGCAGCAGAAGTGCCCCCCATGGATTCGAAGCAAAAGCCCAATTCATGCAGGGCAGTTTCGTTCTCCGGATTCTCCAGAAGGGCCTCCTTCAAAACCTCCACCGCGTGCTCCCAATGTCCGATGTTTTCGTATTCCAGCGCGATGTCGATGAAGAGGTCTCCCCGAAAGGCAGAATCTCCCAAATCAAGGGCCTGCCGGTAATGGTGGATGGCCTCCTGATGTTGGTCGAGTTGAGAGTAGAGGGTCGCCAATGTCAAATGGATTTCATCATTTGTGGGCTCGAAAGCCAACAAATTCCGCAGGCGCGGGATGGCGTGCTTGGCGTTTCCCGCTCCGGCCATCAGCTGCGCCTCCCTCAGTTGAAGGGACAAACTTTCAGGGTAGAGACTGCTGGCGAATTTGAGTACGTTTCGCGCCTGGCGCGGGCGTCCTTCTTGGAGGTAGTGCTCAATCAGGGCTTCCAGCTCCATCAGGTCGAAGAAAGAGTGGACATCAGAGGAGACCATGGCTTCGTATCGGTCTACGATACCAGCCATTTCCTGTGCATCCTGATCGTTGAGTTCTTCGTCGTGCATCAATCTCCCCTAAAACTAGGCCCCTTGGGGTAGCGTCGCAGAAAATGAGTCGGGGTGTTTTGAACATCCAACTCAAATTCCTTCACTATCGCTCCAAAGATGCGCCATGGCCGCGGGCTTACCTCCTTCTTGACCGGATATTTCGTAATCGTTGGCAGGGGTCTGAATTACTTTTGCGGCATGACATTCATCCGCAGCATTTCGGGTTTCAGGGGCACCATTGGAGGGCCCGAGAACGACAATCTGACACCTCCCGACATCGTTCGGGCGACCCAGGGATACGGCAGTTGGATTCTCGAAGGCAAAGTGGCGGAGGAGGGCGTTCGTCCGGTCGTGGTGGTCGGTCGGGATGCCAGGCCTTCTGGAGACATGGTGCAACGCCTGGTCACAGGAACCCTCATGGGGATGGGAATTGATGTCATTGACCTCGGGCTGTCCACGACACCGACAGTCGAGATGGCCGTGATGGGAGAGGGTGCAGATGGGGGCATCATCCTGACTGCTTCGCACAATCCGGTGGAGTGGAACGCGTTGAAATTGTTGGATGGCAACGGGGCCTTCATCAGTGCCGAGGCAGGGGCAGAAGTAATTCGGAGATCCAATGCCCCGCATGAGTATGCCCCCGTCGGGTCATTGGGCAACATCACCGCACACAATGGTTGGATTGAAGCCCACATTCAAGCCGTTCTGGATTTGCCCCTTGTCGATCGCGAAGCAATTTCCAAGGCAGGCTTTCGTGTGGCAGTCGACGCGGTGAACAGCACCGGCGGCATCGCGGTTCCCAAATTGCTGAAGGCCTTGGGAGTGGAGGAGGTCATCGAATTGTATTGCGAACCACATGGACGTTTCCCACACAATCCGGAGCCACGTCCCGAGCATCTCACGGCACTTTCCGAAGCCGTTGTAGAACACGGTTGTCACCTCGGTATCACCGTAGACCCCGATGTGGACCGCCTCGCTTTTGTCTCAGAGGATGGAAGCATGTTTGGCGAGGAATACACCTTGGTGGCGGTCGCCGACTACGTCCTGCAACACACGCCAGGTCCAGTGGTGAGCAACCTGAGTTCCACCCGGGCCCTGCGCGATGTCGCTCAAGGTCATGGCCAAACCTATACGGCCAGCGCTGTAGGAGAGGTGAATGTGGTCCAGGCCATGAATGCCTCGGGCGCCATC
>JAURDB010000096.1 GCA_030828175.1 Flavobacteriales bacterium
ATCCAAAGGCCAGGTTGGCCCAATGAGCACAGCTTCTCGGTATCGCGGTTGAAGGTTGCCTGTTCCCCGTTTCATTTCGTGTCGTCTGCAAACGGTCACAGTCCTGAATTTCTGTTTTACATAATGTAGAGTTCGGGCAAAAAGAAAGCCGGTCCAAACGGACCGGCTTTCCAGTATGGGATCAGAAGGATTACTTCTTGACGATCAAGTTCGTCGCAGCAGAGAAATCTTTGTGGGTAACGCTCAAGGTGTAGGCACCAGCGGCGAGGCTGTGCTTGACCATGATGCGGTTTCCACCGATGATGCTTCCGCTGTTGGCTTCCTGTGACATTACAGTCTTGCCGGACATGTCTGTTACTTCGAGGATGATGTTCTCAGCTCCGAGGTTGACCTCCTGGTCAAACTGAATGCTGAAGTGTCCTTCGAAGACAGGGTTCGGGAAAACATTCCACTGGCTGTTCTCGAGGCTGAACAGATCGGCCATGGGACCGTTGTCAGTAGCGAACTCGCAGTTGCCGTTGTCATAGGTGGCTTCGATGCTGTAGTTGCTTGCATCGGGGTTCGTGCAACCGAAAACTTCTGCGTCCGTCGTGGTGAAGGTCACGTCGTAGTCGCGCCAGGTTTCGCCGTCAGGCGTCCATCCCTGCATGTTCAACGTACCGGTAGCGATGCCATCGGTGGTGATTTGCATGAGCAGAACGAGGTTGCGGGCGTCAGCTACAGCGCGAACGTCAGTAGGAACGACAAACCAAGCACCGTCAACTACTTCGAGGGCACCTCCATTGTTGAAGGAAGCGAAGTCAATTCCGATGTTCCAAAGGTTGTTGTTGCTGCTGTTCTCAGCGCCGACGGTAACCCAGCTGTCAAAAGCGAGGGACTCGTCGATTCCGATGACGGCTTCGTTGACGTCGATCGTGGTGGCACCACCGAGTTGGCTCTGGTAGAAAGAACCTGTGCTGGTCACGTTGAGCATGTGCTCACCGTCAGCGAAGATGGCGTGAAGGCTGTGTTGGCTCGAGGGGAGCTCAGCGTAAATACGGTAGGTGTTGCCATTGACGGCTCCACCATTGTCCACGGCTTGGACTACAAGTTGGACATTGCTGGCGGTGGCTGAAAAGCCAAAAACGACAGCGGCAGTTAGTGCGAACAAATTCTTCATGTTCAGATGATTAGTGGTTCAAAGACTAGAGGAGGCAAAACAAATCTCTACCAAGATAGCTGTTTTTCCCTGTCTACGAAAGAATTCCTTCGACGAATTAACCATTCCTTCATGCCTGAGAATCTTTTCTTTGCGGTTGATCATGAGATTACTCGACAATTACATCGCCGGTCAATGGATACCGGCGGGTCCTTCCCCTACTCCCCTGCTCGATGCTGTGACGGGAGTGCCTGTAGCTGGTGCAGATGCTTCAAACGTAGATTTGGCGCGGGCTTTCGACCATGCAAGGGGGTGTGGAAACCCTGCGCTCCGGCGGATGACATTTCAAGAGCGCGGATTGATGCTCAAGGCTTTGGCGCTTCATTTGATGGGCAAAAAGGAGGAATTCTACACATGGAGTTCGCACACCGGCGCGACCCGCTCAGATGCCTGGATTGATGTGGAAGGGGGAATTGGGACGCTTTTTGCTTTCGCAAGTTTGCGGAAGCAACTGCCGGACCTCCCCTATTTGATTGATGGAGATCCGGCCCTCCTGTCGCGTGAGGGGACGTTCATCGGTCATCACATTGGGGTTCCGAAGCGAGGTGTGGCGGTCCACATCAACGCCTACAATTTTCCGATATGGGGCATGCTGGAGAAAATCAGTGTCAATTTGCTTGCAGGGGTTCCTGCCATTGTCAAGCCTGCGACTTTGACCTCTTATGTGGCGCATGCCATGGTCAAGGAGATTGTGGCTTCAGGGATTCTTCCTGAGGGTGCCCTGCAGTTGGTCTGTGGGGGTGCAAGAGACATACTGGACCATGTGGGTTTTGAGGATGTGGTGACGTTCACAGGGTCTGCTGAAACCGGTTTGAAGTTGAAGTCGCATCCCAGGGTTCTCTCCGAGAATGTGCCTTTCAACCTCGAAGCCGACTCACTGAACAGCCTTGTACTCGGGCCAGATGCAAAGCCGGGAACCCCCGAATTTGATCTCTTCATCAAGGAGTTGCGGAAGGAAATGACCATCAAATGCGGGCAGCGTTGCACGGCCGTGCGCAGGGCCATGGTTCCTGCGGATTGCGTAGAAGCCGTTCGCGACGCGCTCAAAGGACAATTGGACAGGACTCCCATGGGGAATCCCACACATGAAAAGGTGCGCATGGGCGCGCTGGCAGGTCTGGATCAAAGGATGGAAGTGCAGCGAGCGGTGGCTGAATTGGAGCAAGAAGCAGAAACCTTGCTTTCCTATGAATCTCCGGCGCTGTTGGACGCGGATTGGGGGACCGGTGCTTTTTATGCTCCCCGACTCCTCACCCACCCCCGCCCTCTGGATGCCGTGAAGATTCATGAAGTGGAACCTTTTGGTCCGGTTTCTTCGCTTCTTCCCTACGACCGCATTGAAGATGCCATTGCCATGACGCACATGGGAAAGGGTTCCTTGTGTTGCAGCATTGTGACGGCAAAGTCCGCCATTGCCCGACAATTCGTTGTCGAAGCGGCCACACATCACGGTAGGATCCTCGTTTTGAATGCAGCTTGCGCCAAAGAGAGCACGGGCCATGGAAGCCCCATGCCCCAATTGGTGCATGGAGGTCCTGGACGTGCCGGAGGTGGGGAGGAAATGGGCGGATTGCGGGGATTGGGTCATTATCTCCAGCGGACGGCCATTCAAGGTCATCCAGACATGGTGACCGAAATCACACAGCGTCATCAGCCGGGGGCTTCAAGGCCGGAATCAGCGGTTCATCCTTTCCGACTTCATTTCGAAGACCAACAGATCGGAATGACATTCACCACCCATCGACATACTGTAACAGAGGCTGATATCGTGAATTTTGCCAATGTGTCGGGTGACCATTTCTATGCGCACGTGGACGAAACTTCTTTGGAGGGCACCATTTTTGAAGGCCGTGTGGCCCATGGATACTGGGTGCTTTCGAAAGCAGCCGGAATGTTTGTCGCTCCGCACAAAGGTCCTGTGCTTCTCAATTACGGACTGGAGTCCTGCCGATTCACCAAGCCTGTTTATCCCGGTATGACCATTGGGGTCAAATTGACCGTAGAGGAAAAGGTGCAACAAGAAAAGCGCAGTGCCGATGACATCTTGAAAGGCATCGTCAAGTTCAAGGTGGATGTCACCGATGGGTCTGGAGAAACCGTGGCCATTGCGACCATTTTGACCATGGTGGCCAACAAGAACCAGGATTCCGATCTGGGTGCAGGGGGCGAAGCAGCTTGAGGCCCATGAGGATCCGGATGCTTTTCCTTGGGGTGATCGGGCTGGGTTTGGCGCCCGGTTTTCAGGCGCAGCATTGGGTGTCTGCGGACGAATGCGCAGCGGACATGGCTGTTTTGGATTCATTGATTTCCGGTTCCAAATCGTTGTATTTAAACAACTTAAATTCTCTTGAGTCACGTGATGCTTTACTTCAGGCTTGGGATGGGTGCGGCCGTGGAGATGCAGAGGGAATGGAGCTCATTCGATGGGCCGAGTGCATACACGGTTGGCTGCGTACCGCCAATGACCCACACCTTCGCGTCCGGTTCGAATCCTTGACGGCGTCGCGGATGAATTCAGAGCCGCCCCCTTCTGGCCTTTTGCTGGACCAAGAAGGCCCCTGGGAGCGCTTGGCTCCCGGCAGGGGCATATCTCAAGGGGCCAGATTGGCCTGGATGCAAAGGACTTGGGCTTGGGTAGGTGAATTGCACCCCTATGTGGACGGTCCCCATTCCTCAAAGCCGGGCAACCCGGATGCTGCACCTGCAGCCAATTCGCCCCATGGAGACCGCCCCCTTGTTGATTGTGCAGAGAAGTCGGGAATGTCGTTGTTCGATCACGGTGCCTTCCTGCGTTGGAAGATTTCGGATTTTTCGTCGGGGTCAACGGGTGAGTTTCGGCGTTCGTTCCGGAAGTGCTCGCGGCGAATGAAGCGGGCCAAATTGCCCGTCATGTTGGATTTGCGCGGGAATTTGGGTGGATTCAGAACCCGCAGACATGCCGTGCTTTCCTTTTTTCTTGCCCAGGAATTCTGGCCGGAGGAACGGGAGCGCCCTTGGACCGGCGGAGAGCAAGACTTCAAGTCGGTGTCTCCCATGCCTGCGGTTCGGTCCAATCGTCCCGTTGAATGGCCCGTGGCGGTGTTGGTGGATGGCCTCAGTTTCAGTGCTTCTCTCCTTTTGGTTGATGCCCTTTTGCACCGGCAACGGGTCGGGGTCTTTGGGGTGGAGCCCCTGGGGTTTCCCGGGGGGTGTTCCGGTTCTCCGAGGGACCACACTTTGCCAGGTTCAGGCGTGATTGTGACGGTTCCAACCCTCTATACTTCATTGGGGACGGAGGCATTGGACTCTTATGGTTTGCCCGATGCCCTGTCGGATGACAACGGAGACGGAGGGTGGTCGGATGCGGTTCGTTGGCTCCTTTCTTCGGACCTCGTCTCTCCGCGGTAATTTGCGGCATGCCTCAGGGAACCAACAGCAGGGTGAATGGGTGGAGAGGGTGTTCCCTTTTCAAGGCGTGGTTCGTGCTGGTTTCCATCTTGTTTTCGTTGGTTGTCCAAGCCCAGGAGCCCACCGGCCTGTCCCCTGCTGAGTCCCGCATGTTGGCCTCCCTTGTGGAGCGGTTTCAACCGCTTCCTTCGATCGAACGTATCTGGACAGGAGCCTTTGTGGCAGCAGCAGAAAAAACCGCTGCCATCAAGGCGAAGGTGGACTCTGTCGAGCGCTCGGGCATGGAAGAGACGGAGGTATTGGTGACGGTGGGTGCGTTGCGTCAAGACCTCCGAGTGATCAAACAGGACCGAAACGTTTTTGTGGCGGGATTCCTCTCGCCCTGGGACCAACTGGCCTTGGATAGCATCTTGAGCCCCCCTGCTCCTTCCATTCAGCATTTCGGGTTTCACGACCGACTGAAATGTCTGGTGTGCAAGAAGCCCGGAGAAGGTGCCATCTTTCCATCGGGGATCAATCGCCCCGATCAGTTGCTCCTTCCAAAAGATTGATTTCCTCCATGCGATTTCCCCTTTGTCCCCTTTTCATGTCTGGTGCGGTGCTCGTGCTCAGCGGCTGCAGTTCAACAGAGATTGGTTACCATCTTGAAGTGGATCCCTTCATCGGGACGGGAGGGCATGGACATACCTACCCAGGTGCGACGGTGCCCTTCGGTATGGTTCAACTCAGCCCGGATACCCGACTGGAGGGCTGGGACGGTTGCGGTGGATTCCACATCACGGATGACACGGTCTACGGATTCAGTCATACGCACTTGCAGGGTACGGGTGTCAGTGACTACGGCGATGTGTTGTTGATGCCGACCGTGGGGCCGATGGATACGGGGCGGGTGTGGCGCGAGCGCTACCGCGACCGGTTTGTGGAGGGGAGTCAGGATGCCCACGCCGGCTATTATCGCTGTGCTTTGGAGCGAAGTGGCGTGACGGTGGAATTGACCGCTTCAGACCGGGTAGGTTTCCACCGCTGGACATTGGAGCGTCCCGATACGATGCAGCTCATTGTGGATCTCGCACATCGCGATGACCTGATCAATTATGGAATGTATCCATTGGACGATTCCACCTTGGTGGGGCAGCGGGTTTCGGACAACTGGGCGAATGAGCAGCACGTGTACTTCGCGATGCGCTTCGATCAGCCATTCGAGTGGCTGGATCAGATGGCCGAATTGGAGGTGCAGGAGGTGAAAGGCGTGCTCGAGCAAGAGTTGACCTATGTGCCGGTATTTGCATTGGTTTTCAAAGGTGTAGAATCTGTTGAGGCGAGGGTTTCTCTGAGCTTTGTGGACATCGAGGGTGCCGTGGCCAACTTGAATGCGGAGGCCCCTGTTGCCACCGCATTTGACGCTGCCAGGGCATCGGCTGAAGCGCGATGGGATGAGGCGCTGGGAAGGGTGCGCATCGGGGAACGCGATGCCGACGAGCGGACCATTTTCTATACTGCCTTGTATCACAGCCTGACTGTGCCGAACCTGGCTACGGATGTGGACGGTCGCTACCGGGGAACGGATCTCGGCGTGCACCAGGGGAGCATTGACCGACCCCGTTACACGGTGTTCAGTTTGTGGGATACGTTTCGGGCCACCCACCCCCTGCTCAATGTGCTCGAGCCGGAGCGCACGGAGGTTTTCATCGACAATTTCATTGGCATGCACCGCGAAGGCGGAAAGCTGCCCATGTGGGAATTGGCATCCAACTATACAGGGTGCATGATCGGATATCATGCAGTGCCTGTGATCGCCGATGCTTGGGCGAAGGGGCTGCGGAACTTCGATGCCGATGCAGCGCTGCAGGCGATGGTGGCTGTGGCGACGTCCGATGACCTGGCGAAACCGGTGTGGGACAGCTTGGGGTATCTGCCGTTGGAAAAAGAGAGCGAGAGCGTTTCGAAGACGCTGGAGTATGCCTTTGACGATGCCTGCATTGCCCGCATGGCGCTGGACATGGGCCAAATGGATGTGGCGGAACGGTTCGGCAAGCGCGCCCAAGGTTGGCGCAACCTGTACCATCCTGACACCCGCTTCATCCAGCCCCGTTATGGCGCTTCTTGGCGCGAGGCCTTCGACCCGACCGAGGTCACCTTTGAATACACGGAAGCCAACGGTTGGCAGTACAATTTCTTCGTGCCCCATGATGTTTCAGGGCACATGGCGCTGATGGGCGGTCCGGATTCCTATGCCCAGCTGCTGGACAGCATGTTTACGGAGTCCAGCCGCCTCAGCGGACGGCATCAAAGCGACATCACCGGCCTCATCGGCCAATATGCGCACGGCAATGAGCCTTCCCACCACATGGCATACCTCCCTTCTTTCGCGGGCCACCCTGAGCGGACGCAAGCGTTGGTGGACAGCATCTGCGATGCTTTGTATACGGCTGCGCCGGATGGTTTGAGCGGCAATGAGGACTGTGGCCAGATGAGCAGTTGGTATGTATGGAGCGCCTTGGGGTTGTATCCCGTGACGCCCGGTTCAGATCGCTATGTCCTGGGCACCCCCCGCTTCGAACGCGTGGATTGGGACCTCCCCAACGGCAAGGAGCTGGAAGTTGTGGTGAGGAAGTCTTCGGATGACGCGGTCTTCATCCACAGCTTCACCATCAATGGAGAGAACATGGAGAGAAGCTGGGTCACCCACGAGGAGTTGATGGCCGGTGGGGCGTGGGTATTCGAGCTGCGGGATGAGCCCGTCGGCGATGGTGGATTCGGCAAGGCCCCGGCATCCTGGCCCGTCGAGGATTGGACATTGGGCGATGACGCTTTTGTTCCCGCCCCCTATGTCAATGCGCCCCGCAGTTATGCCGGAGACAGCTTGCAAGTGGCTTTGGCGTGTGGAGATGAGGACGCCGAAATCTGGGTGAGGGTCACGGATGAAATGCCGCCGGTGTCTGCCTTCCCGCAGGATATGGAGGCGTCGGGCTTTGCCCCGTCCAAGGGCAAAGTGACGGTGCGCGGCACGCAAGTGGTGCAGCTGGTGGCAAAGAAGGGCCCCTATCGCAGTGCCTTGGTTTCTTCGCGCATCGCCAGGGTCAACCCCGATTACAAGATGGGCATCGAGTATCCCTACGCCAACCAATATGCTGCCGGGGGTGAGCGGGCCTTGATCGACGGTGTGCGCGGTGAGGGTTCAGATTTCCGAACGGGAGATTGGCAAGGGTACTATGGACATCCGGTCGTGGTCACGGTGGACCTGGGCAAGCCACACCGCATCCGGGAAATGTCGGTCGGTGTTCTTCAGGATGTAAAGTCCTGGATCTGGGCGCCGGAGAACGTGCGGGTCAGCACCTCGGCCGATTCCACCCATTTTGAGCTCATGGGAACCGGTGTTCCCGAAATGGACCCGCAGGACTACACCCCGCAAACGCAGCGCCTGACATTCAAGGGCGACCGCAAAGCGAGGTATTTGAGGTTGGAATTGGATCAATTCAACGGGGGCCAAATCCCGGATTGGCATTTGGGTCGGTTGAACCCCACCTGGGTTTTTGCCGACGAATTCGAGTTTGAAGCCCAACCCTTGGATTGATGAATGGCGCGGGTGACTTCCTGGGGCGCGGATTGGCCATGACAACGCCCCATCCACTGGGGGAGCGCATTGTGGGTGCGGAAGGTTGCTGGCTCATCACGGATACCGGTGAGCGGCTGTTTGATTTGGTCAGTGGCATTGGTGTCAGTTCGATGGGGCATGGCCATGCCGGAATCCGCCAGGCGCTGCATGATCAGATCGACCGCCACCTGCATGTGATGGTCTACGGTGAGTATGCCCAGGAAGCGCAGGACCTGGCGGCCGACCGTTTGTTGGCCGGTTTGCGTCCCCACGGGCTCGACTCCGTGTACTTCGTCAACAGCGGAACCGAGGCCATTGAAGGGGCCATGAAGCTGGTACGCCGCGTAACGGGACGTTCAGAAATCTTGGGGTTGTTGGGTGGATACCATGGCGCGACCACGGGCGCACTGAGCCTGTCCACCCCCTCCCACCGGCGC
>JAURDB010000097.1 GCA_030828175.1 Flavobacteriales bacterium
CCAATGCCCACTTGGCTTCCAGGAGGTCCTGCAAGATTTCACAAGGCGAACCTTTCAGGCGTTTCACAGGCTCATCCCCGAAGAGTCCCAGCCATTCCAGCAGGTCCAATGCCTTTCCATCCGCACCCGTTGCCCGCGCTACGGCAACGCGCACCGCGGACGCATCTGCTTCCCCGGATACGCCTCCTGCAAAGCCCGCTGTGAATCTCCTCCAAGTGGTGCCTGCCGGCAGCTCAATCCGCGCGTCATCGCGGTTCATCCCCAATTGGAAAATGGCATCCCAGCCCCCACAGAATCCGTCGCCCCTCAAGGTCCCCCGCACCAAAGTGGAGATTCCATTCAGTCCATAGATCTGCTCGTAAGCGAGCGAATCCCGGTTGGCATACCCCTCAAACCTGCCTGCGCCCGGAACTTCAATGGAAGTCACCTCGCCAAACAGCCGATGTGGAGGAAGCACCCGATTGAGTCCACCTTCCCGAAAAGTCGCCGAGCCCCCCTGGCCGGCCAACACCACGTTCCGCGGGTTCCATGTGAATTTGTAGTGCCACGGGTTGTTGTCGCTTTCCGGTGCCACCAGTCCGCCCGTGTAGCTTTCAAAGCCGGTCAACGTGCAGCCTTCGTCACGCAGACGATCGATGACTTGCATCGCACTCAGGTGGTCGATTCCCGGATCCAATCCCAACTCATTCAAAATGGGTATGCCCGCTGCCTTGGCCTCGGCATCCATCGCTGCAATCTCAGGAGACAGGTAACTCGGCGTAATCAGGGGCGTCCGGGTGGCAATGGCATCCCTCGCCACCTCGGGATGAAGGAAAGCGGGCAACATGCTCACCACTAGATCTGCCCTTGCAATCTCCTCCCGGCGCGCCCCAGCGTCCTCTGCATCCAAGGCAAATACACTGGACATGGGATTCCCCCCAGCCTTGCGTTTGGCCAAATCCAAATCGAGGTCCCCTATTCGCACTTCAAAATCTTCGCCAGAAGCATGGTCCAACAAATGACGAATGAGAGAGGAACTGGACCTGCCCGCTCCGAGAATGAGTACGCGTTTCGGCATAAAGCGAATTTCGGTGGAGCAGGCGGTGAACCGCACCCGCTGAAAAAGACTGGCACGGGACTTGTCCACAACCAAGACATTACAGACCTATTTTCGGCCCGCTACCAGGAATCCCTCCCAACTCCTCGAACATGCGCTCTACCTTCTTCTTACTGACCCTCACCTCCCTGCTCCTCACCGCTTGCAGCGGTCCCAAGGCGCTGACCAAGCGAGGAATGGAACTGCAGGATGCCGGCATGTACAAACAAGCGGCCGAGATGTACTATCTCGCCCTTCGCAAGAAGCGTGGGATGGTCGACGCCATGGTCGGGCTTCGCTCGGCAGGTCAGGGCTACATCGACACGCAAGTCGGTGATTTCCAGCGGGCCTCCCTCGATGGTCGCCGCGCAGATGCATTGAAGTTGTATGACGACATGCTGGCCTACCGAACCCGCATATCATCTGTAGACGTGGACCTGTTGATCCCCGCCTCGGTGACCAACGACTACGAGAATCACCTGGATGACCACCTCGTCGAATTGGACGAGCAAGGACATGCCCAATTGGAATCTGAAGACTTCGCAGGGGCAGCGGAAACCTTCCAGGAAATCATCCGGCTGGATCCCGAATACAAGGATGCCCAATCCCTCCTCATCATCGCACGGGCAGAGCCGCTTTATCGACAAGCCGAATCCGACCTTTCCAACAACGCTTACCGTGCCGCTTATGAAGGTTTGGAAAAAGTCCTGGCCTTGGACGCAGCATACAAAGACGCCACATCGCTCTTGGAGCAAGCACTCGAGGAAGGCCGTTTCAATCTTGCGGTCCTGACATTTGACTCGCGCAGACAGAATGAGGACGTCGCCCTGGAACTCAGAAGTGGGGTTCAAAACGGCTTGATTCAATCCAACGACCCCTTCATTGGCGTGGTGGACCGCACCCAACGGGAGGAAATCCTCGCCGAACAGCAACTGTCCATATCCGGCATTTCCGATGAGCAGGTAGAAGTCGGAGAAATCGCAGGAGCGCGCGCCATGCTTACCGGCGCCATCCTGATGTACACCATGGAAACAGGGTCTCCTTTGAGTACACCCCGCCCCGGGTTCCGCAAGTATTTCAAGGAGGTCCAAGACGAAGAAGGCAAAACAAAAAAGGTGGCCGCATTTGCACCGGCTCAATATGTCCTGCACAGCCAAAACCGGGAGGTCATCCTGAAATACGAACTCAAATTGGTCAGCACGGAAACCAGCCAAGTCCTCTACTCCAAAGTCGATGAGGTTCGGGGGGGCGACGCCGTCGAATTCGCGACCAGTCTGGTGCAAGCAGGCTCTTTGTATCCGGCGCGTTCCAACGGCGAGGTCAACCGCAATGGCAAAAGCGAAATGAGCCATCTTCTGGGCGCCCGACGCGAGCTGATGCCCGAATCCACCCTGCGCAATCAAGTATTGCAAGAAGCCACACGCAGGTGCACGCGACAAGTCGAATCCTTTCTTTCTGAATACATCAAATGAAGAGGGGATTCCCTGCATTCTCATTCTGGGGGATTCTCCTTTTCTCCTCTGCCATCCTGGCGGGATGCTCGGGTTCTCGTCGGGTCCAGAACATGCCTGCTCCAGCGTGGGTGAACGCCCGCCCCTTGTCCTCGGCATTCTATGTGGGAATCGGCAGCGCACCCCTGCAGGGAGATCCCAGCGCCGCATTGCAGGCTGCCAAGGACCGGGCAGCCAGCGACCTGGCCTCGGAAATTTCAGTGAACGTACAAAGCACCTCCCTGCTGGAAAGCGCTGAGGCAGGAGGACAGGTCTCCGAACACTTCTCCAGCTCCATTTCGAGTCTGGCTCAGGAGCGAATCACAGGCTTCGATGTGGTGGACATTTGGGAAGGACCTGGCCGCATTCATGTCTACTACCGGCTCAACAAGGCCCAGCACGCAGCAGAGCGCGAAAGCCGACGCCAAGAAGCCATGGCTGCAGCCGTTTCGGAATACACTGTGGGCCGGGAAGCCTTGGAGTCAGGACAATTGCTGAAAGCAATCAGCCATTGGAGCATGGGAATCATGATGCTGGAGGAATTCTGGAATGAAGTCAACCGCACCCAGTTGGACGGCGAGGAAGTCAACCTCGAGTCCCGTCTGATCACAGAGATTCGGACCGCCATTTCCAACATCGACCTCCAATCCTCCGTGGAAGCGGTTCGACTGCATGCAGAGGGACAATTCAAATTCCCCTTGGGATTGCACGCCACCATCCAAGGCAAGAGCATGAGCGGTGTCCCCATCCGCTACGGTTACCACAACGGGACCTATCGAAAGTCGGGCACCGAATTCACGGATGACGAAGGCATCGTGGTAGCCGTCATCAGCGGGGTGGATCCGAATCGAACCGACACCGACTTCCATGCCGAAGTCGACATCGATCGGCTGTGGAAGCAAGCCGAAGTTGATCCGACCGTGGTTGCACTTTGCGGGAGCCCCGTCTCGGACCAGGTACGTCTCCCCATTTCAGTGGAAATGCCGGCGGTTTATGTAGGGGTGGATCCGAATTCGGGGTTGGCCCCTTCTTTGCACGAAGCCCCGATGCAGGCCCTGCGATCCGCATTGCTCGACGAAGGATTCACCCTTGTGGATGGAGCAGCGGAAGCCGCATTCGGCGTGCTGTTCAATCTCCGGTCAGAATTGCGAACCCCCACTGCGGACTTGGGGAATTTCCACACGGCCTACATCGAAGGGTCCATCACCATTCGGGACGCCGACGGAAACCGGGTCGACGAAATCAGGCTGGACAGGACCAAGGGAGTGCAACTCAATTCCGATGCTGCCATGCGCCTTGCCCTTTCCAACGCTGCCGAAATCATTGAAAAGTCCCTTGGAAAAAGCCTGGCCCAACGGCTGCGGTGAACACCTTGGCACGATATTCGATATACCTTCACGAAACCCTATAATTCCATCATCATGACCCGTTTTCCCCTCATTACGTGTGCGGGCCTGCTCATCGGCCTGACCCTGCTTGCTACCGGTTGCAAAAAGAACAAAGAAGTCGCCAAGCCCAAGGGCGAAGTCGAGATCGTTGAATTCTGCAGCGGTGATGAATACGAAAGCGACAGCAAGAATTTCCGTTCCAGTGCCACCGGCGAAAGCCAGGACCGCGAAATCGCCAAGAAAAAAGCGCGTTCCAATGCGGAAGTCCGTCTTGCGAAGACCGTCAGTGCCACCGTCAAGGCAGTCACCGACAACTATGTCTCCAGTACCGAATTCAACAACCGGGAGGAAGCCACAGAGACATTCAACGAACTCGCCCGCACCGTGGTGGACCAGGAATTGCGGGGTGCCATCGCCATTTGCGAAAAGCTGACACAGCGCGAGAATGGCATCTACGTTTCCTATGTGGCCCTCGAGCTCAGCGGAGAGAAAGTAGCGAGCAAGTACAACGAGAAAATTTCGGAGGACGAGCGCATCATGGCCGAGTACAACTACGAGAAGTTCAAGGAGACATTCCAGGAAGAAATGGACAAGCTCCGCAACTGAACCTCACAGGTCCGAACCCAATGAGAAAGGCGCCTTCGGGCGCCTTTCTCATTTCCACAGGGTGCGCAGCCACCCTTCCAGAACATTCCTGCCTTGCGGAGTCAGCACGCTTTCGGGGTGGAACTGCACGGCATGAAGGGGCAACGCATCGTGGCGGAGCGCCAACGGGATGTGGGGGGCACCCTCGACTTCTGCCGTCACCGTCCATGGGGCGGGCAAAGCAGCCCGGTCGGCGCACCAGCTGTGGTAATGCCCCACCTGGAAACGCTCGGGAACAGCCCCGAGCAAAGGGTCCTCAGCGATGCGAATCGCCATGGAAGTTCTCCCGTGCAACACCTCCTCCATCTGGCGCAACCGTCCCCCACTCCACTCCACCAACGCCTGCAGTCCCAGACAAACCCCCAACACGGGGTGCCGCGGTGCCCAGGCGCGAACCAAGGACATCAACCCCTCGGATTCCGATGGCAGGCCGGGGCCGGGCGACAACACGATGCCATCGAAACCGCCAGCATCCTCAGGCGTCCACAGTGGGGCCTGACGCACCTCGACTTCTGCGCCGAAACGACCCAGGTCGTGGGCGAGATTCCAGGTAAAGGAATCCCGGTTGTCGACCAAAAGGATGCGGAGCACTGACATGATGCAAAGGTTCGTCGATGCGTGCGATACTTGCACCATGTCGAAACCCATTGCGAGTTACAGTCCTTTCCGCCGCGCCGGCAATACCGTCTACTGCAGCGGTCAAATCCCGCTCATCCCACAGACAGGAGAGCTGCTGCACGGATCCATCACCGAAGAGGTAAACCTTGCACTTGACAACCTGGCGGCCGTTCTCCGCGATGCAGGAACGGGTCTGGACCGCGTAGTGAAAACCACCGTTTTCCTCATCGACCCGCGGGACTATGCGGAAATGGACGCCGCCTACCGCACGCGATTTGCCGACCCCTTGCCGGCCCGGGAAGCGGTTTTCGTAGCCGGACTGCCCAAACAGGCCCGCGTCGAAATCAGCGCCATCGCCGTCGATTGAACCCGGCGCCTCCTCTCCTGTTCCTCTGAAGTAACACAGACCATGGAAGTCCTCCGCAAAATCCTCCACTACGCCAACCCACTGAACCTCTTCCGGAGGAGCGAGGGCGAGGGAGTCAACCTCCGCGTCATGCACGGCATCAACAAGGTCTCCATGACCGTGTTCCTGCTCTGCCTGATCTACATGCTCATTCGCTACCTGAGCCGTTAACCTCCTTCCGATCAGCGAATCAGCCCTTCTCCCTGGAAGCGCTTTTCCAACTTCACGTCGCGCAACAGAGCGGACTTGACCGCCAGCCTCAACTGCAGGCTCTGCTGGAATCCAAAGGGCACCCACCGCGCCGAGAACTCCCAACAGTGGAGGTCCCAAATCACATTCACCTGGGTGTTCGTGAATTCCTTCGCCGTGAAGTCATAACCCGACCCCACCGTGACACGCCAATCTTCCAGCAAGGTGACGTTGCCATTGAAGGTGATGTTTTGCGTGAGAATGGTTGTGTCTGCCTGGAGATCGTTGCGCCAATTGCGCTGCAGCCGCATGGTGTAGCCCGCCCTCACGCTCCAAGGCGTCTCACCTTGCCCCGTCCAATTCGCATTCACCGACGCATTGGCCCGCTTGAGGCGAACCGGGGAACCTCCTGACTCCCAGAGGTAACGGTCAATGCGGGCGCCCGTGCTGTCCCGGTCGTAAATGCTGTGGGCGAATCCGATGTTCACGGGGAAGCGCCCGGCAATGGTGGTGAACCCCGACCCCGTGATGTCACTCCACCGGAGCGAATCGGCCTGCAAGTTGTGGCTCGCCCGCAAAGACAGGTTGTCGATCAGCCGAACCTTGCGGGTCTCGCCCTCCGGGTCGCGGATCTTGGCCTCGAGGTTGTTGTTCAGCGTGAAATTGAGCGCACCCTGGGCGTTCAACTCCGAAGGGGTGTAGAGGCCCGGCGCCAACGGATCATAGATCTCAAGGATGCTGCCATCGATGCCCACCACGGAATCCCGCCGATTGAAGGCCGGGTTGTAACTGAAACCCACCTGTGGCGTGATCACATGTCGAATGGCGCGAAGCCGGCCTTCACCGCGGTTTTGAAAGGTGCCGTAGAACTTGGTGTTGGCGCTGATTCCCATGCGCCAATCGCCATCGGCGTAGAAGCCGGCGATGGTGTCCGTGACGATGCTGTCGGGCACATCCGGGCTGACCGCCTTGTTCAACGCGCTGAAGTTCCAATAGCCATTGTATGAGACGTTTGGCGTCAGGCTGATGAAGCCCGCTTTGATCTGGGTTGAGGCCGCCGCCGTGTGCTTCACTCCGGACTCCGCCCGCTTCAACAACCCCTGCAGGCCCTCATCGAACAGGGTGCTGTCGGCGCCTGTGATGCGCTGCTCGGACTTGAGCGCGTAGGTCACACCGATGCGGTCATACCATCCTTTTTTGATGGCGTTCGGGCGGAGCAGCCTCGAAATCGGCAATTCGAATCGGCTGACATTGACGCCCACGGAAGGAACGATGAGGTCCACCCTTCCCGTGCTGCTGTTCTGGTTGTGCCGCGCTGTCGCCGTGATGCTCACAGGCTTTCCGGGCAGCGAAGCATTGTAGTTGATGCTCGAGGAGAAGGTGTTGGAGAGGTAATCCTCCTGCGTGCTGTTCAACTGAGACCGGAAGTTGCCGCTCGAACCGAAGTTCACGTTGGCATTGAAGCGCCCGTTGGGACGTGCCTTGGGGTCCTGATTGTGGCTCCAACGCACAAAGAACTCCGTGCGTCGCGTTGCCCCCGGATCCCCGGCGGTACCTCCGGTTACAATGCTGGAGCGCGAGAGCTGCAAATTTCCGTTGAAGCGGTACCGGTAGCGGTATTGTGCCGTTCCTGCGAGGCGCCACGTGCCCCTGCTGTAGAGGTCGCCCTGGAGGCGCGCATCCCAATGCTCACCGAGCGGCTCATACCAGCCGAGGTCCTTGATGAAATAGCCCAGTTCTCTGCCGTTTCCGAAGCTCGGGAAAATCAATCCGCGGCTGCGCTCCTGCTTTTGAGGGAACCAGAAAAAGGGCAGACCTACCGGCAAGGGTATGTTCCGAATCTTGACGAACATCGGGCCGCTGACCACCTTCTCGTCGGGAATGAGCAGGCCGCGGGTGAGCTGAAAATGAAAATGGGGACGGTCCGCATTGCAGGTGGTGAACTTGCCCCCGCGCAGGAAAATCCGTCCGTCGGGATAGCGCTTCGCCCGGTCCGCGTGGAAGGTCAATTCTCCCTCCTGGGTCACCGCCTGTCGGCTGAGTCCTTTGCGGCTGTCAAGGTCATACCGCAAGGCGTCCTGCGTGAAGGATTTGCCGTCCTGGGTAAAGACAGGCCGCCCCTGCAGGGTTCCTGTGCTGTCCGGCACGCCTTCTGCTTCGATCTCTCGGTCACCCGCGAGGTAGTCGACCCGGGCGGCCTCCAATTGGATGCCCGCCGTCTCCACCCTGGCTTGACCGCACAACGCCACCCGCTCCTCGCGCACCGCAAACACAATGCTGTCCACGGCCTGATAAGCAATGGGATCCGGCACTGCAGGCAGCAAGGAATCCGCCGGCGCCTTCCAAGGGGAGCGGGAGAGAACAGGCGCAGGGTGTCCCCGGGCTGCTACCCGACCAGCGTCCGGACGGTCCCGCAAGGCAAAACCCGGCAGAACAGCGGCATCCTCGGCTCCTTCGAGGTTGGATTGTGCCAAAGTCGCCAGGTCCGCAAAATCTCCAGAAGGCGCCTTCAGCAAAGTGATCGTGGACAGTCCCAATGAATCCAACCGCATGCGGATCTCCGAGCAAAGGGCGCGATTGGCCTGCGGCAAAGGCAGGGGCAGGCTGTCGCGCAGCGCATTTTCCATGGCTGTGCTGTCGGCGTCGGCGAAATAGAGGGTCCGGCCATTTCCCCGGATCACCACTTCTTCGAGCCCCCCCTTCGAAAAAGTACCATCGAGGTCGCGGCCCGTCACTTG
>JAURDB010000098.1 GCA_030828175.1 Flavobacteriales bacterium
ATTCACTCGGTTTATACCTTGTTCAAGCGCTGAGTGAGCAGCTTGATGCGGATTTGAAAGCGGAATCAGAGGGAGGAGCCCGGTTTTTGATTAGATTTCGCCGCCGGAAAAACATGTTTGACGGAGATTGACCTGCAATCCATCGAACTATTCCACTGAGGCAGACCCCAAACCAAAACCCATCATGTCCATTAACATTCTGGTCATTGAAGACGAGAGCATTGTCCGAAAGGACATAGAGCAGACCCTTGAGAAGATTGGCTATAACGTAGTTGGTGCTGCTGACAACGGAGAGGACGCCATTGATTTGGCGGTGCGCTTCAGGCCGGATGTCATTCTGATGGACATCATGCTCAAGGGTGATATGAACGGAATTGCGGCAGCCGAGGAAATCAAGAGGACCTTGGATGTTCCCATCATTTTCTTGACGGCATATGCGGACCGCAGCACGCTCGGCGAAGCCAAACTCGCAGAACCTCACGGTTATGTGCTGAAGCCGTTTAAGGATGTGGACCTGCAGACCAGCATTGAAATGGCCATCCACAAGTTCTCGAAGGAACAGGAGGCCAGGTTGGAGAATGAATTCCTCCGCAACATGGCGGAGCACAAAGAGACGGCTGAGTACCTGTTCGTCAAGAACCGGAGCCGCCTCATGAAGATTGACCACAACGACCTTCTGTTTATTGAGGCACTGAAAGACTATGTGGTCGTTCATACACCGGAACAGAGCTACACCATCCACAGTACGATGAAGGATGTGGAGAATAAGTTGAATGAGCGCAGGTTCATGCGGGTTCACAGGAGCTACATCGTGAACCTGGATGCCATTCACAGCATCAAATATTCCATGATCCAAGTGAGGGACATGGAAAAGGAAATTCCGATTGGCGGCAGCTACAAGGACCTGCTGGCCAGCCGAATCAACCTTTTGTGACCCAGTCGGGCATTCGGTTGAAGGACAAAAGAAAACCCCGGATATTCTCCGGGGTTTTTTCTGCTCCCCCACCTGGACTTGAACCAGGGACCTACTGATTAACAGTCAGTCGCTCTAACCAGCTGAGCTATAGGGGAATGCTCTGTCCCTTGTATTAAGGGTCCGCAAAGATAGGCCGTTTCAACAATCCTTGCAATGCAAAGGGGGCAGTTTGGCGTCCGCTATCTTTGCGGTTGAATTTGCCATCATGTCTTTCGGTTCTTCAAGCGTCCTGGTAGTCGGGACTGTCGCTTTTGATTCCATTCAAACGCCCTTTGGTTCAAGGGAGCGAATTGTCGGTGGGGCGGGCACATACATAGGCTGGTCTGCCAGCCGATTGGGCGTCAATTCAGGACTGGTCAGTGTAGTAGGGGAGGACTTTCCAAGCGAGGAACTGGCCGCCATGAGGGCCGCCGGAATGAACCTGGAAGGGATAGAAATCAAGCAGGGAGGGCGAAGTTTCTTTTGGTCGGGATCCTATCACATGGACATGAACGGCCGGGACACACTGGAGACAGAATTGAACGTGCTGGCGGATTTCAATCCGGTCATTCCCAATGAATGGAGGAAAGCAAAGTGGTTGATGTTGGGCAACATTGACCCCAGCTTGCAATCTTCCGTTTTGGATCAGCTGGAAGAACGTCCAGAATTGGTGGTATTGGACACCATGAACTTCTGGATGGACATCGCGATGGAGCCGTTGAAGTCGGTCATTGCAAGGGTGGATGTACTGACGATCAATGATGAGGAAGCCCGGCAGCTTTCTGGTGAGCGCAGCCTGGTGAAGGCGGCGCGTTGCATCCTTGGAATGGGTCCCCGCTACCTCATTATCAAAAAAGGAGAACACGGAGCGTTGTTGTTCCACGGTGAAGGCGAAGGGCTCGGGTACTTTTTCTGTCCCGCTTTGCCCCTCGAGGATGTGGTCGACCCCACGGGCGCTGGTGACACCTTCGCCGGAGGTTTCATAGGGCACTTGGCTTCATTGGGCAGAACAGATTTCGAAGCCATGAAGGAGGCAGTGGTTAAGGGCAGTGCACTGGCGAGTTTTACTTGTGAAGCGTTCGGTACGGAAGGAATTCGGAACGTAGCGAATGACGCGTTACAGGAGAGGGTCCGTGCGTTCCACGCCATGACGGCTTGGAAGGAGTCCAAGGTTCCCGCGGTGCAGGCGGTCTGAATCAGTTTCTCAGGTTGATTCGAAGTGCCGGATCGATGGGGGTTCCGGCCTCCCACCACTCAAAATGGAGGTGCGGTCCCGTGCTGTGGTCACCGGAATTTCCAATGATGGCAATGACATCTCCCGGTTGGACTTGGGCTCCGGTCTGGGTGATGAGTCGGCTGTTGTGCATGTAGACAGACACCCGGTCTTCAGGGTGTTGCACCATGACGGTGTGACCACCCCCCGCTGTAAACCCGGCAAAAATCACGCTGCCCCGCCCCACGGCCTGAACCGGGCTGTTTTCTGGAGCCACCAGGTCAATGCCCCAGTGACCGATCGCGGGATTCCACGCGTCGGAGACCGTTCCGTCTACGGGGGACATCCACAAACCCGCGTCTTCGAGACTGCGGGAGCCGCCGATGGTGAAGGCGTCTTCTTGTGCGATTTCGTCTCTCAAATGATCGAGGGAGGGCGTTTGCTCTTGAACACCGGGCAAGGGTGCGTTTTTTGATGATGCAGCGCTGTCTGTGGGAAGGGTCTCGGGTTGTTTTCCCTCCAAAATGGTGACCAGGTTGCTCAAGTAACGTGACTGGATATCGAGTTCGCGGGAAAGCGAGTCTGTAACGCGCCAAGCCTCTGCTTGCATTCTCCGAGTTTCCTCAGAAGTGTATCCCGGCACAGCCCATTGTCTGAATGGCGTGAGCGCAACGAGAAAATAAGTGACGCCTACAATAATCAGGGTCGTTCCTGCTGCCATCCACTTCAGCTGGCCGGGCTTTACCCCGAGGGCCCACTTTTCCTTGAATGTGACCTCTTCCTGAAGAATCAGCCGGTACTTTTTCTTGGGACCCGTTTTCCTCATGCCTTGGCGATGGGATTCATTTGGTGCCAAAGATGGCAGAGAACCGACGATGGTGCGCGGGAATTTGTGGTCGGGGCAGTCGTATTGCAATATTTTCGCGCATCCGGAGTTGGCAGCACGTAGTCCTGCGCATGATGCATCGAACCCATTTCAAAGACGTCAAAGCAAGTGCATGGTTTCCGGTGGGGACCGGCAGACTGTCAGCCCTTGCAGGAGCATTGCTCATGTTGGTTTTGTTGGGTTCGGGCTGCACCACCCAGCGGGACGGCAGGTTTTACCGGGCATATCACAACACCACTTCGCGGTTCAACGGCTTCCATTTTGCCCGCTTGGCCATGGAAGAGGCGGATCAAAAGTTGGCAGAGACCCACGATGAGGATTGGGACGAGGTGATTCCGTTGTTCTTGTATGGGACGGAGGAGCAGGCGGATTTTCTGTACCCTTTGATGGAGCGTGCCATTGAAAAATGCTCGCGTGTGGTGGATCGGCATGCCATGACGCCGCCTTCGAGTTTGAAGAAGGATTTCAAGCGGCCTCAGTTGAATCGGTGGATTGACGACAACTACACAATCATTGGCAAAGGGCACTTCTACAAGGGTGATTTTGTGAAGGCGGAGGAGGTCTTCAAGTATTTGCAGCGCAAACACAAAGAGCCCGACAGCCAGGTGGCAGCAGGTGCATGGCTCGCACGCACCTACATGGCATTGGAAAACATGCCCAAGGCAAACTCCGCTTTGCTCAAGGCGGTGGGGGAAAGGGATGCATCGGATGAATTGCGGGCCGATGCTTTTCTCGTCCAGGCAGAATTCCTTTTGACCCAGGACAATTTTGAGGAGGCGATGGCCTCGATAGAGCGGGCCATTCCTTTGATTCGGAAGAAGCGGGACCGCGCGAGACCCCTGTTTGTTTTGGCCCAGTTAAAACAGCGCTACGGCAGGAATCAGCAGGCGATAGACTTGTTTGAAGATGTGGTGAAACTGAGGACGCCTTATGAGATGGAATTCCAGGCGCGCATGCAACAGGCGTTGGCATATGACCGCCGCGGAGGACGGAGCGACGAGATCCGGGAGTTGTTTTTCGACATGCTCGAAGACGACAAGAATGAGGATTACCGGGACCAGGTTTACTACGCGCTTGCCCAGATAGAATTGGAGGAGCTCAATCGGGAAGAGGGAATGGGTTACCTCAAGGACGCCTTGGCGGAAGACTCGGGAAATCGCCGTCCTCGGATGAAGTGTTTCCTGTCTTTGGCCGACTTGCACCTTGAGGACAGGGAGTATGAGCTGGCGCAGGCTTATTACGACTCTACGCTGGCCAACATGGATGATGACCACCCCCGTTATGCGGAGGTGAGGAACAACGCCCGCAGTCTTACGGAGTTGGTGGAACAATTGACCATCGTATTGCGGAACGACAGCCTGCGGGAACTGTGCGACCTTGATGAAGGAGAGCGTTACGCCCGCTTGGAAGACATCATCGACGATCTGAGGGCCGCCCAGGAAGAAGCAGAAGCGGAGGCGGAGCGTTTGGCTGAAGAAGCCATTCAGGCCAGCCTGAATGGGCCGGGAAGTGCAACGGCGTTTTGGCCATACAACCCCAGGCTGAGGACGGCGGGTCAGTCTTTCTTTGTTGATCGATGGGGCGACCGCCCCCTGGAAGACGACTGGAGGCGCAGCCGCAAGCTGGCTTCGGGCTTTTCTACCATTGAGAATGTCGTGGAAGAAGTGGCCGCGGGAGATTTGTTGTCCACCTCCGGGGAGCTTCCCACACCTGAAGAGTTGATGGAGACCTTGCCGTGCTCAGAGGAGGAGCGGACAACGGCGGATGTGGAAACGGCCACTGCGGTCTATCAGAGCGGTGTGATTTACAAAGAGAAGCTGGAGGATGAGGACAATGCCATTGACTCATGGGTGGATTTGCTGGACCGATTTGAGGAAAGTGCGGAGCACCCGTTGGCCCATTATCAGCTGTATCGGACCTACCTGTTTCTGGAAGAGACAGAGAATTACGCCAATCCCTTCTGTGGGACCTGCAACTCTCAGTATTGGGCGGATCAGATTTCCTTGCGCTATCCCGACAGCGAATGGGCGCAATTGGTGGAAGACCCGGACTTCGTGGATTTTGAAGAACAAAGAAGACTGGAAGAATTGGCGGCTTACGAGGCACATGTGATTCGCTATTATTCCCAAAAGGACTACCAGCAAATTCTGTCCGAGATCAATTTGACCCTGGACACTGTGCCAGAGCACACACAGCTTTGTCGGTATCGCTTCCTCAGGGCCCAGTGCATTGGATGGCTTGACGGAATGTCAAGAGGAAGGCAGAATTACATCTCGGCCTTGAAGGAGGTTGTGGCGTCCTGTGACTCTTCGGAACAAGCCATGGCAGCCCAGGAAATCCTGTCGGGCCTTGGCGAGGCCGGAGAGAAGAAGGAAAAGAGGGACATCGTGCCGACCATGCCCGAAATGGGAAACTTCACGGACAAGCCGGTTTTGGAGCATTACTTGGGTGTGGTGATTCCTGTGGAGGACGGGGGCGCCGAGAAGGCCAAAGCGGCGCTGTCGGATTTCAACAGGCAGTTTTTTGCCAGTGCCAACCTCAAGGTGACGAGCAACCTGTTGGACCGCGAGAATCAATTGGTACTTGTGAAGCAATTCGTTCGAAAGGACCGGGCCATGGATTACTACAAGGTGCTAACGAGTAACCGTGAGTCCATGATTGAATTCAACACGAGCGGTTACAAGAGCTTTGTCATCCATACCGAGAATTATGTGGAGCTGTTCAAGGGGAAGGATGTGGACGGCTACCTCCGCTTTTTCGACCAGTATTACCTTCGGGACTGAAAGTCGACCTCTATGGCAAGACAACGCACCAAAGACGTTTCGTTTGAGCAGGGCATCAACAGAATTGTTGAAGGCACCCACATTGAAGGAAGCATCCGAAGCGAGGGAAGCATTCGGATAGATGGATCCTTCAAGGGAGACATTCACACTTCGGGTCGACTGGTGATTGGTTCTACGGGAAGGGTTGAGGGCCGAGTCGATTGCATGGATTGTGAATCAGAGGGTTTCGTATTGGGCGAGCTTCGTGTTGCGGGGTTGTTGAGTTTGAAGGCGTCGAGCCGGGTGGACGGAGAGATTCAATACGGCCGCATGGCGGTGGAGGCTGGGGCCCAAATTGTCGGCGTCTGTCGTTTGGATGACGAGCCAGAAATCCGATTGTCTCAGGAGGAACGAAAGGAAGCGGCAGATCACCGTGGGGAAACAAGCCGGCTCCAACAGACCGCCTGAAGGGCCTGCCGCCATCATGAGGCACATGGGGGTGGTTTCTACACTTGCCATTGGAATAGGGGGGGGCGCCTGGCTGGGCCATCGTTGGGATGAATCGGCAGGGCATGATGTGGCTTGGGGAACGGCCCTCTGCGCCATGCTGGGTCTGGCCGCGGCGTTTATCTCAGTAATCAGAAGCCTGAAGTCATGAAATTTTGGATTTGGGTAGGACTTACAGCTTTGGGTGCATTGTTGCTCGTGCATACGTTGGATCCGCCGTTGATGACGGATGGGGTTCGATTGCCTTTGACCGTTTTGGTGGTTGTGCTGGCGGTTTTGACGCCTTTTTTGGAGTGGTGGGTGCGCCCCCGGGAGGGCGCAACGCCAGGTAGTCATGTGCGCAAGGTGATGGGTTTGACGACCGTCAAAATGTTTCTCATGCTGGGGATCATCTTGGCCTACTTGTTGGCACAGTATCCGGACCCCAAGGTGTTCGGCATAGCAGCTTACCTGATTTATCTGGCTTTTACGGGTGTTTTAGTAGCAGAATCGATGCGTCATTCGGTTCCGCCCACGGACCCGCGTTGAAAGTTCTTTGTCGCTGTTTCCAAAGGGGGGAAGCAGGAAGTAAATCGGATACTATCTTCGCACCCAAATTCGCAGGTCGCGATTATGAAAGCGCTCTCCCACCGTATTGTACGGAGCTGTCTGAAAAGCCTCACTTTGGGCTTGTTCTTCATGGGTTCGGGGGCAATGGAAGTTGCTGGTTCCGAGGCACCCGAAGGAGACTTCAATCCGAGTGACTTCATCGTCAACCACATTGCGGACGCCCATGAGATTCACCTCTTTGGTGATGTCCACATCCCGCTTCCTTGCATCATCTACGTGCCTGAAACGGGAGGCGTGGACTTTTTCATGAGCAGTGCTTGTGCTCACGGCGAGGCCCACCAAGGGGGGTCAGGTTTGTGGTATACCATGCACCACGGCGCCCTGTCCGTTCATGACCATGACCCATCAGGCCACGGTCACGGTCACGACCACAGCGAACACGATCAGGGCCACGATGGGCATGATCACGGCAGTCACGGCAGTGTGGACGTGGTAGACCTGTCCATTACCAAGAGCATCTTCGGAATGTTGGTGATGATGGGACTTGTACTCGTGTTGTTCGGTTCCGCAGCAAAGGGATATGCCAAGCGCAAGGGCCAAGCCCCCAAGGGACTTCAGAACGTGCTCGAGCCCATGGTCATGTTCATTCGCGATGACATTGCCGTACCGAGCATCGGAAAGAAGAAGGCAGACCGCTATTTGCCGTTTCTCTTGACGGTGTTCTTCTTCATTTTCTTCAGCAACCTCCTGGGGTTGATTCCTTTCATTGGCGGCTTCAACATCACCGGCACTTTGGGCATCACCCTGGTGTTGGCCACGTTGGTGTTCATCATCACCACGGTTTCCGGCAACAAGCACTATTGGGGTCACATCCTTTGGCCTTCCGGCGTCCCGCTCCCCATCAAGTTCATCCTGGTGCCCATTGAGATTGCCAGCTTGTTCATCAAGCCGACGGTACTCATGATTCGTCTTACGGCGAACATCACAGCGGGACACATCATCATTTTGGCTTTCACCTCGCTGATTTTCCTCTTGGGGGCTCAGTTCGGCTCAGGTGTAGGCTTGGGTACAGGCGTGTTCTCCACGCTCTTCATGATTTTCATGTACCTCATTGAATTCCTGGTCGCCTTCTTGCAGGCGTATGTATTTACCCTGCTCGCGGCGCTCTACTTCGGTGAGGCCACCCAGGAAGCACACCACTAAGACAACACAACCAACCCAAATCCATACATCATGGAACTCGCAATGATCCTTTTGGAATCAATGAATGCCGGACTCGCAGGTCTCGGCGCTGGCGTTGCCGCCATCGGAGCCGGCATCGGTGTAGGTCGCATCGGCGGCTCTGCCCTCGAAGCCATGGCCCGTCAGCCTGAAATGAGTGGAGACCTTCGGGCCAACATGATCGTGGCCGCCGCCCTTGTTGAGGGTGTTGCACTGTTCGCGGTCATCGTTTGTCTGCTGGTTACCTTCAG
>JAURDB010000099.1 GCA_030828175.1 Flavobacteriales bacterium
GTCAGCCTGGACCCCGTGCGGTGGCTTTTGACATCCGATCCGATATTGAGTCGAGTACCATCGTGACCCGCAATGCCGAGGGAGGGGCCGAATCGCGCACTTTCGGGGAGGGAGTGGCGCGAAGCGCCAGTGCTTCAGAGGAGCAGTTGCTTCAGACCGAAGAAAGTCGATTGCCAGCCTCGGAGTGAAACCGGTCTCAAGGCCTCACTGACCCTGCAGGATGGCCCTTGAAATCACGATTCGCTGCACCTCGCTTGTACCCTCGTAAATCTGGGTAATCTTGGAATCGCGCATCAGGCGCTCCACGTGGTATTCCTTGACATAGCCATACCCTCCATGGATCTGGACGGCCTGATCCGTCACACGCCCGGCCACTTCCGAAGCATACAATTTGGCCATCGAGCTGGCCAGGTCGTAATCCTGTCCTTGGTCTTTCAGCCAGGCCGCCTTCAGACAAAGCATGCGGGCCGCTTCGATCTCAGTAGCCATGTCGGCCAGTTTGAAGGAAATGGCTTGGTGCTTGTGGATCTCCTTGCCAAATGCCTTGCGCTCCTTTGAGTAGGCGAGGGCAAACTCGAGCGCGCCCGACGCGATGCCCAAGGCCTGTGAAGCAATCCCGATGCGCCCACCCGACAGTGTCTTCATCGCGAATTTGAATCCGAAGCCGTCTTCTCCCAAGCGATTCGCTTTCGGCACCTTCACGTCTTGGAACATCAATGTATGGGTGTCGCTCCCGCGGATGCCCATCTTGTCCTCTTTGGCGCCCACCATGAAACCCTCCATGCCGCGTTCCACAATGAGGCAATTGATGCCCTTGTGGCCTTTCTCGGCGTCGGTTTGGGCCATCACCAGATAGGTGCTCGCTGAACCGCCGTTGGTGATCCAATTCTTGGTTCCATTCAGCAGGTAGTGGTCACCCATGTCCACTGCGCTCGTCCGCTGGCTTGTGGCATCACTGCCAGCCTCGGGTTCACTCAGGCAAAAGGCACCGATTTTCTCACCGCGGGCGAGGGGGGCCAAGAACTTCTCTTTTTGTTCTTCTGTTCCGTATTCCTCGAGTCCCCAGCACACGAGGGAATTGTTGACCGAAACACAGACCGAGGCGGAAGCGTCGATTTTGGACAATTCTTCCATGGCCAAAACGTAGCTTACGGTATCCATGCCGCTCCCTCCGTATTTCGGGTCGACCATCATGCCCATGAAGCCCAGCTCTCCAAGCTGGCGAATCTCATCGGCAGGGAAACGCTGTTCGTTGTCACGGTCGATGACACCGGGTTTGAGAACATTCTGGGCAAAGTCTCGTGCGGCATCGCGCACGGCTTTTTGTTCTTCTGTGAGTTCCAGGATCATTGCAGGGAGTCTCAAGGATTTGCTACACAAAGGTAACGCATGCCACACGGCGGGATTCGATTCATGAGCAAGTCCACTTTGATACTCGGTACCATGTCCGGCACTTCGTGCGATGGGCTGGATGTGGCCCTTCTGGAAGTCAGCGCATCCGACGAAGGGTGCACCCTGTTGGCTTTCAGATCGGTGGACTATCCTGAAGATTGGAGGTCGCGCTTGTCCAGGCTGGCCTTGTTGCCAGAAACGGACCTTCCCATCATCGAGGCGGAATGGACGCGGTGGGTTGCTGCGCGGATCCAGGAAATTCGGAGTGAGTGGGATGAACACCATGGAGTTCCCGCATTGCTGGGATTCAGCGGGCACACCCTTTATCACGAGCCAAGGGGAAGGGGTACAAAGGCCATCGGAGATGCGGCATGGCTGTCCGATGCGCTGGGCATGCCTGTCGTGGCGGAATACCGCAGCGCCGATGTGGCTGCAGGTGGCCAGGGCGCTCCTTTGGTGCCGATGTTCGATGCCTGCGTGTTCGGTCGAGAATACAGTTGTTGCATCAATTTGGGGGGCATTGCCAACCTCACGTTGCTTCCACCTGCTTCCCCCGAAGTTGCGGCGTGGGATGCAGTGGGCTGTAACCTGTTGCTCAACCGACAGGCAGCACGTCTGGGTATGCCAATGGATCGCGATGGGGCTTCGGCAGCGAAGGGGAGTGTGGACGAGAAGGTATTGGAGCGAATGGAACGGTGGCCTTTTTTGCACCGGTCTGCTCCCAAATCGCTCGCAGCGGAGGATCTCGTCGGCATCCATTCTCAGCTGGACAGCGTTCCAGATGCCCAAGATGCTTTGGCCACGGGCGTAGAGTGGGTGGCGCGCGCCTTGGGTGACGCTGTTTCTCAGGGAACCAAGCCAGGCAGGATCATGTTGACGGGAGGAGGCGCCCTGAATTCCCATTTGGTGAAACGCATCGGTCAGCACTTGCCGTCAGGCTGGATGGCATCGATTCCGGAACGACAATGGGTCGAGGGAAAGGAGGCAGCGGCCTTTGCGTGGCTGGCATGGCGCACGGCACGGGGTCAAACAACTTCGTTGGCTTCCGTTACCGGAGCAGAAAGAGACGTTTGTGGCGGCAGGCTCTTCGGTAACTTCGCCATGTCCGGAAATGACCGTGACGCCTGCAAGAAGTCTTCATGAAAGAACTCCTCGATCGATACAGTGAACGTCCACCCGAGATTGTCTTCGAGTGGTCCGACCAAGAAACCGAGGCCCGTGGTTGGGTGGTCATCAACAGTTTGCGCGGAGGGGCAGCCGGCGGAGGCACGCGCATGCGCAAAGGCCTTGACAAAGGCGAGGTGATCTCATTGGCCAAAACCATGGAGATCAAATTCACCGTGAGTGGTCCGCAAATCGGAGGCGCGAAGAGCGGCATCGATTTCGACCCGGCCGACCCGAGGAAGGAAGGGGTGCTCCGCCGGTGGTATGCGGCTGTCACACCCTTGCTCAAGCATTATTACGGCACCGGTGGTGACCTCAACGTGGACGCAGGCAAGGAAGTCATTCCCATGACGGAAGCCTGCGGAGTATGGCACCCTCAGGAGGGCGTCTTCAACGGTCATTTCAAACCGGATGAGGCCCAAAAGGTCCGCCGCATTGGTCACCTTCGACAAGGCGTGAGTCAGGTCGTGGAGGATCCTGATTTTCTTCCGGACGGTGGTGGGGTCCGCTTCCGGGTGGCCGATCTGATCACGGGTTATGGTGTGGCCGAATCGGTCCGTCATTTCTACAACATCTATGGAGGGGAGGTCACAGGCAAGCGGGTTCTTGTCCAAGGCTGGGGAAATGTGGGGGCCGCTGCCGCCCTCTACCTGGTCAAACAGGGGGCCGTCGTCACCGGAATCATCGATCGAGCAGGGGGCATGCTGCGCCCTGAGGGCATGGGACTCGATGAGGTTCGGGCCTTGTTTCTGGCCAAAGAGGGAAATGCCCTGAAGGCCGACGACTTGCTCAGTTTCGATGAGGTCAATGACGGAATCTGGGACGTGGGCGCGGAGGTATTCCTTCCTTGTGCAGCGTCCAGGTTGGTGACGGAAGACCAGTTGGACCGCATGCTGGAGGCCGGACTCGAGGTGATTTCGGCAGGCGCCAATGTCCCCTTCGCCGACCGGGAAATTTTCCATGGTCCCATCGCGGAGAAGGCCGACAGCCAATGCGCGGTCATTCCGGATTTCATTGCGAACTGCGGCATGGCCCGGGTGTTCGCCTATCTCATGGGGGACGGTCAGGTGAGCCTTTCCGACGCGGCCATTTTCGGAGACACCTCCGATTGCATCCGGGCCGCCATGGAACGTTGCCACGCTCGGAATCCCGAGCGGACCCAACTTTCGAGCACCGCCATGTCCATCGCCCTCGAACAACTTCTCTGACCCCCGATTTCCTTTTCCATGGCCACCATACTCATCGTCATTTTCGTCGTCGGCTACCTGTTCATCGCGCTGGAGCACAACCTCCACGTCGACAAGGCGGCCAGTGCCCTCATTACGGGTACGCTCTGCTGGGCGGTGCTCGTACTGGGGTGGCATGAAGCTCCGGCACACCTGGCCGATGCCTTCCACGCCTTCGATCACGGGGGAGCAGGACACGGCGCGCTGAAGGTGTTCTTCGAGCACCGGTTGCTCCATCACATGGAGGAAATCGCGAGCATCCTGTTCTTCCTGATGGGGGCCATGACCATCGTGGAATTGGTCGATGCGCACAACGGGTTTGCGGTCATCACCGACAAGATCAAGACGCGAAAAAAGGGCCGGCTGCTTTGGATCATCGGCATCCTGACCTTCTTCTTTTCCGCTGCCTTGGACAACCTCACGACCTCCATCGTGATGATTTCACTGCTGCGGAAGCTGATTGCGGACAAAGAGACGCGCTGGCTCTACGCCGGAGCGGTCATCATTTGCGCCAATGCGGGAGGAGCGTGGTCCCCCATCGGTGACGTCACAACCACCATGCTCTGGATTGGTGGCCAATTGACCACGCCGGTCATCATCACCAACCTCATTCTTCCCAGTGTGGTCTGCATGATGGTGCCCTTGGCCATCATGTCGGCCCGCATGAAGGGGGAGGTGGAGCGGCCCAAGATTGAGGACCTGGACGAGGCGGCGGACCCAACCTCCAAGGGGGAACGCAACCTGATTTTCGCCATGGGCGTCTCGGGCTTGCTGTTCGTTCCGGTTTTCAAGACGGTCACACACTTGCCACCGTTCATGGGCATGATGCTCTCGCTGGGTGTGCTGTGGCTCACCACCGAGGTGCTGCATCGGTCCAAGAATGAACAGGACCGGAATTCGCTGAGTGTGGTCGGGGTTCTGAGAAAAATCGACACCGCATCCGTCATGTTCTTCCTCGGCATCCTGCTGGCCGTGGGGGCACTTCAGGAGGCAGGACATCTGATCGCGACGGCGGATTGGCTTCGGACGTCGCTGGGCGATGTGTACCTCATCAATGTGGCCATTGGCCTCCTTTCGGCCATCGTGGACAACGTGCCCCTCGTGGCGGCCAGCATGGGGATGTATCCCATTGCGGACCCCGGTGCCGTGGAATGGATGGGCAACTTCGTACAGGACGGTTTGTTCTGGCAGTTCCTCGCCTACTGCGCGGGAACCGGTGGAAGTGCGCTCATCATTGGCTCCGCCGCCGGTGTGGCCGTCATGGGGCTGGAGAAAATCGACTTCGTCTGGTACCTCAAGCGGATGAGCCTGTTGGCCATTGCCGGATACCTATCGGGGGCCGCCGTTTATTGGCTGATGTTCGGGGCCGGGGCTTGACCCTTCAGGTGTGAACAGTGGGCGGGGGGAAACGCATCGCATTTCCCTGCACGGTCGCATACGTAAACATCGACCTTCGACGTTGGATTCGAAGCCCACAGCATGATCGCAACGCATTTCCCTTCCCTTGTCCTGATGCACATTCAGGACCTGACCCTCGGCGGCACCACGGTGCAGGACTCCGGTTCCGGCGCCGATGCCATGGCGGCCTCAGGTGAGGTCGTGACCCGCGACGTTTCCATCATGGAACTGCTCATCTCCGGCGGTTGGTACATCATGTTGCCGCTTGCCGTGATGAGCTTCATCGCCATCTTCATCTTCTTCGAACGATCGATGGCCATCAGCAAAGCAGCCAAGGAAGACAAGGACTTCATGGCCAAGCTCAAGGACTACCTGTCCACTGGAAACCTCGACAGCGCCCGCAACCTCTGCGAGCAAAGCGGCACCCCCATTGCACGCATGCTCCACAAGGGCATCGCCCGGATCGGAAAGCCCTTGAAGGACATCTCCGCCAGCATCGAAAACGTGGGCAAGCTGGAGATCTACAACATGGAGAAGAACCTGAGCACGCTGGCCACCATTGCAGGCGCTGCACCCATGATCGGGTTCCTTGGGACGGTCATCGGCATGGTGAACGTCTTCCTGGACATGGAGAGTGCCGGCATGGTGCGGGTGGATGACATTTCATCGGGCACCAAACAGGCCATGATCACCACCATTGTGGGACTCATCGTGGGCATCATAGCCTACATGGCCTATAACCACCTCGTAAGCCGGGTGAGCAAGGTGATCCACAAGATGGAAGCCAGCTCGCTCGAGTTCATTGACATCCTCGAGGAACCCGCCCGCTGATGAATCTCTCACAGCGGAATAAGGTGCAGGCCGGGGGCAACATGTCCTCGATGACGGATCTCGTGTTCCTCCTGCTCATCTTCTTTGTCATCCTCTCCACGCTGGTGTCCAACGGGGTCAATGTGGACCTGCCGCAGAGCAAGGGGACGAGCAGTGCGAGCTCGCGCTTGACCATCTCCATCAAGCCCGATGGCTCTTACTATCTCAATGGAACCGCCATTTCGCGGGCCGATATCGAGCCTGCCCTCAAGGTGAAGTTTGCCGACCAAGCAGATCCGGTATTGTATTTGCAGGTGGACCAAGCGGTGCCGACCGGGCAGACCGTCGAAGTCATCGGCCTTGCCAAGGCCAACGACTGGAAGGTCATGCTCGGCGCCCAACCCACCCGCTGAACCCCCGCGATGTCAGGATTCGATTGGAACCGCCACCACGCAGAGGAAGAACGCAAGGAGCGCCGACGCGCTGCTGTGATCTCTTCGCTGATGTATGTCGCCATTGTGGCGGCGTGCTTTTTCCTTGTGGCATTCCAGGAGGTCACGCCGCCTCCGGGTGAACAGTTCGTGGCGGTGGGCATGGCCGATTTTGGCAACGTGGATGAAGCCGGAGGTGACCGCGAGACGGAAGTGCCATCCGAACAGGTCGAGGAAGTCATCGAGCAGGAAGTCAGCGAGTCGGTTTCCGAGGAAGTCGCTCCCGTAGAGGCGGTGGAGACCCAGGATGCGAGCGATGTCGACGTTCCCACGCAAGAAGAGCCTGTGGAAACCCCAACGGAGGTAACGGATCCGGAGCCTCAGATTTCAAATGATCTTTCCAACGCATTGAATCAGCTGTTCAGCAACAGCGGTGGCGGTGGGTCAGAGGGGCAGCAACAGGGCACCGGCAACAGCGGTGCAGAGGATGGTCAGATCGAGGGGACGGGTGTGGTTTCCGGCGAATTCGGTGACAGCTTCCTGGAAGGGGGCACGATGATCGGAGAGCCCAACCTGGACCGCAAGCCCGACGAAGAGGGCATCGTGAGGATGAAAATTTATGTAGACAAGTCGGGCGCAGTGACCGATGCCCGATTCGACGCCGCCAACAGCACCACTTCCAGTAGCCGCTTGGTCGCCCTTGCCAAGGAAGCGGCCCTGACGGCAAAATTCAGCAGCCACCCCACCAAACCTACCCGGGTGGGATGGATCCAGTTCAATTTCGAGCTCGAGTGAACCCGGGCCAGCCATTCGGTTCGATTTCCTGCCATGACATACGAGGAGACCTTGGATTGGCTGTATGCTCAGCTCCCCATGTTCCAGCGCACGGGACCGGTTCGGTACCGAATCGACCTCGCCAAAACCCACGCGCTGTGCGAGGCGCTGGAGCACCCTGAAGCCGGGCTCAAAGTCGTCCACATCGCCGGGACCAACGGCAAAGGGTCGGTGAGCCACGCCGTGGCGGCTGCGCTGCAAGCCCGCGGTGACAAAGTCGGACTCTACACGTCGCCCCACCTTGAAGACCCCCGAGAACGGATTCGCGTGAACGGCGGTCTGATTCCAAAGGCGGAATTTGTGGCCTTCGTTTCGGACCATCTCGACATCTGGGCGCACCTGGAGCCCAGCTTTTTCGAGCTCATGTTCTGCATGGCACTCGATCATTTCCGCCGCTGCGAAGTGGACGTGGTAGTCCTGGAAACCGGTATGGGCGGTCGCCTCGATTCCACCAACATTTTCCCGCAGCCTTTGGTGACCGCGATCACGTCCATTGGGTTGGACCATCAGCAATTCCTTGGGGACGACATCAGGTCCATTGCGGGCGAGAAAGCCGGCATCCTGAAGGAGGGCGTGCCTTGCGTTTTGGGCGTGCTTCCCCCTGAGGCCCGTTCGGTGGTGCTGGAGCGATCCATGCGCCTGGGTGTAGAGGTCTACGACGGAATTCCCGATGAGCAGGAGGTTCCCGGTCCAGAATGGCTACGGCGGAACAGAGCAGTGGCGCGGCGGATGTTGCAGTTGCTTCCTGGCGACGGCAGTGCGGATGAGGCCATTCTCAT
>JAURDB010000009.1 GCA_030828175.1 Flavobacteriales bacterium
CTCCTCGGTCTCGTTGTAATGGTAATCCTTGCGCGCGTTGGGGCCCGCCACGATCATCACGATGTAGTCTCCGCTGTCGACGTACAGGTTCTTGTTTCCCACCGGAGGTTTGAGCAAGTCGCGGTGCTCCTCGATCCAGGCGGTCAGGTTGAAAGGCTTGGGAATCGGCATGCGCTGAATTTAAGCCGTCTTCGCCTCTGACCGACGCACGGGCCGTCCCACGAGGTAGACGCCCAGGAATATCATGGCGCCAAAGACCCACAGCGGCCAGCCGGTATCGACCATGTAATCCGTTCCGCCCCGCCAGGCCTGCAGCAAACTGAACAGCGTCGCGAGCAAAGGCTGCAGGTAGATGTAGACACTGACCACCGTCGGCTGCAGGTGCCGCATGGCGAAGATGTTGAGCAGGTACACGAGGAAGGTGGTAGCCAGCACCACATAGGCCACACCGGCCCACTCCGAGGCGCCGAAGCGCGACCAGTCGATGTCCATCGCCTGGCTACAACCAATGGGCGTCGTGAACAGCCATCCGAACAGAAAGACCCACGTCACGACGGTCAGGGGCCGGTACTTCGACATCAACGGCTTCACCGCCACCAGGTAGAATGCATAGCTGGTGGCATTGATGAGGATCATCAGATCGCCCTGCCAAGAAGCATGCACGCGGGCTTCCGAACCGCTCCAAAGGAGGATGGCCGCAGCCCCAATGCCGCCGAGAATGACCCCGATCAGCCGGCGCCTGACGATGGGCTGCCCCAGCACCACCGCACTGGCGATCAGCACCAGGATGGGATTCACCGTCATGATGAGGCTGGCGTTCACCGGGCTCGTGACATTGAGCCCATTGAAAAAAAGCAGCATGTTGATGCCCACCCCCGTCAAACCACAGAAGATGAGCCGGGGAATGTCCTTTCGGTCCACCTTTTCGCGGTTGAAAGGCAGCAAAAGTGAGAAGAGCGCCAAGGCCCCTGTCACACGAAGTACGATGAACCCACTGGGGCCCACCAAATCCGGCATCAATCCCTTGGCCACAAGGTAGTTACCGCCGTATACGAGGGCTACGACCAACAGGGCCAAATGGGCGAGCAGGCGTTGCACGGGAGTGGGTTCAGCCGTTCAAAGCGGCGCGGGCGGCTTCCACGGAAGCTTTGGCAGATCCGGCAAACACACCATCGTCGGTGAGGAGCACGGGGCGCTTCAAGAAGGTGTATTCGTCCAAGATCAGCTGGCGGTAATCGGCCTCCGACAAATCGCGGTCTCCAAGTCCCATGGAACGGAACTTCATGGCGCGGCGGCTGAACAGCGCCTCATAGCTGCCCGTATGGGCGTGCATCGCATCGAGCTCCTCGGCCGTCACGCCTTTGGATTTGATGTCGCGCACTTCGGCACCGCACGCCCCAGGATTGAGGTCGGCTTCAATCCGCTGGCAGGTCTTGCAGGTGGGCAGGGTAAAGAACTTCTTGGACATGGGGTTACAACAGGCGTTGGTCTATGGCGTTCAAGGCCAGTGTCAAATCGGGGTCACCCGCCCGGTCGTTGTCCACGATCACGTCGGCAAGATGCGACACCGGCTCCAGGAATCGGATGTCCCCTGGCCGCACGTGTCGGTCCCACTGGTACTGGATGATATCGGGAGTGAGGCTGCGCTCCGCTTGATCCCGCGCAAGGCGGCGCTCGAAGCGGGTCTCGGGCGTAGCGTGAATCAGAATGGACAAGTCCAATCGCTTCCTCACCCCTTCGTCGTGCAACATGAAAAGACCGTCGAGAAAGACCACAGGGAGGGCGGGAATGTGAAGGGGCTCGGGTTCAACGCCCGGTTGATTGAAGGTGTAACTCTGGATGTGCAGATCCTCGCCGGACTTGAGACGGTCGAGGTCTCGGGCCAGACGCTCCAGATCCAAGGCGTCCGGCTCATCGAAATTCGCCTCCCCTTCTGCATCCTTGGGCACCTCGGCAATCGGCCGGTAATAGTCGTCCATGCGCAACACAGCCGCGCGGTTACCATAATGGTCGAGCAGCCGCCCAACAACGGTTCCCTTTCCGGATGCACTTCCTCCGACCACACCCACAATCAAGGTTTTTCTATCCCTCATGGCCCAGCAATTGGTCCGCCATCGCCCGGTCATTGGCCAAGCGCGGCACTTTGTTCTGCCCCCCCAATTTACCGCGGCGCGCCATGGCGTCGTGGAAGGCCCCAACCGGCAGCGGCGTCAGCACCGCCGGCCGCAACACCGACCCCGTGATGAGATCTCGGTAGTACGGATTTCGCTGCTGCAACTCCCGATCCAAGGCAGCCGCCAAGGCAACCACATCGCCCGGCGGCTCTGCAAACTCCACCAGCCATTCGTGGTAGGGCAATCCCTCATCGGGGTTCACCTGGGGCGCCACATGGAATTCAACCACCTGGGCACCCATGGCAGCGACAGCGCTGGACATGGCGCCCTCAACCTCCTCGGCGATCACGTGCTCCCCAAAGGCACTCGTGAAGTGCTTGATGCGGCCCGTCACCAAAATCCGGGCGGGTGCCAAGGAGACAAAGCGCACCGTATCACCGAGGTCGTATGCCCACAAGCCCGCATTCGACGTCACCACCACGGCGTAGTTGACCCCCATTTTCACCTCGCCCAGCCCAAGCCTGCGGGCACCCGGTTGGCCATACTCGTCCGCGGGGATGAACTCGAGATAGAGACCGTCGTCCGCATTGACCAACAGCCCCTCGCCCGGCTCACCATCCTGGTAGGCAATGAATCCTTCGCTCGCAGGATAGGTCTCCACGCGTGGGACGTCTCCCCCCATGAGCTCGCGAAAGCGGTCGGCATAAGGTGCATAGGCCACGCCGCCGAAAACAAACAGCGAGAAATTCGGAAACACCTCCAGCACATTGGATTTGCCCGTGTACTCCAGCAAGCGCTCGAAGTACATCTGCACCCACGAAGGAATGCCACTGATCAGCCGAAGGTCTTTCCCTGCCGTTTCCCGCACGATGGCGTCCACTTTTTCCTCCCAATCCTCCATCGTGTTCGTCTCCCATGACGGCAGGCGGTTTCGCTGCAGGTAAGACGGAATGTGGTGCGCGACAATGCCGCTGAGGCGTCCGAGGGGAACGCCCCCCTCCGTAGAAGTCAGGGTAGGGCTGCCCTGTAGGAAGATCATCTTGCCGCCGACGAAATCAGCATTCCCGGTGCGTGCGATGTGGTGGAGCAACGCGCGCCGGGCTGAACCGATGTGGTTCGGCAGGCTGTCAGAGGTCAATGGAATGTACTTGGCGCCAGAAGTGGTGCCGGAGGTTTTGCAGAAATACTTCGGCAGGCCGGGCCACAGCACGTCACGCTCGCCGGCCACTACACGCTCCACGTAGGGTTTCAACCCCTCGTAGTCCCTCACGGGCACCGCCTCACGGAAAGCAGCGGCCCTGTGTTTGCCCGAAATCAACCGGGAAATCCGAGCAAAGTCGTGGTCCTGTCCAAAAGCCGTTTTGGCCGCGGCGTCCAGCAACTGCTTCAGCACCCGCTCCTGCGCAGCAGCCGGATCGGCATTGTTCCGCCAATCATCGCGGCGAACCCGCGAAGCCCAAGGCCTCGCCATTCGGCCCTTCCAACCTCCACCCGCGGATTTCGCCATGGATCGAAAGATAGCGACCCGCCCCCACGAAGGGAACGGGCCGCCAGAGTTTTGATGCACCGATGAAGATCAGTGCTGCACGCGCATCTTCTTGGTCACGCGCACCTCCCCTGTTACGAGGGAGAACGTGTACATGCCATCGGCCAGCGGAGTAGCATCGTAGACGATGCTGTGCTCGCCTGCCGGACGGGCACCGAGGTCCACTACATCTACGATGCGGCCCTGCAAGTCGCGGAGCTCAATCATGAAGTCACCGCCCCAATCCGACGTAAAGGTGAAACGCGTCTCACCCGCCGTAGGGTTCGGGTAGTTGTTCTGAAGGTGCACGCCATTGTATGCACCGAGTACGTCCACGCTCACCACCGGGCAAGTAATCAATCGGATGGCCGGAGTCGCCGTCTGGGAAGTGAACCAGACGTAGTCGCCACTGCCCGCCTGCTGATAAATGATGGTGCTGTTGTCCGTGTCGCTGTTGCCGTTGCCCAACACCGTCAGCTCCACATCTTCAAAGTCAAACTCGGTGATGACCGCACCCGCATAGAAACCGGGGCTTGCCAATCCCTCCACTGACACTTCGATTTCATCTTCAAAGGCCAACGGGTAGTACACGGGATTGTCTGCCGTACCTGCCCAATCGGGGTCGGTCACAAACTCGGTGAACTCGTAAGGGGAGTCGCTCAATCCCACTTCGGGGTCCTGATCAATCCAACGGATCTCAAAGTCAATGCCCGCGCCCAAGCTGGGACCGAACGCAACCGCCAAACCGTAGACCGTGGTTCCCTCATTGTGGAAGGTGTAACGGTTTCCGTATCCCGTAGGCTCGAAGAACTCGTTCTCATCGTCGTAACGCGGTGAAAGTTCCACATCCAAGGTGGCCGGGTTGTCATGGCCGAACTCACATTCGGTGTATTCGATGCTCATCTCCAGTACACCGGCATCGGCAACGCTGTCGCTGGCCATGGTGGCACGCAACACGTATTCACCCGCGGCTTCAGGCTCCCATCCGGTCGCGATGTAAAGCGTATCCTGGGGGTTCGCAGGACAGTTGTCGTTGTTGGCAAAAGAAGGTGCGGTGAACGGGTCCGTAGAAGTCGTGCTGAGCACATTGCCCTCATCATCCAAAACGTCCACAGTGATCACACAGTTCTCCTGGTCGGCATAACCTCCGTTGCGGTAGAGCACACCCGCCAAAAGGCCACCGTCAGCCTCGGGAATGGCCTGATCCAGCGGCGTGACGCGGTACTCGAAGAGGAAGTACACATCGCCGTTGGTCAGCTGAACCAGGTCCAGCTCGTTGGCCACGGGGTTGGCCTCGATGGTAATGTCATCGATGCCCCAGTAGTAGTGGCTGTAACCACCGCCGGTCACGGGGCTTTGGCGATAGGCAAAGCGGATGTCTACTGCGGACTGACCCGCCGCGGCACAACTGATGTCCAGGCTGGTCACGAGCGGATTGGCACTGGCAGAGTTTGCCGACGGGATGAAGGAACCACCCGCCTCAAAAGCAGTGAAAGTCTCCCATCCGTCCGTACTCACCTCGATGAAGATGGGCAGGAAGGGGTAGCAGCAGTAACGCAGGTACTGGTCCCAGCTGATGACCACACTCTCGAGCTCTGTCATGTCGAGTGTAGGAAGGTTCAGGAAACCCTCGGTGTCCTCGACACCGGACGCAATGGGCGTGTTGTAGTAATCGCAATCGAATACCATCCAGCCGTTCTCAGACGTCATGCTGTTGAGCGCTCCGATGTTGGTGCTGAATTCGCCAGCAGGCGGCTGCACACCTGAAGCGGTCGCATCCTGGAAGTAACCGTCCCCGATTTCATCGACGTACTGCCAGATGGTGTTGTCCGGGCTGGTGTCCTCCACCGACAACTGACCGAAGCCGTTGTTGCCAGCAAACCCGTTGGAGAAGTCCTCGTAAAAGAAGACCGTCGACCCCCCTCCGCGGAGTCCGGAAGCCTCGGCCTTGATGATTTCCTCCAGGCCGAGCAGACGGCTCGTCTCCAGTTCTTGTTCAGTCGCCTTGCGGGGTGCTTGCTCCACAAGTTGGGCAGAGACTTGGAAGGCCAGCACACAGGCGGCCAGAGTAAAAATGTGCTTCATGGTTGTGAATGGGGCGGCAAAATAGCCCCAACGCGCCAATCCTCTCCCATCCGAGGAATGGTCCAAGAAAAAGGGGGCCCGATTGGGCCCCCTTTCTCGAATTTCTTGATGATGTCGATTACTCGACGATCAGCTTGCGTGTGGCGCGGGCACCGTCCACCGTGATGGTGTACGTGTACATGCCTGCGGTCAAGCCCCCGAGGTCGAGGATGGCCCGCTGGTTTCCGGCAGGCTGGACACCGAGGTCCATGCGGCGCACGATGGCACCGGTCATGCTGGTCACCTCCAAGGTCACCTCTGCAGCAGCCTCCAACGTGAAGTCCACGCGGGTGTTGCCCGTAGCGGGGTTCGGGTAAGCACGGCCAAGGGTGAAGCCCTCACCTTCCACATTCTGCGTGGAAGCCACAGCATCAGGGTTCAGGTTCAAGCGTACCATGGGACAGTTCGTGGTGTAGTACCAATCGTAAGCGCTACCCGTTCCGAAAGGACCGTAGATAAATACGGTCTGGGCGTACTGCGGGGTGCTCGTACCGATCTGGACGTTGTCACCACCGAGGTGCTCGAAGCAAGCCATCAGGGCCTCGCCTGCGCTGGCCTCATAGGGCTCCTCCAAAACGAAGGTGGTCCAGGTGATGTCGCCATCTCCGGAATTCAGGAAGATGGGATCGAGCGTCACTTCCTCAGAAGTGGAGACGAGACCATCGTACTGGCCTCCACCGTTGTTCCACTCCACCCAGTCAAACAGGTGACAGACCACCTCGGCACCGGGATCGGAGCCATCCATGATGGCCACGTCAATGGCGTAGACGGTCATGTCGTTGATGACGTCGTAGGGAACACCGGCGATGTAGTCCACGGTTCCGTCAGCAGGCGTCATGCCCACGAAGTCGCCGTTGTCACGACCGTACTGGAACTCCACCACTTCGATGGCCTGTTGGGCCACGTTGTCGGAGGGGTACTCGTCCGTGCTGTCAGAGGCCACCTCGTAATCAAAGGTGTAGCTTCCCTGACCGGGCGCCTCCCAGCCGACCACACGAAGGGTATCGGTCTCGCCATAAGCGAGGTCGACACCGTCACTCACACCGCCGTCGGCAGCATTGCCATTGACGGAAACCGTGAGGGTGGTATTGGTCTGAACTGCGGTACCGAGGCCGGTCACGTTGCACGCCAGGTCCAATGCGGGCAGCTGGCTCTCAGGCCAAACCTGGGCCTCCCAGAGACCGGTGGTCAGGTAGTCCGTGAAGCTCACGTAGTCGGCGATGCGGATGTCGTTGGCAGGCGTGTCGAAGACGATCAAATCGTCGATCATCCAAGCGTAGCCCCACTGGCCTACCCAGCGCCAACGGAAGTATACCGTTGCCTCGTCACCGGCCACTTCGCCGATGTCAAAACGCGCCACGTAGGGGTTGCTGGACTCATCTCCACGCTCATAGGTCGGGAAGACCTCGTAACGGGCAGCCACGGTGTCTCCGCCGACCACCACATAGCCCTCCTCAACTTCGAGGGTCTCGGGACTCGGCCAGTTCACACCGTCCAAGGAAATCTCCATGTAGCAGCGCTCGATGTCCGTGGTGTTGTCCCAGCAGCGGTAGTAGTTCTCGAACTCCACCGTCACGAAAGGATGACCGGTCAAATCAACGGGGTCGTCAATGGTGAACCAGCAGTTTTCTACCCAGCTCGCTGCGTAGTTCTCCTCGGCGCCGAACAAGTCGGAGTCGACCATCACGAAACCGTTGTCGGCCGTGGTGGAGGCAATGGCAGCGATGGGGTACGGACCGCTCGGTCCAGCCGTGGTGCAAGACCAATCGATACCGTCGATGTAATCCTCGTAGCCGGCATCATTGGCATTGGTGAAAGTGATGTTGCCACAATCGGAGAAGTCATTGGTGTAGATGACCTCACGGTTGTAGTCCACGTGCTCTCCCTGGGCAGGACGGGCAGTGATGGCGCGGCCGGCGTATTCCCGAACCGGAGCCTGTGCAAACGCGAAGCTGACAATCAGCATCGCGAAAACCAAAGTGTAAAGGTGCTTCATTACGTGTGTGGTGTTGGATTCGTGCGGCGAATATAGCCCGCGGACCGCCGCCTTCCGCATACACAGAACGAACTCAGGCGTCCACCGGTTGCGTGTACAGTTCCACGCTGGGGCAGGTACAAACCAGATTTCGGTCTCCATAGGCGTTGTCCACCCGGGATACCGCTGGCCAAAATTTTCTTTCCGTCAATACCGGCAAGGGATAGGCTGCCACTTCTCGACTGTAGCTGTGGGACCATTCCGTAGCGGTCAGTTCGGCGGTTGTATGCGGCGCCATCACGAGCGGATTGTCCTCCCTGTCCCATCGTCCTTCTTCCACCGCCCGGATCTCCTCCCGAATGGCAATCATGGCTTCGCAAAAACGGTCCAGTTCCTCCAGCGGTTCGCTTTCCGTCGGCTCGATCATCAAAGTACCCGCGACCGGCCAGCTCACCGTTGGAGCGTGGAATCCATAGTCAATCAACCGCTTGGCGATGTCGGTCACATCAATGCCCGCCGACGCTTTGAATGGCCGGCAATCGATGATCATCTCATGGGCCACATTCCCGCGGTTTCCTTTGTACAGGACATCATAATGACCCTCCAAACGGCTCCGCAAGTAATTCGCATTGAGGATGGCCACCTCCGTACTCCGGCGAAGTCCATCCGGACCCAACAAGCGGATGTAGGCATAGGAAATCAGGTGAATCAGAGCACTGCCAAAAGGCGAGGCACTCACCGCATCGATCGCATTTTCGCCTCCCACGGCGTCAAGCGGATGGCCGGGCAGGAAGGGCACGAGGTGCTCGGCCACCCCAATCGGCCCCACACCCGGACCGCCACCGCCGTGCGGAATGGCAAAAGTCTTGTGCAGGTTGAGGTGACACACATCCGCACCAATGCGCCCGGGGCTCGTCAATCCCACCTGCGCATTCATGTTGGCGCCATCCATATAAATCTGGCCGCCGCAGTCGTGCACCACTTGGGTGACTTCGAGGATGTGCTCTTCGAAAACGCCGTGGGTAGAGGGGTACGTGATCATCAACGCTCCCAATCGGTCCGCGTATTCATTGGCTTTTTCCTTGAGCTCGTCGAGGTTGATGTTGCCGTGTTTGTCGCAACCGATGACGACCACCTGCATGCCGCACATCACAGCCGAAGCGGGGTTCGTGCCATGGGCCGACGACGGAATCAGGCAGATGTCGCGATGGGACTCTCCCCTCGCGGCATGGTAGGCCCGAATGACCAACAGGCCCGTATACTCGCCCTGTGCGCCGCTGTTCGGCTGCAGGCTCAACCCGGCAAATCCGGTGATTTCGCAGAGGTAACGCTCCAAATCGGCCACCATGCTGCGTGTGCCTTCGGCTTGGGCAGGAGGACAGAAAGGATGCAGCTGCGCAAAGGGCGCCCATCCGATGGGAAGCAACTCGGTCGCCGCATTGAGCTTCATGGTGCAGGAGCCAAGGGGAATCATGGCGTGCGTCAGCGACAAGTCTTTGTTTTCAAGTTGCTTGAGATAGCGCATCATCGCCGTCTCCGAGCGGTGCGTGTTGAACACCGGGTGAAGGAGGTAATCCACTGCTCTCAGCTGCTCCCCAAGAGGCGAAACGAACCCCTCGATTTCCGGAAGAACCACCTTGGTGAAACCCAAAACCGCGCAGAGGTCCTGAAAGTCCTCTGCCAAAGTGCATTCATGGAAGGACACCCCCACGTGAACTCCATCCGGGAAATACCGCAAGTTGATGCGCTTGCGTTCCGCGCGTTCCATGACGGCACCGATGTCCTCCACGGGGAAGACCACCGTATCAAAGAAGTGGGAATGCAAAGGCGCTTGACCAGCGGCCCGGCCCGCATCCGCAAGCGCACAAGCCATGGCATGGATGCGCTCAGCGATGGTCCTCAAACCCTGGGGACCGTGATAAACCGCATACATGCTGGCCATCACGGCCAACAAACTCTGCGCCGTGCAAATGTTGCTCGTCGCTCGGTCCCTGCGGATGTGCTGCTCCCGGGTCTGCAAGGCCATCCTGTAGGCCATCTGACCCCGCCGATCGACAGAAGCTCCGATGACCCGTCCCGGCACATTGCGCTTGAATTCCAGCTTCGTCGCGAAGAATGCGGCGTGAGGGCCACCATAGCCCATGGGCACCCCAAAGCGTTGGCTGTTTCCCACCACCACATCGGCCCCCATGGCGCCCGGTGAGCGAACCAGTGAACAAGCCAACAAATCCGTAGCGACCACCACCCTCACATCGGCAGCATGCGCCCGCTCGATGAAGGCATCGAGGGGTTCAACCCGACCCTGGTCATCCGGATATTGAAGGAAAACCCCGAATACGCCATCCTCGAGCTTCATGTCCGCTTCCGCGCACTGCTCGATGTCCATGTCGAGATGCTCGGCACGGCTCTTCAACACCGCCCAGGTCTGCGGAAACACTGCATCCGAAACAAGGAAGCGTTTGGTTCCGGCCTTGACCGCTGCCCGGCTGCGCGAATTGAGCAGCATGGTCATGGCTTCAGCAGCAGCTGTGGCCTCATCGAGCAGGCTCGCGTTGGCCAACTCCATCCCCGTAAGGTCGCAGACCACGGTCTGGAAATTCATCAAGGCCTCGAGTCGGCCCTGTGCGATTTCCGCTTGGTAAGGCGTGTAAGCCGTGTACCAACCGGGATTCTCCAGGACATTTCGGCGGATGACGCTGGGCACCTCCGTCGGATGATATCCCATGCCGATGTAGTTCCTGTACAACGTATTGCGCGATGCAATCCGGTCGATGTGATCCAGGTATGCGGACTCTGACATCGCCTCGGGCACGTCGAGGCGTTCGTCCGTGAGGATGGCCGTCGGAACCGTACTGCGGACGAGTTCATCTACGGAGTTGTGGCCCACCGCGGCCAACATGGTGGTGTGTTCTTCCTCCCGGGGTCCGAGATGACGCTGGACAAATGCTCCTGAAGCCATGGCACGAGAATATGTGGACCAAAAGTAAAGGGGTCCAACAAGGCATGGGGCCCTGTGTTCATAACCGATTTGTCCTTGTGGGGTAATCTACATTTGGGGGGCATGCATGCAGGTGGCAAACGGTTGCTCTGGTCCAATGCCGTCATCTCTGTGGCTGCAGCTGCGACCGTTGCCCAAACCCTGCATCGGACGCGTCCTTCGGGTGGTGGGTGCGGGTCCGAGTGGATGTTCTCCCTGGGCATTGGAGCGGCCACTTGGTGCGCTTACACGTGGCAACGCCATGTCAAATCCACCCGAGAAAGTGGGCTGCGAAGTGATCACAGGGCATGGCACCGCAAAGCCTGGCCAAGGTTGCGCATCGCCGGCCTCGTCCTGCTGCCGCTTGCCGCACTGCCCTTCGCATCCAGTGTACCCTTGTTCTACCAGGGTGCCCATGCAGATTGGAGCTTCCCGATCATTCTGTCCCTGGCTTTGACCATCACGATTCTGTATGCGGGGTTGCCCGGAGAGTCTGGCGCACGCAGGGCATTGCGCCGAATCCCCGGCATCAAAATGCTGTGGATCGGTCTGGCTTGGGCCATCATCACCGCCTGGTGGCCCATGTGGTGGTGCTCAACGCACCTCAACTTGAGCGCTGTCCCATTGACCATGGGCTGCGAGCGCTTCCTCATCATCGCCGCCTTGACCCTGCCGTTTGATTTGAGGGATCGTACCTGGGACCCTGCTGAAATGCGCACATGGCCGCAATTGCTGGGCCCAAGGGGCACGCGGGTTCTCGCCTTTGCCTTTCTGCTGGCGGCAGTATGCCTGCGCTGGGCCTTTGCGGACCCTTCGAACCGATGGGCCGTCCTGGGTTTGCTTCCCATGGCGGTGGCTGTCCTTTTCGCACGGGAGAACCGGTCACCGGGGCACTATGCCATGCTCGACGCGCTGCTGATCGTGGACGCCGCCATTTTCTTGGTGTGAAGCGCAGGATTCGGGCTTCAGCCGAAGACCGCGTCGAGCGCGCCCTTGAAGGCTTGCACGGCCTCTTCGATCACCGCCTCATCGTGCGCTGCCGAGACAAAGCCCACTTCGTACCCTGAAGGCCCGAGGTAAACACCCCGCTCGAGCAGGGCGGCATGCAGACGACTGAAGTGCGCCATGCTGTCAGGATCGATCTCGCTGCTCCGTCGGATGTGCACCTTGTCACTGAAGGCCAACCAGAAAATGCTGCCCCGCGTGAAAATGCGCAACGGGTAGCCACTGGCTTCGGCATGGGCGAGGATGGGGTCTACCAACAAGCGGGTACGGCGCTCCTGGTCCTCGTAGAATCCGGGCTTGAGACACTCGGTAAGCTGTCCCGCACCCGCCGCCATGGCCACGGGGTTCCCGCTCAAAGTGCCGGCCTGGTAAACGGGGCCTACGGGAGCCACATGGTCCATGATGTCCGCGGCAGCCGCATAGGCCCCTACGGGCATGCCACCGCCGATGATCTTGCCAAAGGCCATGACATCGGGACGGATCCCGTAGTACTCCGCCGCTCCACCAAATGCGACGCGGAAGCCGCTGATGACCTCATCGAACAGCAAGAGCACCCCGTAACGGTCGCAGAGATCACGCACACCTTGGAGGAATGCGGGGTCCTGGATCAGCAGGCCGTTGTTGGCAGGAATGGGCTCAATGGCCACCACCGCGAGGTCATCGGCATACTGCTTCATGGTGGCCTCCAAGGCGTCCAGGTCATTCAGGGGCAGCACCAAGGTCTCCCTCGCATAGGCTTCGGGAACCCCGGCAGAGGTGGATGTGCCCAAAGTGGCCAAGCCACTGCCCGCCTTGACGAGCAAGGCATCCACATGTCCATGGTAGCATCCGTCGAACTTCAGGATCTTGGAACGCCCGGTCACCCCCCGGGCCAATCGGATGGCGCTCATGGCCGCTTCGGTCCCGCTGGAAACAAAACGAATCCGCTCGGCAAAAGGATGATGGTCCAAAATCAGGCCTCCGAGCTCATTCTCCAGACGGGTGGGCGTACCGAAGGATGTGCCATCCGCCACTGCCTTCATGATGCGTTCCTGCACCGCAGGGTGGGCGTGCCCCAGAATGAGGGGACCCCATGAACAGCAAAAGTCGATGTAGCGCTGCCCATCGGCATCCCACACATGGGCTCCCACTCCGCGCTCCATGAACAAGGGCGTTCCACCCACGGCACCAAAGGCGCGGACAGGAGAATTCACGCCCCCTGGGAAACGGCGCTGCGCTTCCTCGAAGAGCTCGGCGCTTTTGACACGGGTATGCGTGGACGAAGGAGTGGACGTAGTCGACATGGCTCGCGATTCCGCGCGAAATTAGCCCCCATCGGGCGCGCGGACCTTCCGGCGACCGACCCCGATCCACCGCCCATGCCCCCACAGAACACCGCTTGGCCCGAACACCGGAATTTCCTGGACTCCGCGCGAGAGAAAGATGCCACCGATGTCCTGGCTCCCTTCCGCCAGCGATTCCACGTGCCTCCCCATGGTTCGGGAGAGGCGCTGTACTTCACAGGCAACTCCCTCGGGCTGCAGCCCGTGGGCGCCCGCGACATCATCGAAGGCGAACTGGAGGACTGGCGGAAATTCGGCGTGGAAGCCCACTTCGAAGGCCGCCGACCTTGGGTCTCCTACCACCGCGAAGCCACCGATGACCTCGCGGCCATCATGGGGGCCCAGCCCTCGGAGGTGGTGGCCATGAATGCACTGACGGTCAACCTGCACCTGCTGCTGATTTCGTTCTATCGCCCATCCGGTCGGCGGACCAAGCTCATGATCGAGGCGGGCGCCTTCCCCAGCGACCGCTACGCCGCCCTTTCCCAGCTGCGTCTTCACGGCCTCGACCCCAAAGAACACCTCATCGAACTGGCTCCTCGAGAAGGCGAAGTCACCCTGCGCACCGAGGACATCACGGACCGCATCGCCCGAGAAGGTGACGCCCTCGCGTGCGTGATGCTCTGCGGTGTACAGTACTACACAGGCCAATGGATGCCCATGGCCGACATCACTGCCGCCGCACACGCGGTTGGAGCCACCTGCGGGTTTGACCTGGCCCACGCTGCCGGCAATGTGCCCATGGCATTGCACGATTGGAACGTCGATTTCGCCTGTTGGTGCGGATACAAATACCTCAATGGGGGGCCGGGCTGCACCGCCGGAGCCTTTGTCCACGAGCGCCACGCGGCGCGACCGGACCTGCCCCGACTCGAAGGGTGGTGGGGCCATTCGGAAGCGCGGCGCTTCAAGATGGAACCCGACTTCGAGTTGATGCACGGTGCCGAGGGTTGGCAAACCTCCAATGCGCCGGTCATGAACATGGCCGCTCTGTTGGCCTCCCTGGCCGAATTCAGGGCGGCTGGCATGGGCCGCCTGCGCGAGAAGTCCCTCGCATTGACCGCCTTTCTCGAGGCGGGCATTCAGGCCGTGGCGGCTTCCACCGGAGCTCCCCTCGAAATTCTGACCCCCTCTGATCCCGATGCCCGTGGATGTCAGCTTTCCGTAGTGGCCCATGGACAAGGCAAGGCCCTCTTCCAACACTTGACCGACCATGGCGTCATCGTGGATTGGCGAGAACCTGCTGTCATCCGCATGGCGCCCGTGCCCTTGTACAATTCATTTGCAGATGTGGCCGATTTCCTCGGCATCCTGCACGACGGCCTCCGCGGAGACGCGTAGATTGCACCCCATGAAGAGCATGCGTTATGTCGTCATCGGCATCGGGAACTACGGATCCCGCATCGCCCTCGAAATGGCCGGTCGCGGCGCCGAAGTGTTCGCCATCGACTGCGTCGAGGAAAAAGTCGAAGAAGTGGCAGACGACATCGCCATCGCCGTCACATTGGATTCCACCGACCCCAAGGCCCTTCGCAGCCAGAAGCTGGAAGAAATGGACGCAGCGGTCGTGGCCATTGGAGACAACTTCGAAGCGACGGTTCTGACCACCTTGAATCTTCTGGACCTCGGCATACCCAGGGTCATCGTCCGCGCATCAGGCTCCCACCAGGAACGCATTCTGCGCAGCCTTGGGGTTCAGGAAATCCTGGCACCCGAAGCCGAATTTGCCAGCATCGTTGCCGAGCGCCTGATGAACCCCAACCTCCGGGGATTCCTCGAGCTGCCCGATGATTACGAAATCGCTGAAATCCAAGCCCCGGCAGGTGTGGTTGGCAGAAGCCTTGGAGACATTGATCTGACGGCCCGATACGATTTGCGCCTGATTACGATTCGCAGGACCTATGACGAAGGAGGGGAAGCAAAGGAGCACCTCATCGGCATACCCCGGCCGGATACGACGGTAGAAAAGACAGATACGCTCGTCGTATTTGGCACACTTGGAAACGTCAACCGTTTCCTTGAAGTCAACGAATAAGGGTCACCGAGCCTACTTTTTCACGGTAAGCTCCCGTCGAAACGCCATCTTCCAAGATGGGACGCCAAACGGCACGGTATCCATACAATCCACCGGGGGCGGGATTGCCTCCCTCCAAGACACCATCCCATCGTTCATCCAGGTCAACCGAACGATAGACCTCGAAGCCCCAGCGGTTGAAGACGACGAGCTCAAAAGCCGCCACCTCATCTGCGTAGCCTCCGAATCCATCATTGACCTCATCGCCATTGGGCGTGAATGCAGTTGGGAAAAAGACACTGTCCTGGGAACAGAAATCCACCAGTGAGATGCTCGCAGAATCCTGACATCCATTGGAAAGGGACGTCAACGTGAGCATGTATTCTCCCTCAGCGGCAAGCAGGATGCCCGGACCCGCCGATCCATCCGACCAGAGGTAAGACACATCGGGCTGGCTTGCATCCAACCAAATCGGGCCATCCTCCTCGAGACACAAAGTGGTATCCGAGGCAAGCTGTGGCACAGGTGAAGGCAAGAATTCCGGAGATGCAGAAGCCAAACCTGTGCACCCTGTCACATCGACGGCTATGGCTTCATAGACGCCTGAACCCGTGACGGTGATGGAGGAACCTGCCTCTCCTGTGGACCAGCCCACACCCGCTACGGTCGTATCGCTGGTCACAGTGGCCTCCAACAAAACGGGTTGCCCTTCGCAGGCCACCGATCCCATGGCAATTTCAATGACGGGATTGTCCACGATGAGTACCTCTACCGTATCCGTCCGTTCACATCCTTGAGGATTGAGTGCCGTGACCCAATAGGTTCCGGAGGAGTCCACGGCAATGGATGCCAGAGAGTCGCCCGTGCTCCATGTGATGTCCTCCACGGATGCATCCAGTCCGCAGTCGAAGTTCGCCGCCTCTCCCTCACACAGTTCGAGGTCGGGGCCCAGGTCAATGGGGTCCACCGTGGCCGTCACAAAAATGCTGTCTTCATAGGAGCACTGCCCCGATGATCCCGTGCTCGCCGTGACGTAGTACCACTGATCGGCATCCACGAGCAACGTTGGGGTCGGGGTGTCGCTGTTCTCCAGCAACAGCGAAGGCTCCCAGTTCCAACTGACGCCTGCCTGTGCTTGTGCCTCCGGGGAAGGCTGAAGGGTAAACCCGGCCAAATCACAGACCAGCGTATCATCCGGAAGCCCGATGTACACGGATTCCGCTACCTGGATGTCAATCGTGTCCTGCCAAATGCAGTTGTTCACCAGGTCCTGCGCCACACACCAAATGGTCGTGCTGCTGTCGAAGATCATCTCAAAACTCTGGGTAGCCGTTCCTCCCAACAAGTCATACGGATACCAACTGAAATTGAAATTGTCGGGATTGGCATCTGCTGAGTTGGAATAAGCCACCGCCAGGTTGATGTAGACAAAAGTTTGCTGGGCCTCGCAGACGTAATTGGGGTTGGTACTGACGTAGGGCATCGCCCCCGTCCCCGTTACACACGGGTCCTGAGCATTTGCCGCCTGGGACGAACCCAACAACATCACCACCCAAAAGGCGTACCAAAAGGTTGACAACCCTTTCATCTCCCTCAAAATTAACCCCTTTGGCCTCCGAGTGACAGGCCCTTGGCCCGGATGTTCAAATCACGGCCGTGGAAGAACCCCAATCTGCAATTCCACATCCCATCCAGCGCGCACATCCACGCCCTCGGCCCACCGGATCACTTCCTCAGGTCCCTGTCCCAACAATGGGTCCAGACCCGTCCATCGGCCATTGCCATCTCGGTCCTCTACCTGCACGACACCGTATTTGCCCGGCAAGAGCCGACCGAATTTCCCCTCTGTGTCGATCGATTTGTCCAAAACAGGCAGACCCGACCCATTGACCAAAAGCCAGAGCGCGGCATCAGAAGGCACAAAAGCGGAGTCCCAAACCAACCGAATGGAACCGTAGTCCGATTCCTTCCTCACGTTCACATCCCACCGCAAGGTGTCTGCGTGGGTTCCCCCTGCGCCTGTCAGGGCACCGGGCAAGAGTTCCAATGACACCCTGGAGCCCGGAGGAAAAGGACCCACTTCCAATCGGGAGCCTTGCAATCGGAATGCCGAAGCGGACAAAGGGAGCGTATCGCCCTCAAGAACGCTCGTACCCAAGCACAAAGCCGTATCCAAGCGTTCGGGAACGGGAGCGAACCGCACCCGAAACTGCCCATCAGGAGAAACGGTACGCTCCGTCTTGCCCACCTCAAAAGGCCGAGTAACCGCTTCCAATTTCCGGACTTCCAATGTGTCGCTTCTGGACGGGTGGACCAGAACCAAAGGGCCCTTGGGAATGCCCTGTTCGAGGGGCACAACCGTCCAAATGCTGTCTCCTTCCCGATCGATGGGAATCCTACCGTCCGGACCCTCCAAATGGACATCGATATCCCCATCGGACATACCGTCTGGTCCCTCTCTCAAATCTTGGAGCCCCATGATCGCAGCACGGAGGTAACCCGATGAATCCACCCGCACTCCCGAAGAATAGGTAGAGGGAACTTTTGGCGGAAGGGTCATCCTCAATGGCCCTTGCTCCCACTGCCTCGTCTGCTCCGCGCTGTCCGACGCAACACGTATGGGCATTGGAGCCCAAGCAAGGGATTCCGAAGCATCCGCACGGTAATTGCCATTCACATCGTCCAGGACCAAGCACCCGAACGACCCCACCGGCAGGAAAGACAACTGGAACATTCCACTGTCCAGGACCATCCCGACATAATCGGGAAGGGGGCGCAGCGAATCGGGCAATCCGGCTTCCAAGATGCCTTCCGGCAGCGAATCGCGAAACAGGAGCACCCTCGCACTCTCCACCGGCTCGCCCGACCAGGCATCTTCGGCCCGCCCCACAACCTTTCCGGAATCCAATTGATCCCCAGTTGAGAACACATACTGCAACCCCTCAGCGGAATTGGATTCCCTGAGATCGCTCACCGCATTTCCGAATTGCACGATGTAGGTGCGATCCGGCAGCAGTTCTTCTCCCAGTTCCACCGAAAGTCGTTTTCCCCGCAACAGAACCCTCGGCGGCTCGGTCAGCGGCGGTGACACCAGCATTTGCCTTCGGATGTCCTTCAGCTGGATGAACTCATCGAATTCCAGCACAAACGAAGAACCCTCAAAACCCGTCGTGCCAAAAGCCGGCTCTGCCTGCACCACCTGTGGAGGCTGCTCATCCCTTCCCCCACCGTCCGGCGCCCCGACTTGAGCGCAACCCATGGCCACCACTGCGAACCCGAGAAAGCAAAGCGATCGGCTCATGGACGGTCCCGTTGGGGTGACTCCAACAATGCCAGCGAGACCGCATCAATCAATCGCTGCATCCGCAACGCATCCGCATTGTCAAAATCCCCGATCAAGGCACTGTCGATATCGAATACCGCGCGAACCTGTCCTTGGTCGTCGCGCACAGGCAAGACCAACTCACTCCGGCTCAGGGGGCTGCAAGCCACGTGTCCGGGAAACGCCTCTACATCTCTGACCACCACCGCTTCGTTTCGTTCCCACGCGGCAGCACACACGCCCTTGCCCTTGTGCAATCGGGTACATGCAACCGGACCTTGAAAAGGGCCGAGCACCAACTCCTGTCCCTGAACACGGTAGAAACCAACCCAGTGCCATCCGAAGGCCATGTGAACCATTGCGACAAAGTTGGCTTGATTGGCAATGGGATCCGGGTCCACCAGAACCGCAGGGCACTGCAAGTCCAGCTGGTCATACCGCTCCATGCGGGAAGACTGGGGATCAAATGCCGGCGAGGTTCCCATGCTTCGAATTTCGACAGTGAAAGCGCATCCCCTGCGATGCACAAGGGAAGAATCGTCAAAAAAGCGACGGCATGGGCGCCCGAACGACTGCACCCAAACGCTCTCCCACCAATTCCGCAAAGCGCCGACAGGTGTCTGGCGTCTTGACACTGTCAGGCTGGTGAACCAACAAATCGACCGACTTCAAACCCATGGAATGCCATGCCTCGATGCGCTCGCACCAGTCCGACAAACGCCGATCGTCGGAAGGGTGTCCCTCATAACCACCAAATCGAAGCAGAAGAAACGGCGCTGTCATGCGCATGTGAACCGCATCCCTGCGCAGAGCAGTGTCGCTGATTACCGCGCCCACCTGATGTTCGAGCATGGTTTTCCAGACCCGCTCCACGGCGGCTTCAAATTCCGGTTCGGGAGCAAACCACTGCGGATGTCGGAACTCCACGGCCACCTCGAAATCCCGCGGCCAACCCTTCAGATAAGCCAACAAGCGATCGGCTTGAGAAGGAGCAAAATGAGGCGGCAACTGGATGAATGAAGGGCCCCTCTTGTGCCCCAAGGCATCCAGGCCCGCGATGAAATCATCTGTGGGCCCCTCGCAATCGTTGAAGCGCCGGTAATGAGAAATGATCGCCGGGAATTTGGCGCAGAAGCGAAAATCCTCCGGCATGGCTGCCGCCCATTCCGCCATTCGCTCGGGGGGGTGGATGCGATAGTGCGTGGCATTCAATTCTATGGTTCCGAATGCCTGACCGTAGTGTTCCGGCCAAGTTCGCTGCGGCGCTTTGGCAGGGTAAACGCTGCCACGCCAAGGCCGAATGGTCCACATGGTACCGCCGGCACGAACCTCCAGTGGAGCAGGCTTCCCTCCTTCCAAACCATGGGCCAATCCACGTTGTGTGTCCCCGTGATCCGGTGGCAGATCAAATTCGACGCCCGGCAACAAAGCACCCTGATCCTCTTCTGGAATCTTGCCATACTTCACACCGGCAAAGAAACGGGCCGACCCGACAAAACCGCCACCTCATCAGCAACGGCAACAGGAGATCTTTGGTGCCATGAGGTCCATCCTGTGCGACATCCTATCCGCCGTCCTTCCCCGAAGGTGTTCTGCTTGCGGCACGCCGCTGGATGCAAAAGAGCGCTTCTGGTGCATCTCTTGCGCATTCATCTGGACACGCCATGTTCAGCCGGGACTTTTGCGATTTGAGGGCCGTCTGAATTGGGCCCACAGCTGGTCCTGGCTCAACCTGAGAAACCCCGAGGAAAAAGCCCTGGTTCATGACCTCAAGTACGGAGGAAACCCCCTGCTCGGCGTCGAATTGGGGCGGGCCATGGCCATGGAGTGGTTGGAAGAAAGGACACTTGGACAAACCATGCACAGCGAGTGGTCATTGGTACCCGTTCCGTTGCACCCACGAAGACAGCGCAAACGCGGCTACAACCAAAGCATGCAACTCGCCCTCGGGTGGTCCCAATGCACCGACATGACCATTGCGCCCCTTTGCATCCGCTCCGAGGCCGGTCGCTCGTTCACCCGCTACAACCGCAGCCAGAGAGTGGCCCGGGGAAACAACCCCTTCTCATGGAACGAAAGCGCCTCCCCCCTGACCCCTTCCACCCAAGGGCTTATCATCATCGATGACGTCGTCACGACGGGAAGCACCTTGGAATCCATGCATGGCGCCCTGCGGAGCCAATGGCCCGGCCCATTGGCCTTCGTCACCCTCGCAGATGCCGCACGATAAAATCAGATGAGACCGAAAATGTGAAAATGGGGGCGGCATGTTGTCTCACCAATGCCTGCGGCAGCTTCAGAGGCCGTGGCACTTCTTGTACTTCTTACCGGAGCCACATGGACAGGGCTCGTTGGGCAATGTCTTCTTCTCGACGCGGACCGGCTCCACCTTTTGGGGGGGCGGGGCCATGCCCGGGGCACCCGCACCACCGCCTGCAGCCGCCTGCGACCGAGCGGCGGCCAAGCGCTGCTCGTTGAGGTTCTGGACACCCTGCTTGCTCGTCTGCACCCTGGGGGCGGGGGCGGGGCGGGCGCCTGGAGCCCGCTTGACCTGATCCGGTTGGCTGGGCAACTGACACTTGAGCAGGAAGCTCGCGACGTCCGCATTCATCCGCTGGACCATGCCCTTGAAAAGCTCGTAAGATTCAAACTTGTAGATGAGCAGAGGGTCTTTCTGCTCGAAACGGGCGTGCTGCACATTGGAGCGCAGGTCGTCCATGTTCCGCAGGTGTTCCTTCCACAACTGGTCCAACACCGCGAGCACCACAGACTTCTCCAGCTCGTCCACCAAGGAAGTTCCAGAAGTGGAAACCGCCTGCTCGATGTTGGCGAGGACCTGCATGTTCCTCCGGCCATCGGTAAAGGGCACCGCGATGTTGACGAATTGATTGGAATCGTCCTCGTAGACCTTCTGAATGACCGGGTGGGCATGCGCCGCAAGGGACACCATGCGGTCCCGATAGTGCTTCTCGGCCGTCTTGTGCAGCGATTGAGCCTGTTCCTCCTGTGGCCCGATGCCAAAATCTGAAGAGGCGAAAGGCGGGTCGACCCCGAGTTCAGCCAGGCTGCGAATCCGCAACCCGTCGAAATCCTTGGAAGGTGCAAACTCCGTGATGAGCTGGTCGGACAGCTCGTAGAACATGCCGGAGATGTCGAACTTCAACCGCTCTCCATGCAAGGCGTTCCGGCGGCGGCGGTAGATGACCTCCCGCTGGCTGTTCATCACGTCGTCGTACTCGAGCAAGCGCTTCCGGATGCCGAAGTTGTTCTCCTCCACCTTGCGCTGTGCGCGCTCGATGGACTTGGTGATCATGCTGTGCTGAATGACCTCGCCCTCCTGATGGCCAAGTCGGTCCATCATCTTGGAGACGCGCTCGCTTTGGAACAGGCGCATGAGATCGTCCTCAAGCGACACATAGAACTGGCTGCTTCCGGGGTCGCCTTGACGGCCCGAGCGGCCGCGCAACTGGCGGTCCACACGGCGGCTGTCGTGGCGCTCTGTGCCAATGATCGCCAGACCGCCTGAGGCCTTGACCTCTTCGCTCAACTTGATGTCCGTTCCGCGGCCCGCCATGTTCGTCGCGATGGTGACCGCGCCGGGCTGGCCCGCCTTGGCCACGACTTCCGCTTCGGCCTGGTGCCGCTTCGCATTGAGCACCTGATGCTCGATTTTCCGAATGTCGAGCATGCGGCTGAGCAGCTCGCTCACCTCGACCGTAGTGGTGCCCACCAGCACGGGGCGGCCGGCGTCGCGCAGCTTCACCACATCGTCGATGACCGCGTTGAACTTCTCCCGCTTCGTCTTGAAGACCAGATCGTCCTCATCATTCCGCGCAATGGGGCGGTTCGTGGGAATGCTCATCACATCGAGCTTGTAGATGTCCCACAACTCTTGCGCCTCGGTTTCCGCTGTGCCCGTCATGCCCGCGAGCTTGTGGTACATGCGGAAGTAATTCTGCAAGGTGATGGTAGCGTAAGTCTGGGTAGCGGCCTCGATGCGCACGCCCTCTTTGGCTTCAATGGCCTGGTGCAATCCGTCGGAATAGCGGCGACCCTCCATGATGCGGCCGGTCTGCTCGTCCACGATCTTGACCTTGTTGTCCATGACCACATAGTCCACGTCCTTCTCAAAGAGGGCGTAAGACTTGAGGAGTTGGTTCATGGTATGGAGACGGGCCGACTTCACCCCCTGCTCCCGGAAAAGTGCCTCGCGCTTTTCCTGCTTTACGGCATCCGAATCGCTGGAGGCATCAATCTCCACCAAGGTGGACGGCACGTCCGGCATGGTGAAGAAATGCTCGTCCTCCATGTTGGCCGTGAGCATGGCGATGCCCTTCTCGGTGAGCTCTACCTGGTTCTGCTTCTCGTCGATGACGAAATACAGCTCCTCATCCGCCTCAGGCATCATCCGCTTGTTGTCCTGGAGGTAGTACGCCTCCGTCTTCAACATCTGCTGACGGATGCCTTCCTCACTCATGAACTTGATGAGCGACTTGGTCTTGGGAAGGCCGCGGTTGGCGCGGAACAACGCCAAACCTCCTGTGCGAATGGTCTCCTTGTCGGAGCCCGGGTCCCCCAGTTTCTTCTTGGCCTCGGTGATGAAACCGTTGACCGTCTGGCGTTGCTTCTGAACGAGCTGGACCACCTTCGGCTTGAGCTGCTCGAATTCGTGCTCGTCACCCTTGGGTGTGGGACCGGAAATGATCAGCGGCGTGCGGGCCTCATCAATCAAAACGCTGTCCACCTCGTCCACAATGGCGTAGTGATGTTTGCGCTGGACCAATTGATCCGGGCGCATGGCCATGTTGTCGCGCAGGTAGTCGAATCCGAACTCGTTGTTCGTGCCATACACGATGTCACAGCGGTAAGCGTTCCGGCGTTGCTCGGAGTTCGGCTGGTGCTTGTCGATGCAATCAATCGTGAGCCCGTGGAACTGGAAAATGGGGCCCATCCACTCGGCGTCGCGCCGGGCGAGATAGTCGTTGACCGTCACCAAGTGCACTCCGCGCCCGGTCAGGGCGTTCAGGAATACAGGCAGCGTGGCGACCAAGGTCTTTCCCTCACCGGTTTGCATCTCAGCCACCTTTCCGCGATGGAGGGCCACACCTCCAATCAACTGCACATCGTAGTGGACCATGTTCCACTCCACCTCCGAGCCGGCAGCCTTCCAGCTCCGCGCCCAGAAAGCGCGATCGCCATCGATCCGCACAAAATCATGAACCGCCGCCAAATCCCGATCGTAGTCCAAGGCCTGTACCTGAACCTCTCCTTCCGCAGCAAACCGACGCGACGTCTCCTTCAAAAGCGCGAAAGCCTCGGGCAACAGCTCCTCCAACACCTCTTCGAGCTGGACATCGATCTGCTTTTCCAGTGCGTCCACCCGATCGTAAAGCACCTCCTTCGCCTCAAAGGACATGGCCGGGTTGGTAGACGCCTGGGCCTTCAACTCAGTGGATTCCGCGACCGATTCCTCCACATGTTTCAGGATGCGTGCCTTCAGATCGGCACTGCGCTCGCGCAACCCATCCGCTGTAAGCCCTTCCATCTCAGAAGCAAATCCGTGGATGGCATCAATGGCCGGCTGAATGGCTTTGACATCCGTTGCCGCCTTGTCTCCGACCAGGCGTTTGACGATCTTGTTGAAGGCTCCAATCATGGGTGCTGCGTCTCCCCTTTTCGGTCATGATGAAAACGATCAAACGACGCAAGGGGTGTGGACAAAATTAAGGCCCAAGATTGGGGTGGGCACTCCCAAACAATGTTTGAAAATCCACGACCGCCGGGGAATTCCCCAGCCCCACAACGTGGCATCAACGCCATACCGCGCCACCCTACATCTGCGCCCCTATCCACAAGACAAAACGCTCTATAACAAACAACTAGCCCCTCTATTGAGCGTCATGTTGACAATTACACCGAGGTGTTCATGGTTTCTGATTGCCGTTCAAGAATCCCCTCTGCAGTTTTGAAGTCCGTCTTTTCGGAAACGGAAAACGCAGTGTCAAAAAGTCCATTTCTAAGTCCACATTTCCACCACCCCGCCCCATGATCGATCCATCACTCGGAAACACGTCAGAACCCCTGAATGAAACGGCAACGGAATCCAATACCGGATCCACGGGGCAAATGGCCATTGAAGCGGTTCTTCCCGAAAACACTCAGGTGGTGGAACCCATATTGGAGGACAATCCCAACCGATTTGTCCTGTTTCCGATTCAGCACGACGACATCTGGAACTTCTACAAGAAGTCGGAGGCAAGCTTCTGGACCGCTGAAGAAATCGATCTCGCTGCCGACATCGTGGACTGGAACGAGAAACTGAACGACAACGAGCGTTATTTCATCAAGCACATCCTTGCCTTTTTCGCCGCATCAGATGGCATTGTAAATGAGAACCTCGCTGAGAACTTCGTGGCCGAGGTGCAGTACACGGAAGCCAAGTTCTTCTACGGCTTTCAGATCATGATGGAGAACATCCATTCGGAGACCTACTCCTTGCTGATCGACACTTACATCAAGGACAAAGAGGAAAAGAACCACCTCTTCAACGCCATCGAGACCCTCGATTGCGTGAAGAAGAAAGCGGATTGGGCGTTGGAGTGGATTGACAACGGCAGCTTCGCAGAGCGCATTGTCGCTTTTGCTGCGGTAGAAGGCATCTTCTTCAGCGGCAGCTTCTGCTCCATCTTCTGGCTCAAGAAGCGGGGACTCATGCCGGGCTTGAGTTTCTCCAACGAACTGATTTCTCGCGACGAAGGCATGCACTGCGATTTCGCTTGCCTGCTCTACACACGCCACTTGGTCAACAAGCTGCCCAAGTCAACGATCGAAAAGATCATCACCGACGCTGTGGCCATCGAGAAGGAATTCGTTTGCGATGCTTTGCCCGTGCGACTGATCGGCATGAATGCAGATCTCATGAGCCAGTACATTGAATTCGTGGCGGACCGACTGCTTGTAGAACTCGGAAACGAGAAAATCTACAACACCTCGAACCCCTTCGATTTCATGGAAATGATTTCCCTTCAGGGCAAAACCAACTTCTTCGAGAAGCGCGTCGCCGAGTATCAGAAGGCCGGAGTGAACAAAAATGGCTCCGAAGAAGAAAGCAAAGGCTTCAGCCTCGACGCGGATTTCTGATTTCAACGGGCAAAAAGTTCAAAAGTGAACCCTCCCCGCATCGGATTTCCTCCGTCAATGAACCGATATTGAAACGCAGACCGGGAAGAATTTCATTTCACTTGAAACCCTCCCCGGCACGTAACCAACCCTTTCCGAAAACACCAATTTACCGGGGTCTTGTCGCCCCGGCAGTATGAACCTTCTCCCCAGTCAACGGGGGCAAACCAGCCGAAACAACACATGTATGTCGTCAAGAGGGATGGACGCCGGGAACAAGTCCAATTCGACAAGATCACAGCCAGGGTCAAGAAACTCTGTTACGGACTTCACGAAAGGGTAGACCCGGTCGCTGTGGCCATGCGCGTCATCGAAGGCGTCTATGATGGCGTGACCACTTCAGAACTGGACAACCTCGCTGCCGAGGTGGCCGCCACCAATGCGGTGAACCACCCCGACTACGCACAACTGGCCTCACGCATTGCCGTTTCCAACCTGCACAAGACCACTGAGAAATCATTCTCAGACATCATGCGCAAGTTGCACACGTACACGGACCCGGTGACCGGCGAACCCGCCGCCCTCATCGCAAGCGATGTCATGGAAATCATCGAGGCCAATTCAGAAGCCCTCGACTCCGCCATCATCTACGATCGGGACTTCAACTACGATTACTTCGGTTTCAAGACCCTCGAGCGCTCCTACCTCCTCAAGGTCGACGGCAAGGTCGCAGAGCGCCCACAGCAGATGCTCATGCGCGTCTCCGTTGGCATCCACAAAGACGACATTGAGAGCGCCATCAAGACGTACAACATGATGTCGGAAGGCTGGTTTACCCACGCCACCCCGACCCTGTTCAACGCCGGCACGCCCAAGCCCCAAATGTCGAGCTGCTTCCTGCTCACCATGCAAGAGGACAGCATCAGCGGCATCTACGACACGCTGAAGCAGTGCGCAAAGATCAGCCAGAACGCGGGGGGCATCGGCCTCGCCATCCACGATGTGCGGGCTACCGGATCCTACATCCGCGGCACGAACGGAACCTCCAACGGCATCGTTCCCATGCTGCGCGTCTTCAATGACACTGCCCGCTACGTGGACCAGGGAGGCGGCAAGCGCAAGGGTTCGTTTGCGGTGTACATCGAGCCGTGGCACGCCGACGTTTTCGATTTCCTCGACCTCAAGAAGAACCACGGTAAGGAAGAGCAGCGCGCCCGCGATCTGTTCTACGCCCTCTGGGTGCCGGATCTGTTCATGAAGCGCGTCGAAGCCGATGGCGAGTGGACCCTCATGTGTCCCAACGAATGCCCCGGCCTGTCCGATTCCTGGGGTCCCGAGTTCGAGGCCTTGTACGAGAAGTACGAAGCCGAGGGCAAAGGCCGCAAGACCATCAAGGCCCAAGAGCTCTGGTTCAAAATCGTCGAAAGTCAAATCGAGACGGGCGTTCCCTACATGCTGTACAAGGACGCGGCCAACAGCAAGTCCAACCAGCAGAACCTGGGTACCATCCGTTCCTCCAATCTCTGCACTGAGATCATCGAGTACACCGCGAAGGATGAGGTCGCCGTATGCAACCTAGCCTCCATTGCGCTGCCGAAATTCGTCAAGGAAGACCTCACCTTCGACCACGACAAACTGTTCGAGGTGACCTATCAGGTCACGAAGAACTTGAACCGCGTCATCGATCGGAATTACTACCCGATCGTGGAGGCCCGCAATTCCAACATGCGCCACCGACCCGTCGGTCTCGGCGTTCAGGGATTGGCCGACGCCTTCATCCTGATGCGCTTCCCCTTCGACTCCGAAGAGGCACGACAATTGAACAAGGACGTCTTCGAGACCATCTACTACGCGGCCTGTTGCGCCTCGAAGGATCTGGCCATCGAAGAGGGACCCTATGAGAGCTTCAAAGGCTCCCCTGCCTCCGAAGGAAAACTGCAGTTTGACATGTGGGACATCACCCCGAGCGACCGCTGGGAGTGGGACATCCTCAAGGAAGAGATCATGGACAAGGGCATGCGCAACAGCCTGCTGGTGGCTCCCATGCCCACGGCTTCCACTGCGCAGATCCTTGGCAACAACGAATGCTTCGAGCCCTACACCTCGAACATCTACACCCGCCGAACCCTGAGCGGTGAATTCATCGTCGTCAACAACCACCTTCTGCGCGACCTCACCAAACTGGGGCTGTGGAACGAGGAGATGAAAAACCAACTCATCGCCGCCAACGGATCGATTCAGAACATTCCGGAGATTCCAGAAAACCTCAAAACGCTGTACCGAACAGCTTGGGAAATTTCCCAGCGCGCCATCCTCGACATGGCCGCAGACCGCGGGGCTTACATCTGCCAATCGCAGTCGCTCAACGTGTTCATGGAAAACGCCAACGCACCGAAGCTGACTTCCATGCACTTCCACGCTTGGCGCTCCGGACTCAAGACCGGTATGTACTACCTCCGCACCAAAGCGGCCACCGACGCCATCAAATTCACGGTGGACAAGAAGTACAAGGAGCAGCCCGCACCGGAAAAGAAGGAGGTCGCACAGATGACCCACGAAGAGCAAGTCGCGGCATGCTCCATCGAAAATGGGCCCGACTGCGAAATGTGCAGCGGCTGAATCCGCCCCCACAACATGACTGAAAAAGGCGATTCTACCCGAATCGCCTTTTTCTATGGTACCCATTCCCACCGGCGACATGAGTCAGGGACCCCTTTGACATTTCTGTGATGTAGAAACCCCTTCCTATCCGAACTTTGAACTTCCCTTGCGGCAGGAACATCTCCATATCGTCTCCCTCAACCACCGAAATGCGCCCATAGAGCGCATTGGCCAGTTGCACATTCCCGAAGACAGCCAGCAGACATTCCTGAAGCAGCTGAAGGAAAAGCTCGAGGTACAAGGCATTGCCTACCTGACCACCTGCAACCGCGTGGAATTCATCCTGGTCGACGAAGCCTATTTCTGCATGGGCCGGCTGCAACAGCTTTTCCAAGCTTTTGCTCCCGATCCGGCCGAACTCCGTTCGCTGATGGGAACCGCCATGGTGATGCACGGAGAAGAAGCGGCCCGTCACCTGCTCCGTGTGAGCGCCGGTTTGGAATCCATGGTGCTGGGGGAACGCGAGATTCTGACCCAGATGCGCTCCTCACTCGAAAAATCGAGGCAATGGAAACTCGCAGGCGACCAGTTGCGCATTACCGAACGCGTCGCCGTTGAGACCGCCAAGCAAATCTTCACAGAAACCGACATTGCCAAACGCAGCGTCTCGGTCAATGCCTTGGGATGGAAAGCCTTCCTCGAACAAGATGTGAAGACCGACGCCAACGTGCTGGTCATCGGTGCCGGACAAACCAACGCCAACATTGCCCGTTTCCTTGAAAAGAGAGGACACAGTGCCGTGCGCATCCTGAACAGAACGGAAGCCAAAGCCGAAACCTTGGCCGCTCCCCGTGGGTGGGATTGGGGGCCACTTGAGGCCCTACCCGAGGCCCTCGCTTCCGGTCCCGAAGCCATTTTCATCTGTACAGGCAGCGCTCACGCCCTGCTTGGAGCCCAAGAAGCCACGCTTCTGCCTGAAGGACGCTGCTTTGTCCTCGACCTCAGTGTGCCCTCAGGATTGGACGAAGCTTTCAGAAATCGACCCAATACAGAAGTCATAGGGGTCCAAGAACTCAAGCCCATTGCCGACCAGAACGTCGCCGGTCGTCGCACCGCCATGGGCGATTGCCAGCGCATCATCGAAAATGGCATGAACGAATTGACTTCACGGCTGCAGCAGCGTGAAGTAGAGCTCGCGCTCCGCGAATTGCCCCAACTTCTGGCCGCTGTGCGCAACACCGCGCTGGGAGAAGTTTTTGCCGATGAGCTCGCCGACTTGGATGGCGAAACGAGGAACTTGGTAGACCGCATCGTGGCCTACCTCGAAAAGAAGTATGTGTCCGTCCCGATGAAACTTGCCCGCGAGGCCGTGCTCGAGCACCTAGACAAGTCCTGAGGCCGAATGCCGGACACCCCACACCTCATCATTGGCACACGAGGAAGTGACCTCGCCCTTTGGCAAGCACACCATGTCCGCGATTTGATCCAGGCGGCCGGCGGAACGGCCGAAATCAAGGTGCTCTCCACACAGGGCGACCGTGAGCAAGTCCAGGCTTTTGAGAAGCTGGAGGGCAAAGGGTTCTTCACCAAGGAAATCGAAGAAGCGCTGTTGGCGGGAGACATCGATGTTGCCGTCCACAGCCACAAAGACCTGGAGACCCGGCAGCCGGCCGGTCTGGTGATTGCCGCCGTTCCATCCCGCGCTTCTCAGCGCGACGTGCTTCTGGTTCACCCATCAGCGCATACCGTTGCCCCCTGGCTTCCCCTGGGACAGGGCGCAACGGTGGGAACCTCATCGGTGCGTCGCCGTGATCAGCTGCGCCTGTTGAGGCCTGACTTGAACATCCAGGCCCTTCGCGGCAATGTGCCCACCCGAATCGGCAAACTGAGGGAAGGTCATTATGATGCCATCGTTCTGGCAGAAGCGGGCGTGTCCAGGTTGGAATTGGATTTGTCGGATTTGCATTGCCATTCACTGGAGCCCCAGCGCTTTGTTCCCGCACCCGCTCAAGGAGCGCTCGCCCTGCAAATGCGCAGCAACGACCCGCGTACATCCTTCATAGCTGGATTGGCCCATGCAGAAGCCAGTCTGGAGGTAGAATCAGAGCGCACCGTCCTGCGTGCGCTGGACGGCGGTTGTCAATTGCCTTTTGGTGCCCAGTGGGATGCCTCCATCCAACGTCTCCGCTGCTTCTTGCAGACCGAGCTGGGCCCCCTTCGCGCCTTGGCGAAGACCGCATCCCAAGCATTGGATGCGCTCCACTCAGCGCATTCCGAGCAAACATTGAAAGTACTGATTACCCGCACTCCGCGTGGCGATGGTCCTTTGAAGCGGGTGGCGCCTGCCCAAGGTTGGGTGGTCCAGGAGTTTCCCTTCATCCATGCGGAACCGTTGCCCTCCCCCTCCATTCCGGTCGGCGCTGCCGAAGCGGATTGGGCCTGGGTGGGAAGTCCTGGTGCCGCCCACGCAGCAGAAAATTGGCTTCTCAGCCACCCTTCCATCCGCATTGCCACCCCTGGCCATGGAACGGCAGACGCACTCCCAGACAGGCTTCAAAGAAGATTGGGATTCATAGGCTCTGGGCATCCTTTGGCCGCTTGGCAGGAATTTGCGGGACAGCGAACAGAACACGAGGGAGTCGCCATTCCACACAGCATGCGCACCCTGTCAAGATGGGAGTCGCAGGACATAGCGGGGCCTTTGTACGCTTGGCCTCATTACGAACCGGTCCCCCTCCCTGTGAAACCACCTCAAGCCGATGTTGTCTGCTTCACTTCTCCCTCCAATGTGGAGGCCTGGTCCCTTGCACCCCCATCGCGCATCATAGCCCTGGGCCCCAGCACTTCCCGCGCGTTGGGCCAACGCAATTGGGACCACGTGGTCTGCCAAACACCCGACGACTTTGGGATCCTCGAGGCCATTTTGATGCTGGCGTGACCGCTTCTTGCGCAGCAATTCCGCCCATTTGACACATCCGAGCCACCGGGACTTTCATGCCCATCCAAAAACACGTATCTTCGCACCCCTCAAAAAAAGAGGCCATCATGTACGCCATCGTAGAAATTGCAGGGCACCAATACAAGGTACAGCAAGATCAACGGCTCTATGTGAACCGTCTGAAAGACGATGAGGGCGCAAAAGTCAGTTTTGACCGCGTGCTCCTCGTCGATGACGGATCCAAAGTGACCGTTGGCGCCCCAGCAGTAAACGGCGCAGCCGTCCAAGCCACGGTTGAACGCCATTTGAAAGGTGACAAGGTGCTTGTCTTCAAGAAGAAGCGCCGCAAGGGTTACCAAAAGTTGAACGGGTTCCGCCCCTCCCTGACCGAATTGGTCATCAACGGCATTGCACTGGGTGCAAAGCCGAAGAAGGCCGCCGCCAAGCCGGCGGAAGCAAGCGAGGAAAAGGCAGAAGCCAAGCCCGCAGCAAAAAAGCCGGCCGCTAAGAAGTCCACTGACGACAAGGCAGAAGCCAAGCCCGCAGCAAAAAAGCCGGCCGCTAAGAAGTCCACTGAGGACAAGGCTGAAGAATAAACTCCTGAACCATGGCTCATAAAAAGGCAGCGGCCTCTACCAAGAACGGCCGCGAATCAGAAAGCAAACGACTGGGCGTCAAGATTTATGGCGGTCAGACGTGCATCGCAGGCAACATCCTCGTTCGCCAGCGTGGTACACAACACAACCCCGGACTGAACGTCGGCATCGGCAAAGACCACACCCTCTACGCATTGTCGGATGGGGTCGTGGAATTCCGCCGCCGCAAGGGCAACAAGAGCTATGTCTCCGTGTTGCCTGCAGCAGAAGCCTGACCTTCAGATTTATTGAAAGCCCAACAAGGGCAAATGACGGTGCCCCCATCCTGAAAAGGAGGGGGCACCGTCGTATTTTTACAAGCCATGTTGACCCTTCAGGTTCTACGTAACGAGCGCGACGCCTTGGAAAAGGCCCTGTCCAAGCGCGGCATTGACGCTGCGCCCATGCTCAATCGCATCCTTGCCCTGGATGAGGAACGCCGCCACACCCAAAAGGAAGTGGACGACCTCAAGGCCGAACAAAATGCCGCCAGCCGGGAAATCGGGGAACTCTTCAAATCGGGGAAGAAGGATGAGGCCGAAGTCAGGCGCACGGAAATGGCTGCCTTGAAAGAGAAGATCCATGTCCTCGACGAGCACCAGAAGACGCTGATCAAGCAACAGGAAGACGCGTTGCTCGAGCTGCCCAATCGCCCCCACGAAAGTGTTCCCGCCGGGCAAAGCGACGCCGACAACGAAGTCGTATCCGAAGAGGGGTCTAAGCCGGATCTGGGAGACGCTGCCCTCCCACATTGGGAGCTCGCCGACCGCTACAAGCTGATCGATTTTGAAGCGGGCGTGAAAATTTCCGGTGCCGGTTTCCCCGTATATCGCGGCAAAGGAGCCAAACTCCAGCGCGCCCTCATCCAATTCTTCCTGGACCGCGCAGATGCTGCGGGCTATGAAGAGTTCATTCCCCCACATCTCGTCAATGCCGATTCCGGCCGCGGAACGGGCCAATTGCCCGACAAGGAGGGCCAGATGTACCACTGCCCGGCAGATGACCTCTATCTCATTCCCACAGCGGAGGTCCCGTTGACCAACCTATACCGCGGCGACCTGCTGAACGCGAGCGACCTGCCCATCCAACTCTGTGGCTACACACCTTGCTTCCGCAGAGAAGCCGGCTCCTACGGAAAAGATGTCCGTGGCTTGAACCGCTTGCACCAGTTCGACAAGGTGGAAATCGTCCGCTTCGAGAAGCCGGAGAACAGCTATGCCGCACTCGAGGGCATGGTCGAGCACGTCAAAGGCTTGCTCCGGGACCTGGAACTGCCGTTCCGCACCTTGCGCCTTTGTGGTGGAGACCTCGGATTCACCTCCGCTTTGACCTTCGATTTGGAAGTATGGTCTGCCGCCCAGCAACGCTGGCTCGAGGTTTCAAGCGTCTCCAATTTCGAGACGTTCCAGGCCAATCGCCTGCAATGCCGTTTCCGCAATGCCGAGGGAAAGCCTGAACTCGTTCATACATTGAACGGCAGCGCACTGGCATTGCCTCGCATCGTAGCGGCCCTCCTTGAAAACCACCAAGGACCGGACGGCATCCGCATTCCTGCAGCCCTCCGAACCTATACCGGTTTCGACACCATCTCATGAAGTCCCGCACCACCCTGAGGTCTGCCCCACTGAGCCTGCTCCCCTGGGGTCGAAGGGTCTCGCTGATCGGAGGGTTCTCTTTCGTCTTTCTGATGGTGGGGTGCGGCCCCAAACCCGGGACAGAGCATGTTTCCACCTTGCGAGAAGCGCTGGTTGCCCTGGACAGTGCAGAGGCCGTCTTCAATGAGGCCCCACACGACCAGGCCGAACCTGCCCTCGCGCAGGTGGACAGCGCCCTCCGTTCCGTAGAGTCGATGATGGTCGGACTGATCGTGAACCTGGAGCAGGGCCGGCCCTTCCATGTGCTGGATGAACGCCGCCGCATGCTGCGCCGCCAGCCGGGCCGCCAAAGGCGGATTGAACAGGAGCTCGACCGGACACGCCGCCAAATAGGAAACCTCATCGAAGCCATTGTCGATGGAGCAACGGTCGATGCCGAAGGAACCCCGATCGACGTAGCCTATCTCGACAGGGTTGCTCAAGATGAGTTGCGCATCGCCCAACATCTCCTCGAGGAAATGGAAATCGCCCTTGAATTCCTCGACAGAGGACTGACTGATCTGGACGGAATCATTCAGGAAGCCGATTCCACCGCTCGCTACCTCAGCGCCATTCCAGCATCCCTTTGAATACGCTGCGCACATACCTGTTTGGAGCTTTGCTCACTGCCTGTGCTTTTTTGGCTCCATCGGCCTCTCACGCGCAAAGCGACTTGGAACTCGCCACCTACTACTACAATTCGGGCGCCTTTGAGCAAGCCCGTCTCTACCTGGACAACCTTTGGAAGAAGGACCCTTCAGTGTACGATATGTACCTGAATACCCTGCTTGAACTGGAGGACTTCGACGCCGCCGAAGACATCGTCAAGTCTAGGCTCAAGAAGAACGGAGACAAAACCATGGCCCAGGTGGACCTCGGCTCGCTCTACCTGCGCATCGGCAAGGAAGACGAAGCACAGGCGGCTTTCCAAAAAGCGCTGTCAGAGCTGCCCGTAGGCCAAGGTCCCACCAAAAGACTGGCAGATGCATTCATCAAGCTGGATCAGCTCGACTTGGCACTCGCAGCCTACGAAAAAGCCATGGCCAATGGCAACAACAACTACAGCTATCATTATGAACTCGCCAACCTGCAAGGCCTCCGGGGCGACTACGAGGGCATGGTGGATAGCTTCATGGCGCTGCTCCACGAACGGCCCAACTATTTGAGGACGGTCCAAAACAGCTTCAACCGCAACCTCCGAATCGCCACTGACATGCGCCAAGCCGACATGGTCCGGCGGAAAGTTCTCAAAGCATCACAAGAATGGTCAGGAGATACCGTCTTCCTGGAATTGCTCATCTGGGTCTTCAACCAGCAAAGGGATTTCTTGAGCGCTTTGGCCCATGTCAAAGCCCTGGACCAACGCAACAATGAAAATGGCCGGCGCCTGATGGAGCTCGCCGAAGTCGCCGCCAAGAACGGAGACCTGGAAACCGCCTACGAGTGCTACGCCACTGTCGCTGCCAAAGGTCCCTCCGGCACACAATACGACAAGGCCCGGCAAGCCATGTTGCAAGTGCGGAAAGAACAGGTAACGGGCACATTCCCTTTGGATACAGCCGCAGCGCTTTCGCTTTCGAATGATTACCGCCTCGCATTGGAAGACCTGGGCGAGACACCGGGTACGAGCGGCATCATGACCGATTGGGCCCAGCTCCTCGCCTTCCACCTGAACAATCCAGCTCAAGCTGAGAGCATCTTGGACCGAACCGTCAACATGCCTGGACTCGAACTCGACGAACGCAACCGCGCCAAGCTATTGCTGGGCGATGTGCTTGTTTTCCAAGATGACGTTTGGACGGCATCGCTGCTTTTCAGTCAAGTCGACCTGGACCACAAGGAAGGCCTGCTTGGACAACAGGCAAAATTCAGAAATGCGCGGGTGAGCTACTTCACAGGAGACTTCAATTGGGCGCAGGCCCAGCTGGACATCCTCAAGGCCAGCACCTCGAAGCTCATCTCCAACGACGCCATTGATTTGAGCCTGCTCATCACCGACAACTTCAATATGGATACGCTTACGGCGCCCATGGAGATGTTCGCGCGCGCCGATCTTTTGCGATACCGCAACCGGTTGGATGCGTCCCTTCGCACCCTGGACTCTCTCGTCCTCGCTTACCCCATGCACACCCTGGAGGACGAAATCCTCCTCATTCGAGCCGAAATCGCCATGCAACGGGGTCAATTCGATACGGCCATCGGTCACTATGAGGAAATTTTGGAGATGCACTTCATGGACATCCTGGCCGATGATGCCTTGTTCGGGTTGGCAGACATCCACGAAAATCAACTCGGAGACCCGGAAACTGCCCAAGGACTCTATGAACGGTTGCTCAACGAGTTCCCAGGAAGCCTGTACGTAGTGGAAGCCCGCAAGCGATTCCGGCAGCTGCGTGGCGACGTGCTGGAATAGCGCCAGGTTGACCTTTAGCGCCTTGCCACCAAGCGGACTCCGCTCAGGATCACAGCCCCGAACAAAAGGTGGGGCCATCCAATCCATTCTCCGTCCATCCACCCCCAGAACAACGCGATCAGGGGAATCACGTAGGTCACGGAACTCGCAAACAGTGCGCTCGTCCGTTGGATCAGGCCATTGAACAACACGAGCGCCGCAGCCGTTCCTATCCACGCCAACACCACCACGGCTCCCAACGACTCCATGGCATCAGGGTGACCGGCAAGCGCGCCCAATCCGCCCGCAAAGAGAAAGCCCA